>DATFRW010000343.1:0-10289 GCA_035262945.1 Solirubrobacteraceae bacterium
TCGACAACCTCGGGCTCGACGCGCAGCCGCTCGCACGCGCCCTCGACCCGCTCGGCGGGATCGGGCATCCCGATCGCCTCGCGCAGCCGCCGCCACAGCTCGGCCTGCCACACCCCGTCCTCGCCGCGCGCCCACGCGCGCACCATGTCCGGCCGGTGCAGCGCGTAGCGGTCGAACAGGTCGGCGAGGTGGCGCACGGTGGCGAACCGCCGCGCGCGCCGCGCGGCGTCGTCCGGCTCGCCGAGGTGCGCGGCCAGGCTATGCAGCCACGGCTCGCTGAGGTGTGCGTCCACGACCTCGAGCAGCGGCCACACCGCGCGCTCGGGCCGCCACGGGTCGCTGTCCGGATCGACGCCGGACGCGGTCGCCACCGCGTCGACGACGAGCCGGCGCGGCGACGGGAACGCGACGTTCGCGCACACCCCCAGCCGGTCGGACATCCGCTGCGCGAGCCAGCGCTCCATCCCGCGCGTGGGCACGGCGACGACCTCGGCCGCGAACGGGTCCGGCAGCGGGTCGGCGAGCAGCGCCCGCAGGGCGTCGATCAGTCCGTCGGCGCGCTCGGCTCGGTGGACGTGGAGCACGCCGCAGAGTTTGCTCTGCTCGGCGGCGCGCTACCGCGAGGCTGTCAGGTCTGCGGCGTCTCCCCCGCCGCGACCGCCGCCGGGCTGTCCTGGAACAGCGGGCAGATGAAGCCCGCAGCCGTGTCCCTCACCGGTTGCGCCGCGAACGGGTCGGCCTTCGCGGCCGGAGCGACCACCGCGGGCAGGCTCTGCGGCGCCGCCGTCGAGGCGTTCAGCTTCAGCACCTCGACGCCGCGCCGGTTGTCGAAGACCCACAGCAGGCCGGCGTGGAAGGTCGTGTCCCACACCACCGAGCTCGGGTTGTTCGCCGAGCCGTCGGACTGCACGCGGAAGTACGCGATCTGGCGCGGTTGCGACGCGTCCGAGATGTCGAGCACGCGCGTACCCTGGCTGTACCAGGCCTGGGTCAGCGTGGCGCCCGAGATGTCGAAGTAGTGCGCCGAGCAGTCGTTGTTCGCCGCGGTCGTCTCCGGCGTGTTGCGCGCCGGGTGCCAGGTGGCGATCGCCTTCATCCGGTACGGGTTGGCGGCCGTTGAGTTCTGCGACGGCTCGCCGCCCCACGAGTCGGTCAGGTCGGAGAACACGAGCCGCCCGTCGTCCGCGCATGGCCCGTTGAACTGCTCCTCGGTGCCGACGAGGATGTTCCCGTCCTCGACGCCGGGCGCGTGCACCTTGCCGTTGAGGGGGTGCATCGAGTTGTGCATGAACCGCCCGTCGGGAGTGGGCGTGCTGATCCCGTCGACGCCGCCGCCGGCGACGAGGATCGGGTTCCACGGCGTCGCGGGCCGGCGCTCGTCGGTGGCCGGGTCGCGGTAGACGCCGCGGGTCGCGTAGCCGCGGATGCCGCCGCGGCCGCTGGCCCAGGCGATCCCGTCGGCGTCGACCTGGATGTCATGCGTGTAGTCGGTGACGCCGTCGTTGCGGTGCAGGTCGATCGGGTCCGGGAAGACGGACGGCTTCTTCGGGTTGCGCATGTCGGTGACCCACACCGGGCGCCCGTCGCCGAGGCCACCGCTGATCTCGGGCACGCCGAAGATCGCGTTCTGGTCGGTGCGGCGCGCGGGACCGTTCGTCCACAGGAAGCGGCAGTTCTCGATGCACGATGTCGTGTGGCCGGCCGGCACCTCGATGAAGTCGCCGACCTGCTCGAGGTTCGAGGGGTCGGCGTAGGAGACGACGACGACCCCGCTGCGACACGTGGGCAGGCGCGTCTTGGTCGACTGGTGGCCGGTCCCGGGACAGCTCGCCTGGTCGACGTCGACGTGCCGCGGGTCGACCGACATGAACGCCAGCCGCCGGGTCCGGTCGATGTCGAGGTCCTCGCCCTCCCAGAAGCCGCCGGGCTGGATCCCGGGCGGCAGGAAGGTGCCGAGCGCGACCGGGTGCTCGGGATCGGAGACGTCGAACGTCTTCAGCCCCCAGCTGCCGTCGACGACGAGGATGTCGCGCCCGCGGACCTTGTCGAACTTGCCCTCGATCACCGTGCCGGTGTCGGCGAGCCGCCCGACGTAGTCCAGGGAGTCGGACATCACCGCCCCGGGCGGTGGCTCCGCGGCGCTCGCCCCCGAAGCGAGCAGCATCGACGCGACGAAGACCCCCGCGACAGCAGACCGGATTCGCATGCCAGCCATATGTCCCCGCGCGCGCGAGGAGAAACCGCGGGCCGACGCACTGTCAGAGATCAAACGCCGTGTCTGACTCCAACGCGCCAGGTAGTGTCGGCGGGGGCCAAACGAAGGGGGATCAACATGGCGGACGAAGGGCTGTTCTTCGGATGGGGCGAGGTCGTGCGCGGCCGCGAGGCGAAGGCCCTCGAGGTCTTCGCCGAGGCGCTCCAGTACTACGCGCAGCTGCAGCAGGACGGCAAGATCGAGAGCTTCGAGCCGTGGTTCCTGGCGCCGCACGGCGGTGACCTCGCGGGGTTCATCCTGATCCGCGGCGACCGTGAGCAACTCGACGAGATCCAGCGCAGCGCCGACTTCGAGCGCCTGCAGACGCGAGCGGGCCTGGTCGTCGACGGGTCCGGCTTGATCGACGCCTACACCGGCGAAGCGCTCGCGCGCCTCATGGGTCAGTTCCAGGAGGCGAGCAGCGACATCGCCGGATAGCGCCCTCCGTACACTCGGTCTCGTGGCGTTCATGCGCGGGATCGACGGCTCGGACCCGATCGGGTCCGAGCCGGTTGCGGGCGAGCACGAGCACCGTCAGACGACGCGCGGCCGGGTCGGCACCGGCACGCTCGCCTGCCCGCGGTGCGACGCGCCGGTGGCGCTCGCTGGGCCGGTCTCGCCCGTGCACGCACTCGACTGCCCGTTCTGCCGGCATACCGCGGCGGTACGCGACTTCCTGTCGCTCGCGCCGCCCACGCGCCCGGCACGCGTGGTCGTGCG
The DNA here is from genome assembly GCA_035262945.1 of Solirubrobacteraceae bacterium. Taxonomy (GTDB): domain Bacteria; phylum Actinomycetota; class Thermoleophilia; order Solirubrobacterales; family Solirubrobacteraceae; genus JAOPZW01. Next base: position 2,975 of record DATFRW010000343.1, read on the forward strand.
CGTCGTCATGCGCTGAGCACGTGGCCCCAGAACAGGCAGTGGTTCGCCGCGGTGCGCGTCACTGACACCTCGAACGTGGCCGAGCGCGGGCCCACGACGCTGAGCCTCACGATGTCCCACTTGTCGTTGTGCCCGTTGTCGAGCACGCCTCCGGGAGCGAGCGTCCCGGCGTCCGCCGGCCAGCTCAGGCGCGCCTGGAAGGAGCTCGTCAGCACCCAGCTCTGCGAGGCGCCCGACGTGTTGACGAAGTGCATGTCGACATTCAGGTCACCGCACCCCAAGGCGTCGAGGCGGCCGACGCCCGGCACATCGGCGACGGTGCCGCTGCCGTTGTTGGGAAGGTCGAGCGGCGCGATGGCGGTGCCCGCCGCGGGGCCGCGTGGCCCGGGCTCGCCCGCCGGCCCGCGCTCCCCCTGCGGCCCACTCGCGCCCTGCGGCCCGCGTGGCAGCTGGTTGGCCTTGAAGTCGGTGGCCTGCAGCGATCCGTCCTTGACCTTCGACGACGTCACCGCGCCGGATCGCAGCTGCGTCGTGCCGACGCTGTTCTTCGGCAGCGTCGCCGCGGCGTAGCCGGTGCCCCCGAGGGCGAGAAAGAGCGCGATCGTCACCATGACGTTCGCGTAGGTGAGCTTGGAGCGGAGCTTCGACATCGTCACGTCCTGGTCGTTCGTCGGTGTTACGCGAGGCCGCGCCGAGCGGCGATCGCCGCCACGTCGGCGGCGAGGCGATCGAGCGCCCGACCGTCGGCCTGCCAGCTCTCGCGCGTGCGCCATGCGGTGAGGACGCCGTCGGCGATCGCGACGCGCACGTCGCCATCCACCTCGCCCTCGGGCGCCGTGCAGGGCGCGTCGCTTCGCACGGCGAGGACCGCGACGTCGCTGCCCACGGCGCCGCCCGGGTTGGTCAGGAACTCGCGGAAGTCGTCGGGCAGTGACATCCGCCGCTCGGCGCAGCAGAGCAGCCGCCCGGTGAGCGCGGTGCCGGGCAGGCGCCCGCGGAGCACGCCAAACGCCTCGCCGGGGAAGTTGAGCCCCGGGAACGCCGCGTGGAACGCGCGGGGATCCTCGACCGCGAGGGCGCGCTCGTCGGCGATCTGGACCACGCGTTCCAGCAGCGCGCCGATCGGCCACAGCGTGTGCTTCTTCCTCGGGCTGCGGCGCACCGACGCCAGCCACTCGGGCGGCTCGATCTCGGTGCTGAGCGAACGCGGCGAGGACGGCGCGCAGATCTCGCGGACCGAGCCGGCGAGCCGCTCGGAGGCCGCGACCAGCGCATCGAGGTCCTCGTCGCGCTCGAGGAAGTCCTGACGCGAGACGATGACCTGGCCGTACTCGATCCGTACCTCGAAGCCGAGACCCTGTTGCGCGGCGAGCACGTCGCGGATCGGGCCGCGCAGCAGCCGCTGCACCGCACGCTCGTCGGAGTGCTTGCGCACCGCCGCGACCCACTCGTCGCGGAGACCGAGGTCATCGAGGGCGCGCGCCTCCCAGGTGCCGAACAGCGAGTCGGTGTCGGTCCACCGTTCGGCGCGGCGCGCGATGTGCAGGCCCTTGACGGCGGCGACGTGCGGGACCCGCGCGCCCGCCGACGTGTACGGCACCTTGAAGTAGCACTCGCCGGAGCCGCCCCAGGACACCGGGAGCGCGGTGACCTGCTCGACCACGTCGAGCACGGAGAGACCGCCGCCCGTCGTGAGCGCCTCGCCGCCGTGGAAGAAGCCCGACGCCTCCTCGCCGTAGATCCGCGCCTCGTGGCAGACGACGCCGTACGTCCCGCCCGGCCAGCGGCCGCGAACGACGTTGAAGAGGACGTCCTCGCTCCACGGGCAGGTGACGCTGAGGTGACCGCCCTGCGCTGTGCCACCGCGGAACTCCAGCCCGCGCCGCTCGGCCCAGCCGCGGAGATCGCGGGCGGGGCGCCCGCGCGCCGCATCCGCCGCGAGGCGTCGGTAGTCGTCGGGACGCGCGTCGGCGGCGCGCCTGAGGTCGGCCTGAACGGCCGTGCTCGGCGCGCGGCCGCTGAGCACCTCGATCAGCTCGTCAGTGCCCGGGTCGCCGCCGTTGAGGTTCGGCTTGAAGACCGGCACGCGCTCGGTGCCGTCGAGTTCGAGCGTGCCGGCGTCGGACCCGGCGTCCTCGGGGAGGTCGACGAGCCGCACCGACGACCGCGGCCACGAGCCGCACGCGCCCGGCTTGACCCTGACGATGTACGGGCCATCGTCGGCGCCGCCACCGCCTCCCCACGCCTTGAACGCGATGATCCGGTCGGCGGTCGCTGCGAGCACGAACCGGCGCGGGAGCGCCTTGGTGCGCCGCGGCCGGACGACCTCGACCAGGGCCGTGCCGGTGGCCATGGCAAGAAGGCTCGGCGCCTTGCCCTGGCGCAGCTCGCCGGCGGCGACGATCTCGTCGTCGAGCCAGCCGCTGGCGTTGAGTGCCTGCTTGATCGCCCCCGGCTGTCCCGGTGCGATGGAGAGATAGCCGCGCATGATCAGCAGCTCGCGTTCTGGAGGACGTCGAAGCAGCTGTGGATCGGCGAGCCGCCGGGCACCGGCGTGGTCGACTCGATCTTCGCCGCCTGGAAGCCGATCCGCTCCAGCGGCCGCCCGTCGCCGACAACGGCGAACGAGGTGACGACCGCGTCGGTCAGCACGTAGGTCGTGTACGCGGTCTCCGAGCCCGGCTGCAGGAGCTTGATCGTGACGCTCTTGCTGTGCATCCCGGAGGCGAAGCGCGTGAACAGCGCCGGCGACGCGGCGTCGACCGGCTTGCTGACCTCGAACGGGCCGACCTGCGGATTCGCCAGGCTCCACGCGTCGAGCACGACGTCGTGGTCGCCGGGGATGCCGTCGACGGTGAGCTGACCCACCCGCGGCTGCTCGACCGACGGCAGCGTCGCAGCGGCGTCGAAGGCGACCAACGCGCCCGAGCCGACCGAGAGCCCTACCTCGTCCTGGCGGTCGTCGCCGGAGCCGTGCGTCGTGAACGTCGTCGCGGCGACGTCCTTGAACGTGTACGTCGCGTACGGCGCCGCCGCGCCCGGCGCCAACAGCGCGAGCGTCGCGGTCGGCACGTGCTGGCCACTCGTCGTCATCTTCCACAGCAGCGGCGAGCTGCGGTCCGGAGCCTTCGCGATCACGACGTCGCCGAAGACCGCCTTGGGGGTGCCGGCTCCGCCTCCGCCTCCCCATGGATTGCCGGACAGCGTGTTCGACCAGGCAATGCTGCGCACATCGATCGTGCCGCCGGGCCCGTCGCCCGCGACGCCGGGCAGCGTCAGGCGCCCGACCGGCCGGCGGCTCAGCGCCGGCGGCGCGGGCGCGGGCGGGCCCGCGGCGCCGGCGGCCCCGGTGGCCCCGGGATCGCCCTTCGGCCCGGCCGGCCCTGGATCGCCCTTCGCGCCGCGCGGCAGTTGGCCCGACTTGAAGTCCCGGGCAAGGAGCGAGTGGTCCTTGATGTCGGCACTCGTGAGCGAGCCGTTCTTGACGTCGCGCCCGGTGATCGCCGCGGCCGCGTAGGCCGACCCGCCGAGCAGCAGGAAGAGACAGATGGTCGAGGCGACGTTGGCGTAGGTCAGTCGCCTCGAGAGCGTGCGAAGGAGCATGTGACGAGCATCGGTGCGCGTTCACGGCGTCGCCAGGTCGCCGCCCGTCGTCGCCGTGTCGGTTTTCCGCCAGATCGACGGCGCTCAGCGCGGGATCTGCGCGTTCAGCCGCGTGCCGCCGCCGGGCGGGCTGTCGAGCGTGAGCCGCCCGCCGAGCGCCTCGACGCGGTCGGCCAGGCCGCGCAGGCCCTCCCCCTCGGCGTCCGCGCCGCCGACGCCGTCGTCGTCGACCGTGACCACGAGCCAGCCGTCGTCGGCCCGCGCGCGCACGCTGATCCGGCTCGCGCCGGCGTGCTTGTTGACGTTCGCCAGCGCCTCGGCGACGACGTAGTACGCCGCGGCCTGCACCTGCTCGGAGAGCCTCGCGTCGAGCGGCGCGTCGATCTCGACGGGCATCGGCGCCCGCAACGCGAGCGCCTCGAGCGCCGCGACCAGGCCGCGCTCGGAGAGCACCGCCGGGTGCAGCCCGCTGGCCAGCTCGCGCAGCTCGTCGAGCCCCGCCGCGAGCTCGTCGATCGCGAACGTCAGCAGCGCGTCCGGGTCCGCGTGCAGCGCGCGCATGCGGCCGAGCGTGAGCAGCACCGAGGTGATGCGCTGCTGCGCCCCGTCGTGCAGGTTGCGCTGGATGCGCTTGCGCTCTGCGTCGGCGACCTCGACGAGGCGTGCGCGCGACGCGCGCAGCTCGTGGTCCGCCGTCACGCGATCGGTGATGTCGCGCAGGTAGCCGGTGAACGTCGGGGCACCGGCGAGGCCGATGCGCGTGATGGTCAGCTCGACGGGGAACTCGCTGCCGTCGCGGCGCATGCCCTTGAGCTCCATGCGCCGGTCGAGGATGACCCCGCTGCCGGTGGTCAGGAATCGCGACAGCCCCTGTCGGTGCGCCTCGCGCAGCGCGGGCGGCACGATGAGCTCGGCCATCTCGCGGCCCACAGCTTCGTCAGCGCGGTAGCCGAAGATCGACTCGGCCGCGGGGTTCCAGCCGACGACCCGCCCGCCGGCGTCCATCGTGACCACCGCGTCGAGCGCGGACTCGAGCATGGCGCGCAGCCGAACCTCGTTGCGCCGCACCTCGTCCTCAGCGCGCCGGCGTGCCACGACCTGCCCGACCTGGCTGCCGAGCGCGTCCATCGTCGCGAGCAGGCGCGCGTCGGGCTCGCGCAGCTCGCGCGAGAAGAACTCCATGACGCCGACGACCCCGCGCGAGCTGCGCAGCGGGAAGCCGAAGCCCGCGTGCAGGCCGCTGCGGCGGGCCGCATCGGCGCGCGGGAAGTTCGCGTCCTGCGGCGCATCGACCATCCACGCCGGCGCGCCGGTGGCGAGCACGCGGCCCGGCAGCCCCTCGTCCGGCGCGAGCGCGAGCCGCTCACTGAGCGCCTGGAACTCCTCGGCGACGGCGCTTGTGTTCCACGTCCGTACGCAGCGCAGGCGCCCGTCGTGGAGGTCGAGCTCCCACACGGCGCCGACTTCCCATTCGAGCGGGCGGCCGATCGCCTCGAGCGCAGCTTCGTAGACCTCGACAGGCGTCTCGGTTTCGGCAAGGATCCGGGCGACCGCATGCTCCACACGACGTAGCTCGTCTGGTTCAGCGCTCATGACCACGAGCGACGCTACACCCGCCGACAGCGGCCTGCCCGAGAACATCGCGGCAGCGCTTCGCGTCGTCATCGCGGAGGACGACGCGCTGCTGCGGGAGGGCATCGCCTCGCTGCTGCGCGACGCCGGCCACGAGGTCGTCGGGCGCGCCGGGAACGCGCCGGATCTGATGCTCAAGGTGCGCTCGTATGTGCCCGACGTCGCGATCGTCGACGTCCGGATGCCGCCCGGCTACGCCGACGACGGGCTCGTCGCCGCGACGGAGATCCGCCGCGACCATCCCACGGTCTCGGTGCTCGTGCTCTCCCAGCACCTCGAACCGGCCTACATGCTCGAGCTCGTCGGCGACGACGCGTCGGGCGTCGGCTACCTGCTCAAGGACCGCGTCCGCGACGTCGCCGAGTTCCTCGACGCGGTGGAGCGGGTCGCCGCGGGCGGGACCGCGTTCGACCCGGTGGTGGTCAGCGGCCTCGTCCGCGGGCAGCGCAGCTCCGAGCTCGACGAGCTGACCGAGCGCGAGCGCAGCGTGCTCTCGCTGATCGCCGAGGGCCGGTCGAACCGCTCGATCGCCAAGCAGCTCTACCTCAGCCCGCGCGCGGTCGAGCGCCACGTCCAGGCGATCTTCCAGAAGCTGCGCCTGCCCGACAGCGAGGACCACAACCGCCGCGTGCTCGCGGTCCTCGCGCTGCTCGGGCACTGACGGTTATCCGCCACCCAGTGTGCGGCTGGCCCTCTCCCACCGGGCCGTCGCCGTGGCGATCCTGCTCAACATGCAACTCGACGTTGAGCTCCTCGAATCGTCCTTCGACCTCGTCGCCCCCCGCGGTGACGAGCTCATGGACATCTTCTACGCACGGCTGTTCGCGGCCGCACCCGCGGTCAAGCCGCTCTTCCAAGGCACCGATCTGCAGCGCCAGAAGCAGATGCTGCTCGGCACGCTCGTGCTGCTGCGCAAGTCGCTGCGCGACCTCGACGCGATCGTGCCGAAGCTCGAGGCACTGGGCGCGCGGCACGTCGCGTACGGCGCGAAGGCCGAGCACTACATGGTCGTCGGCGAGGTGCTGATTGCATCGCTGGCGGAGATCGCGGGCGACGCGTGGAGCGCCGAGCACGAGCTCGCGTGGGCGGCGGCGTTCGCCGTCGTCGCGGACGCGATGCTCAACGGCGCGGCCGGGGCGGAGCTGGGAATCGCAGCGTAACTTCGGCCCTGCCGGGTGGTTGTCACACAGGATGTGGCCCCTCCGGGCAGCGCTCGCAGGCCTCGTCGCGGTTGCGGTCACCTCAGCACCCGCCGAGGCGCGCACCCCGCCGCCGAAGCTGACCGGCCTGCGCTGCGTCCCCGCAGCGCGGCCGTCGTGCCACCCGCGCCCGCAGGTGATGATCGGCAAGCAGGTCCAGCTGCGGGGTCGCGGCTTCAAGGCCGGGATGCGCGTGAGCTTCCGCTGGTCGAAGGGCGCGCTCGCGACGAAGCTGCGGCGCTCGCCGACCGGTTGGGTCGTCCGCGTGCCGCCCGGTACCAAGGCCGGGACGATCTCGGTGCGCGTGACCGATCGCGCCGGGCGCCGCTCGAACGTCATCCGCCTCAAGGTCCTTCCGGTCCCGGTGCGCCGCGTCGCCGTCGGCCGGCTCCCGGCGCCGTTCGCCGGCAACGGGATGTGGATCTGGCAGCTGCCCAAGAGCGACGGCGGGGACGTCAACGCGATCGCGGCGCGCGCCCATGCCGCCGGCATCAACACCGTCTTCGTCAAGAGCTCCGACGGCCCCGCCGACACCTGGGCGCAGTTCAACCCGACCCTCGTGCAGGCGCTGCACGCCCAGGGCATCTCCGTGTGCGCGTGGCAGTTCGTCTACGGCGCCGACCCGCTCGGCGAGGCGGCGCAGGGCACGCAGGCCGTGGCGTCGGGCGCCGACTGTCTGGTCATCGATGCCGAGACGGCCTACGAGGGCCGTTATGCACAGGCGCAGCAGTACATCGCCGCGTTGCGCGCGGCCGTCGGGCCCAACTATCCGATCGGGCTGACGTCGTACCCGTACGTCGACTACCACCCGCGCCTGCCCTACTCGGTCTTCCTCGCGCCCGGTGCATCCCAAGTGAACCTGCCGCAGGTGTACTGGAAGG
>DATFRW010000344.1:0-4881 GCA_035262945.1 Solirubrobacteraceae bacterium
GCGCTCGACGAGCAGCCCGACACACTCACGCTCGTCGGGGGCGCCATCGTGATCGCAGCGATCGTGCTGCAGACGCGCGAGGCGCCGTCACGGGACCCGGAAGGCCAGCCGGCGGTGAACGCTCCACATTGATCGGCAGCCCGATGGGACTCGGCGACGTAACCAGTTGATCGATAGAATGCGGTTATGCAACGCGCCCGCGACCTGCCCGAGACGTTGGCCTTGCCGCTCGCCGGCGGTGCCGAGTGGTGGTACTGGCTCGGGGGCCGTCCGGCGCTCGACTTCGTCAACACCCTGCGCGAGCGCTGGCGCCGGCGGGTCGAGACATTGGTCACGCCCGAGGACCTCGGGCTCTGGCTCGTGCGCGCCGAGCTCGTCGACGAGCTCCCGCGGGTCTCGGTAGCCCTGCTCGGCGAGGCGCGCGAGCTGCGCGAGGCGATCGACCGCTGCGTCACGGCACGACTCGACGGCGGGCGCGCGCCGGCCGCCGTCGTCGACCAGATCGACCGCTGGCTGCCGGAGGCGCCGCCGCGCCCGCGCCTGAGCGCGGAAACCGACGGCGGCCTCATCTTCGACGAGCGCCCGGCCCTCGACCCGGCCCGCCAGGCGGTCGCCGCGATCGCGCTCGACGCCGCGCGGATGCTCGGCACGCCCGACCAGGCGAGCCGCGTCCGGATCTGCGCATCCGACACGTGCTCGTCGCGCTTCTACGATCGCTCGCCCGCCGGCCGCCGGCGCTGGTGCTCGATGGAGGTGTGCGGCAACCAGGCGAAGGCGCGCCGCCACCGGGCGAGGCTGAGCGCCGCGTGAACGCGCGCTACCGCTGGGTCATCCTCGCCACCGGCGCCGTCGGCGCGGGCGCGTTCTCCGCGCTGCGCATGGGGCTGCCGTCGCTCGGGCCCGCGCTCCGCAGCGAGTTCGGGCTCACGCTCGGCGAGGTCGGCCTGGCGTTCGCCGCCGTCACCGCCGGCGGGATGCTGACCCTCATCCCCTGGGGCGCGCTCACCGACCGGATCGGCGAGCGCCCCGTCATGGCCACCGGCCTGGCCGGCTGCGGGGTCTCGCTCGCGGTGGCCGCGACCGTGGACTCGTATGCGGGGCTGCTCGTCGCGCTGCTCGCGGCCGGCATGCTCGGTTCGAGCGCGACGGGCGCGTCCGGCCGCGCGGTCATGGGCTGGTTCGCGCGCAGCGAACGCGGCTTCGCGCTGGGCATCCGCCAGATGGCACTGCCGCTCGGCGGCGCGCTGACCGCGCTGACCCTCCCGAGCGTCGTCGACGCGCGCGGGCTCGACGCGGCGTTCGTCGCGCTCGCCTGCCTCAGCATCACCGCCGCGCTCGCGGCGGCGCTGCTCATGCGCGACCCTCCGCCCGCGCCGTCGCGCGCGCCCGCGCGCCCGCGGACACCGCCGACGCGCGACCCGCGCCTCTGGCGCCTGGGCGCGGGCGGCGCGCTGCTGGTCTGCGCGCAGGCGTCGATGCTCGGCTTCATCGTCCTCTTCCTGCACGACGCGCGGGACGTCTCGGCCGCGATGGCCGCCGGCGCTCTCGGCGCGCTGCAGATCGTCGGGGCGCTCGTGCGCATCGTGGCCGGCCGCCGGTCCGATCGCGAGGGCTTGCGGATCGCGCCGATGCGGCGGATCGCCGCCCGCAACGCGGTCCTGCTGGCCGCGCTCGGCGCGCTCGCCGGCGGCCCGAGCCTCGTGCTCTATCCGGTGCTGGCGATCGCGGCGGTCTCGACGATGAGCTGGAACGGGCTCGCGTTCACCGCCGCCGCCGAGATCTCCGGCCGTGCCCGCGCGGGCACCGCGATGAGCTTGCAGAACACGATCATCTCGGTCGGCGGCGTGCTCGCGCCGACCGCATTCGGCGTGCTGGTTGAGGCGACGTCGTGGACCGCCGCGTACGCGGTCCTCGCGATCGCGCCGCTGGCCGCCTTCGTCGTCCTCGCGCCGCTTGAAGGCGACGAGGACGCCCGGATTGCCGCTCGTGCGGCCGAACCGCTCCCCCTGGAGGCAACATGAACGACGTCCAGTCCGGCCTCGAAGGCGTGGTCGCCTTCGCCACCGAGATCGCCGAACCCGACAGGGAAGGCGGCGCGCTGCGCTACCGCGGCGTCGACATCGAGGACCTCGTCGGCGCGGTGCCCTACGAGAAGGTCTGGGGCCTGCTCGTCGACGGCAGCTTCGAGCCGGGGCTGCCGCCGGCCGAGCCACACACGCTGACGGTGCGCTCGGGCGATCCGCGCGTCGACGTGCAGTCGGCGCTCGCGATGCTCGCCCCCGAATGGGGCTTCCAGCAGCTCATCGACATCAGCGACGAGCAGGCCCGCGTCGACCTCGCCCGCGCGTCGGTCATGGCGCTGAGCTTCGTGGCCCAATCGGCGCGTGGCGGGGGGAAGCCGCCGGTGCCGCAGGAGGAGGTCGACAAGGCGACGACGATCGCCGAGCGCTTCCTCACCCGCTGGCGCGGCGAGGCGAACCCCGACCACGCCAAGGCGATCGACGCCTACTGGATCTCCGCGGCCGAGCACGGCATGAACGCCTCGACGTTCACGGCGCGCATCGTGGCCTCGACCGGCGCCGACTGCGCCGCGGCGCTGTCGAGCGCGGTCGGCGCGCTGAGCGGCCCGTTGCACGGCGGCGCGCCCACGCGCGTGCTGAAGATGCTCGACGAGGTCGCGCTGCTCGGCGACGCCGACCGCTGGGTCAAGGACGCGCTGGATCGCGGCGAGCGGCTCATGGGCTTCGGGCATCGGGTGTATCGCGCCGAGGACCCTCGCGCCCGCGTGCTGCGCCGCACCGCGCGCGAGCTCGGCTCGCCGCGGTTCGAGGTCGCCGAGGAGCTCGAACGCGCGGCGTTGGCCGAGCTGCGGGCGCGCAAGCCCGATCGCGTGCTCGCGACGAACGTCGAGTTCTGGTCGGCCGTCGTGCTCGACCTCGCCGCCGTGCCGCCGGAGCTCTTCACGAGCATGTTCACCTGCGCGCGCGTCGCCGGCTGGTCGGCCCACATCCTCGAGCAGAAGCGCGAGGGCCGGCTGATCCGGCCCACGGCGAAGTACGTCGGCGCCGCACCACGCTCGCTCCTACAGGTTGCGTAGGGGGCTAGCCGTACCGACCGCTCCCGGCTTCGCGCGGACAATCGGCGGCGATGCGGTCCAGGGAGCTAGCGGCCGAGGGCGCGCCGCATGATGTCGCGCAGCGCGCGCTGATCCTCGACGGCGAGGCCCGCGAGCGGCTCCGGCGGCTCGTCGAGGCGCGCGGTGAGGCGCGAGCGCACGTCCAGGCCGCGCTCGGTGATCGTGAGCATCTTCACGCGCCGGTCGTGGTCGGCCGCGCGGCGCTCGACGAGGCCGCGATCCTCGAGCCGATCGACGATGCCGGTGACGTTGGAGTTGTCGCAGCGCAGCGCAGCGGCGAGCTCGCTCATCGGCTTGGGCTCGTCGGGGTCGAGCTGGCGCAACGCCATCACCTGCGGCGGCGAGAGCTCGAACTCCGACGCGATGGCCATGAAGCGCTGCTTGGACGCGTGGAGCAGCTCGAACATGAGCGACCACGCCTCCGAGGCAGGAGACGCTCGCCGTGTTGTGCTCGGGCCCATCGCAGTGCCCATGGTACTTAACTACATAAATCGTTGACAACTTCAAAGAACCCAGGGAACCTCAGCGCATGAGCGGCAACTCGCACGGCATCGTCGTCGAAGGCCTCGTTCGCATCTTCAAGGGCGACATCCACGCCGTCGACGGCATCGATCTCGAGGTCGCGGCCGGCGAGATCTACGGCTTTCTCGGGCCGAACGGGGCGGGGAAGTCGACCACCGTCCACATGCTGACGACGCTGCTTCCGCCCACGGCGGGCCGCGCATCGGTGGCGGGGTTCGACGTGGCGACCCAGGGCGCGGACGTGCGCCGGAACATCGGCGCCGCGCTGCAGGAGGCGGCGCTCGACAACTTCCTCACCGGCCGCGAGCACATGGAGCTGCAGGGCGGGCTGGCCGGGTTGTCGGCCGCCGAGCGCGCGCAGCGCGGCACGGCGCTGCTCGAGCGCGTCGGCCTCACCGAGGCGGCCGATCGCAAGGTCGGCGGCTACTCGGGCGGCATGAAGCGGCGCCTGGACCTCGCGCTCGCCCTCGTCCACGGGCCGGCGATCCTCTTCCTCGACGAGCCGACCACCGGCCTCGATCCGCAGAGCCGCAGCGCGCTGTGGGACGAGGTCGAGCGGCTCGCGCGCGAGGACGGCGTCACGGTCTTCCTGACGACCCAGTACCTCGAAGAGGCCGACGTCCTCGCCGACCGCGTGGGGATCATCGACCACGGGCGGATCGTCGCCGAGGGCACGCCCGACGAGCTCAAGCGCGAGATCGGCGGCGACACCGTCGAGGCCGTTCCCGCCGACCCGCACCATCACGAGCGCGCGGCCGAGATCCTGCACCGCTTCGGCGAGCCGGCGGCGCACACGCCGAAGGGCGTCGCGGTACGGCTCACGCAGGCCGCCGAGCACCTGCCGGACATCGTCCGGGCCTTCGACGACGCCGGCATCACGCTCGCCCACCTCGAGCTGCACTCCCCGTCGCTCGACGACGTCTTCCTGGCCAAGACCGGCCGCTCGCTCGAGGGCGCGGGCGACGAGAGCGAGCCGGCAGAGGCGCCGGTGCCGGCGTGACGTCCACGCTCGAACAGGTCGGGCTGGTCGCGCGCCGCTCGGTGCGCCGCACGATGCGCCAGCCCGCCCTCATCGTGCCGACGCTCGTCTTCCCGCTCTTCCTGCTGGCGGTCAACTCGAGCGGCCTGAGCTCGGCGACCAAGCTTCCCGGCTTCCCCGCCGACTCCTATCTGGACTTCGCGATCACCGTCGCGTTCATGCAGGGCGCGCTGTTCGCGGCGAT
>DATFRW010000345.1:0-5348 GCA_035262945.1 Solirubrobacteraceae bacterium
GCGCCTGGTGGCGCGCGCACACGCCGCGCCCGCCGCTGGGCAAACGGCTGGACGCGCTCTACACGGTGGCGATCAGCGTCGCCATCCTCGGCGCGCTGCTCTATGGGACGGCGAGCTCGGCGCTCGGCTCCGTGGTGACGCCGACGACGCTGCCGGATTGGGGACCGGCCGTGATGCTCGTGGCGCTCGTCGCCACGGCCGCATGGGGGACGTGGCAGGGGCCCGTCGTCTTCGCGCCAGCAGACGTCGGCTTCCTGCTCGGCGCCCCGCTGTCGCGCCGCGCGCTCGCCTCCGGCCGCCTGGTGCGCGGGCTCGCGCTCGCCGCCGGCGGCGGTGCGCTGGTGGGCGCGCTCGTACTCATCGGGCTCGGCGGCCACGGCCGCTCGGTGACGGCGGCGACGGCGGCCGGTCTGATCGTGGGGACGGCGCTGTGCGGCGTGCTCGGCGTGGCGGGCGCCGCGCACGTGCAGTGCTCCGCGCGTTGGTCGCGCGCGGCGCAGGTGGCCTTGTGGGCATGCGGGCCGGTGGCCGCGGGCATGGTCGTGCTGGCGCACTCGGGCGCCGCCGGCCGTGCGGTCGTGCTGTGGTCGGGGCCGTGGGGCTGGGCGGTGACGCCCGCCGCCGGCGTCGCGACGCCGCGGGCGCTGGTCGCGCTCGCCGCCCTCGCGGCGCTGACGGCGGCGGCCGCGGTCACCGCGGCCCGGGCCTTCGGCTGGTGCCCGACCGAGCGCCACGCGGTGCGCGCGCAAGCGCGTGAGGGCGCGGTGGCGTCGATGGGCGCCTTCGACGCCCGCACCGCGCGACTGGCCCTGCGCGAGGCGGGCGGGCCGGCGACGGTGCGGCGGGGCCTGCGGTTGGCGCCGCCGCGGCGCGCGACGCTCGCGGTCCCGTGGCGCGACGCGGTCGCCGCCACGCGCGCCCCGGCGCGCACACTCGCGGCGGTGCTGCTCGCAGCCGGCGGCGCCGCTCTCGCCGTCGCCGAGGCGCAGCGCCCGGCGGCGGTGGCGGTGGCGGGCCTGGGCACCTACCTGGCCGGCGCGCTGCTGGTCGAGCCCTTGCGGCTGGAGATCGACCGGCCCGACACCCATCGCCTGCTGCTGCTGCCCCCGCTCGGCACGGTGCTCGCCGGCCACGCCGTGGTCCCGATGCTCGTGGCCACCGTCGCGGCGACGATCGGTGCGGCGCCGGCGGGAGCGCTCCGAGCGCACGACGGCGCGCCGGTCGCGGCGGCCGCCGTTGTCGTCGTGCCCGCGATCGTCCTGTGCGCCGCGCTCTCGGCGCGGCGCGGGGGGCGCGTGCCGATCAGCGTGTTGTCGACCGCGAGCGCCGGCGACCCGACGGGCGGCGGCGGCATCCTCCTCGCCTGGCTGGCGGCGTGGCCCGCGGGGGCGGCGGCGATCGCCGCGATCGCCGTGTCGATCGTGGCGCGCGCGGCGTCGCCGCCCTCGGCGCTGCCCGTCGTCGTCGGTCTCGCGGCCGTCGCCGGGGCGGCGCTTTCCTCCGCGCTGCGCGGCACGCACGAGCCCGACGACTGATCGCGGCGCGCTACGAATGCACTGCGACGCTCTGCGCGACGCGCGCGAACGCCTGCTCGAGGTCCGCGACGAGGTCCTCCGGAGCCTCGATGCCGCAACTCAGGCGGATGAGATCGGGCGGGACCGCCGCGGCGGAGCCCTCGACGGTCTGGTGGGTCATCGCCTGCGGCACTTCGATGAGCGACTCGACGCCGCCGAGCGACTCGGCGAGCGTGAAGACCGTGGTCGCCTCGGCGATCGCGACCGCGTCGGGGTGGCGGAACGCGACCATCCCGCTGAAGCCGGGCCAGCGCACGTCGGTCGCGCCGTCGGCGGTCCGCAGCCACTCCGCGACCGCGGCGGCGCTCTCGGCGTGCGCGCGCATGCGCACCGCCAGCGTCCGCAGCCCGCGGTGGACGAGGAAGGCATCGAACGGTCCGGGCACGGCGCCGATCGCCTTCTGGGCGAAGCGGACCTCGTCGTGCAGTGCCGGATCGCGGACGATCACCGCACCGCCGATCACGTCGGAGTGCCCTCCGAGGTACTTCGTCGTCGAGTGCACGACGGCGTCGGCGCCCTGCTCGAGCGGCTGCTGGTTGGCCGGGGTGGCGAAGGTGTTGTCGACGGCGACCAGCGCGTTCTTCTTGCGCGCGATCACGCCGGCGACGTCGACGACGTTCAGCAGCGGGTTGGTCGGCGTCTCCACCCAGATCAGGCGCGTGTCCTCGCGCACCGCGTCGGTGACGGCGTCGAGGTCGGTCTGGTCGACCATCGTGTACTCGAGGCCCCAGCGCGTGAGCACTTTGTCGAAGAGCCGGTAGGTGCCGCCGTAGAGGTCGTTCGGGATGACGACGTGGTCGCCGGCCGCGGCGACGACGGTGACGAGCGCGTGGATCCCGGCCATGCCCGACGAGAACGCGGTGCCGAGGCCGCCCTCGAGCTCGCCCAGCGCGCGCTCGAGCGCGGCGCGCGTCGGGTTGGCGGCCCGCGAGTAGTCGAAGTTCTCGACGACCTCGCCGACGGAGCGCTGCCGGAACGTCGAGGTCTGGTAGATCGCCGGGATCACCGAGCCGTACGCCGGATCGGGCTCGAGGCCCGCGTGGACGGCGCGCGTGCGGAAGTCGCTCATGCGCGCATCATCGCGCGAGCGCCTCGAGGAGGTCGGCCCGGGTGAGGATCCCCGTGGCGCGGCCCTCGTCGGTGACCAGGAGCGCCTGGCGGTCGCCGACCAGCAGCTCGACCGCCTCGCGAACCGGGTCGCCGAACGACACCGCCGGGAACGGAGGCTCCATGACGTCGACGATGTCGGCGTTGAGCAGCGCCGCGTCGTCGACCGCGTGCTTGAGCAGCCCGCGCTCGCCGATCGAGCCGACGACGCTCGACGGGTCGTGTGCGCTGACCACCGGCAGCTGCGAGACGCGGTGCTCGTGCAGGAGCGCGACGGCGTCGCGGACCTTCTGGTGGGTCTCGACGGTGACGAGCGGCGGGATC
This sequence comes from Solirubrobacteraceae bacterium, assembly GCA_035262945.1. Lineage (GTDB taxonomy): Bacteria > Actinomycetota > Thermoleophilia > Solirubrobacterales > Solirubrobacteraceae > JAOPZW01. The sequence goes on from DATFRW010000345.1 coordinate 3,006, forward strand.
TCGCCCGCCTGCTGCTTGGCGCGCAGCACGTCGCCGACCGTCTGGTCGCTGGCGCGCTCGAGGAAGCCGTGCTGGGTCATCCACGCGTCGTTGTAGATCTTCGAGAGGTACGAGCGGCCGCCGTCGGGCAGCACGACCACGACGAGCGCCGTCGGGTCGTCGATCTCGCGCGCGACCTCGAGCGCCGCGTGCACCGCGAGGCCGCCCGAGCCGCCGGCGAGGATGCCCTCGGTCATCGCGAGCCGGCGTGTGGTGAGGAACGCGTCGCGGTCGGAGACGGTCACGTAGCGGTCGACGATCGACGAGTCGAAGGTCTTCGGCCAGAAGTCCTCGCCGACGCCCTCGACGAGGTAGGGCTTGACCTCGGGCGAGGAGTAGATCGATCCATACGGGTCGGCGCCGATGACCTGGATGTCCGGGTTGCGCTCCTTGAGGTAGCGCCCGGTGCCGCTGATGGTGCCGCCAGTGCCGACGCCGGCGACAAGGTGCGTGATGCGCCCGCCGGTCTGGTCCCACAGCTCCGGCCCGGTGCTGAGGTAGTGCGCACGCGGGTTGGCCGGGTTGAAGTACTGGTTGGGCTGGAAGGCGCCGGGGATCTCCTCCGCCAGCCGGTCGGCCACGCGGTAGTACGACTCGGGCGACTCGGGCGGGACGGCCGTCGGCGCCACGACGACCTCGGCGCCGTAGGCGCGCAGGAGGTCGATCTTCTCCTTGGACATCTTGTCCGGCATCACCGCGATGACCCGATAACCCTTCAGGCGCGCGGCGATCGCCAGGCCGGTGCCGGTGTTGCCCGAGGTCGGCTCGACGAGCGTGCCGCCGGGCTTGAGCTTGCCGTCGCGCTCGGCCGCCTCGATGAGCGCGACCGCGACCCGGTCCTTGATCGATCCGCCGGGATTGAGGGCCTCGACCTTCGCTACGACCTGGGGCGTCAGGCCCGCGGCGAGGCGGGAAAGACGGACCAGCGGCGTCTCGCCGATGGCGTCGAGGATCGAGTTCTTGATGTCGACGGTGGGACCGGCGGTGGTGGCGCTCATGGTCCGCAGTGTGCCATCTGTGCGGTCCTTTCCGCTATGCCCCGCATATTCTTCGTCGTTGCTGGTATTCGCCGCCGATCCTTCGGCCGCGGCTGCCACAATGGCGACCGTGCCGAACGATGACCTGGACGCAATCGATCGCCGGCTGCTCGAGCTCCTCGCCGCCGACGCTCGGATCTCCAACGCGCGCCTCGCCGCCGCCGTCGGCGTGGCCCCCTCGACCGCGCTCGCCCGCGTTCGGTCGCTGCGCGCGCGGGGCATCATCCGCGGCTTTCACGCGGAGATCGACCTGGCCGCGCTCGGCCGCCCGCTGCAGGCGCTCGTGGCCATCCGCCTGTCGGTGCACTCGCGCGATCAGATCGAGTCGTTCACGGCCCACGTGCGGGGCCTCGCCGGCGTCCTCGCGATCTTCCACGTCACCGGGCAGACCGACTACCTGCTGTGGGTCGCCGCGCGCGACGCGCACGACCTGCGCGAGTTCGTCGTCGAGCACCTGGCGTCGGACCCGGCGGTCGCGCACGCCGAGACGTCGTTGATCTATGAGCAGCGGCGCGGACCGGGGGTGTTCGGCGCCGATCCGGCTTAGCTGCCGCCGGCCTCGGGGCCGCGCTGGCGCAGGAAGCGCTGGAACTCGCGCGCGATGGTGTCGCCGCTCGGCAGGTCCTGCGGCGCGATGCTCTCGTCCTCCTCCTCGGCCGCCTGCTCGAGGCGCTCGACGAAGGCCTGGACGTCCGGATCGCTCTGCACGGCGAGCGACACCTGGCGCTCGTAGTCGGCGGCGGCGGACTCGAGCTCTGCGGCGTCGACCGCCACGCCGGTCAGCCCCTCGAGCTTGCGCAGCAAGGCGAGCGCGGCCTTCGGGTTGGGCGCCGCGGCGACGTAGTGCGGCACCGAGGCCCACAGCGACGCGGTCGGCAGCCCCGCCTCCTGGCACGCAGCGTGCAGCACGCCGACGATGCCCGTCGGCCCCTCGTAGGAGGACGGGCTCAGGCCCACGCGCTGGACGAGCCCCTCGTCGGAGGACAGCCCGGTGATCGGCACGGGCCGCGAGTGCGGGACGTCGGCCAGTAAAGCGCCGAGGGTCACGACAAGCTGCGTGCCCATCGCCTCGGCGAGATCGACGATCAGGCGGACGAATGAGCGCCAGCGCATCGACGGCTCGGCGCCCTGCAGCAGGACGAGGTCGCGCGGGGCGCGCGGGACGCGCGCTTCGTAGATCTCGACCTCCGGCCACTCGATGCTGCGGGTACGGCCCTCGACGAGCTTGACCTTCGGCCGGGTCGCCTGGAAGTCGAAGAAGTCCTCG
>DATFRW010000346.1:0-27136 GCA_035262945.1 Solirubrobacteraceae bacterium
AACCTCTTCGTGCTGCCGTCGCTGTACCTGCGCTTCGGGAGGGCGCGGTGATGCGGCTGGCCGCGTTGGCACTCGTGCTGTCGATGAGCGTGTCCCTCGCCATCGGCGGACAGGCGTCCGCGCGGCACTCCAAGCGGCCGCATCGGCGCACGCCGGCCGTGCGCACCGCGCCCTCCCGACACCGGGCGCCGCGAGCCGCGTGCGCTGCGGCGGCCGCCCACGCGCGACCCGCGCAGCCGGCGCAGCGCAGGGCGATCGCGGCCGATCGGCGCGACCGCCGCCACGCGCACGCCCGCCGCGCCCGCGGGACGCAGCGCAGCGTTCGCGTTCGGCGGGCATCGCCGGCGCCGCCGCGCGCGGCACCACCACCAACGCTTGCAGCGGCCCGGGCTCCGGATCGGGCCACCACTTGGAACCACCACCAACTCCCAGGGCAGCGCGGTCGCTGGCGACAACGGCCGCCACATCCCGGCGGGGGGATAGGAGGCAGCGGCCATGCGTCGCATCATTGAGGCGAGCCTGCGCTTCCGGCTCGTGGTGCTCGGGATCGCCGCGGCACTGATCGTGGCCGGGGTCACCCAGCTGCGCAACGCGCCGGTCGACGTCCTGCCCGAGTTCACGCCGCCGTACGTCGAGGTGCAGACCGAGGCGCTGGGCCTGTCGGCCGAGGAGGTCGAGCAGCTCGTCACGGTGCCGCTCGAGGCGGACCTGCTCAACGGGACGGCGGGGCTGAGCGTCCTGCGCTCCGAATCGGTGCCGGGCATGTCGTCGATCGTCCTGCTGTTCGAGCCGGGCACGGACGTCATGGACGCCCGGCAGCTCGTCCAGGAGCAGCTCACGCAGGCCCACGCCAACCCGAACGTCTCGAAGCCGCCGCAGATGATCCAGCCGCTCTCGTCGGAGAGCCGCGTGATGATGATCGGGCTCTCCCCGAGCCGGCTGTCGCCGATCGACGCGTCGGTGCTGGCCCGCTGGACGATCCGCCCGCGCCTGATGGGCGTGCCGGGCGTCGCGAACGTCGCGATCTTCGGGCAGCGCGACCTGCAGCTGCAGGTGCTGGTCGACCCCGAGCAGCTGCGCGACCGCAACGTCACGCTGAGCCGGATCATCCATACCGCAGGCAACGCCCAGCTCGTTTCGCCGCTGAGCTTCCTCGAGGCCTCGACCCCGGGCACCGGCGGGTTCATCGACACGCCCAACCAGCGTCTGCAGGTCCGCCACATCCTCCCGACCGTCTCGCCGCGCCAGCTGGCCGGCGTGCCGGTCGAGGGCAGCGGCGGCGCGATGAAGCTCGGCGACGTCAGCCACGTCGTCGAGGACCACCAGCCGCTCATCGGCGACGCGGTCGTCGGCAACGGGACCGGGCTGCTGCTCGTCGTCGAGAAGCTCCCCGGCGCGAACACACTGCAGGTCACGCGCGACGTCGACGACGCCCTGAACGAGCTGCGCCCGGGCCTCGCGGGCATGCAGGTCGACTCGCACGCCTTCCGGCCGGCGGACTTCATCCAGTCCGCCATCGACCACTTGACGGTGGCGATCATCGCCGGCTGCGTCCTGCTGGCGCTCGTGCTCTTCGCGTTCATGCTCGATTGGCGCGCGGCACTGACCTGCTTCGCGGCCTTCGCCGTGTCGCTGATCGCGGCCGCCCTCGTGCTTTACGCGACCGGCTCGACGTTCAACGCGCTCATCTTCGCCGGACTCGCGGTCGCGGTCGGGGCGGTGGTCGACGACGCGGTGATCGACGTCGACAACGTGCGAAGGCGCGGACGCCCCGCGCTCGTCGAGGCGGTCGCCGAGATGCGCGGGCCGATCGGCTACGCGACGCTGGTGATCCTGCTCGCGGCGGTGCCCGTCCTGTTCATCCAGGGCATCACCGGATCGTTCCTGCAGCCGCTCGTCCGCGCGTACGCCGTGGCGATCATCGCGTCGCTGGTCGTCGCGCTGACGCTGACCCCGGCGCTGAGCTCGCTGCTGCTACGCGGCGGCCGGACGCGCGGCGGGCGCCCGGCCGCGCGCTACGGCGCCGCGCTCGCGCGCGTGGTGGCAAAGCCGCGATGGGTGCTGGGGGCCGCGGCGCTCGCCCTCCTGGCGGGCATCGCGCTGATCCCGCTCCTGCATGGGCCGGTCATCCCGCCGTTCAAGGACCGCGACATCGTCGCCCACCTCGACGCCCCGCCCGGGACGTCGCAGCCGGAGATGGCTCGCATCCTCGAGCGGGCGACCCGCGAGCTGCGGGCCACGCCCGGCGTCAGCGACGTCACGGCCCACCTCGGCCGCGCGATCACGGGCGACCAGACCGCGGACGTCAACTCGAGCGAGGTCTGGATCCGGCTCGACCCCGACGCGAACTACGGTGCGACGCGGGCCGCGGTCCAGCGCGTGGTGGACGGCTACCCGGGCTTCGCGCACAGCATCTCGACCTACGAGCAGCAGCGCATCCGCGACGTCGCGGCGGTCGACGACCGCCAGGCGGGCGACGCGGCGGCGGGCAGCGCGGGCCTTGACGCGCTCACCGGCAAGGAGCGCCGGCCGCTCGTGGTGCGCCTCTACGGCGAGGAGCCCGCGGTGCTGAACGCACAGGCCGCGCGGCTGCAGCGGATGCTGCGGCAGGTCGACGGCGTCGTCGATCCACGCGTCGAGAGGACGCCTCAGGAGCCGACGGTGACCATCGAGGCCGACCTCGCACGCGCCGAGCGCCTCGGGGTCAAGCCCGGCGACGTCCGGCGTGACGCCGCGACGCTGCTGTCGGGGATCGAGGTCGGCAGCATCTTCACGCAGCAGAAGGTCTTCGAGGTGGTGGTGCGGGCGACGCCGGACGTGCGCCGCAGCCTCACCGACATCCGCCGGCTGCTCATCGACACGCCGGACGGCGGCCACGTGCGCCTGGGCGACGTGGCGACCGTCGCGGTGAAGCCGACGCCGAGCGTCATCCAGCGCGAAGCCAGCTCACGGCGCATCGACATCACGGCCGGGGTCAGCGGCCGCGGGCTCGGCGCCGTGCAGAGCGACGTCAAGGACCGCATCAGGCACGCGACGTTCCCGCTCGAGTACCACGCCCAGGTCATCGGCAACCCGACCGGGTCGCGGGCCACGACCACCCGGTTCGTCGGGTTCGGGATCGCGGCGGCGATCGGGATCTTCCTGCTGCTCCAGGCCGCGTTCGGCAGCTGGCGGCTGGCGACGCTCGCGTTCCTGACCGTGCCGATCGGCCTGCTCGGCGGTGAACTGGCCGGCCTCATCGACGGCAGCACGTTCTCGCTCGGCGCCCTGGCCGGGCTGCTCGCGGTGTTCGCCATCGCCGCGCGCAACGCGATCGTGCTCATACGTCACTACCAGGGGCTCGAACGAGGCGGCGAGGCGTTGAGCGCCGACCTCGTCGTCCGCGGTGCGCGCGACCGGCTCGCGCCGATCGCCATCACGGCGGCGGCCACCGCCGCGGTCGTGTTGCCGTTCGTCGTCCTCGGCGAACGGGCCGGCTACGAGATCGTCCATCCCCTCGCGATCGTCGTGCTCGGCGGTCTGGTCACCACGACGCTGGTGACCCTCTTCGTGCTCCCGGCGTTGTACCTGCGCTTCGGCGGCCGCCCGCTCTCGCCCGCGGACGAGCTGCTGCTCCAGTGGGCCGAGCCGGCACCAGAACCCGAGAAGGAGAAGGCATGATGCGTGTGCGCCAGACGATTGGTGCGATGCTGGTCGTCGCCGCCGTGGCGGTCGCCGCGTGCGGCGGCTCGTCCGGCGACGGGGGCGGCGACGAGCCCGCCACCGTCACGCCGATCAAGGGCACCGACCTCAACCGGGTGACCCTCAGCGCCGAGGCGGCCAAGCGACTCGGCATCGAGACCGCGGCGGTGCAACAGCTCGGCGGGCGGACGGCCGTGCCCTACGGGGCTGTCGTCTACAACGCCGACGGCAGCACGTTCACCTACACGAGCCCGAAGCCCCGGGTGTACGTGCGCGCGCCGATCACCGTCGTGCGCATCGCGGGCGGCCGAGCGGTCCTCTCGAAGGGCCCGGCCGTCGGCACCGCCGTGGTGACCGTCGGCTCGCAAGAGCTCTACGGCAGCGAATACGAGGTCGAAGAGGACTAGGAAGGAGCCGTCCCCGTGCGCTGGATCATCAGCAAGAGCCTGCGGTTCCGCTACCTGGTCATCGCCGCCGCGGCGGCGATGATGCTCTACGGGGCCGGGCAGCTGAAGGACGCCCGCGTCGACGCGTTCCCCGAGTTCGCGCCGCCGCGGGTCGAGGTCCAGACGCTCTGCCTCGGCCTCTCCTCCGCGGAGACCGAGGAGCTCGTCACCGTGCCCCTCGAGCAGGCGCTCAACGGCGTCGTGGGGCTCGACGAGATCCGCTCGAACACCGTGCCGCAGCTCTCCTCGATCGAGATGATCTTCAAGCGCGGCACGAACCTGCTGCGCGCTCGCCAGGTCGTGCAGGAACGCCTGGCGACCGTCACGCGGACGCTGCCGACGTGGGCGGCGCCACCGGTCATGCGCCCGCCGCTGTCGACGACGAGCCGCGTCATGCACATAGGGGTCTCGTCGGACCGCATGTCGCTCATGCAGTTGTCCACGATCGCCTACTGGAAGATCCGTGCCCGGCTCTTGCGAGTGCCCGGCGTCGTGAACGTCGCGATCTGGGGCGAGCGGCTCCAGGAGGAGCACGTGAAGGTCGATCCGGCGCGGATGCGCGCCGAGAACGTCTCACTCAACGATGTGATGACGTCGACCGCCGAGGCGCTCGACGCCGGCCTGTTGCGCTACGCCGACTTCGGCAACGTCATCGGGACCGGCGGCTTCGTCGACACGAGCAACCAGCGGCTCGGCATCCGGCACGTCCAGCCGATCGTGTCGCCGGAGGGCCTGTCGCGGGTGGCGATCAAGCGCACGGGCGGTCACGTGGTGAGCGTCGGCGACGTCGCGCACGTCACCCAGGGCCCGCAGCCGCTCGTCGGCGACGCGGTCATCAACAGCGGCCGGGGGCTGCTGCTCGTGGTCGAGAAGGCGCCGGGCGCGAACACGGTACGGGTGACCAAGGGCGTCGACCAGGCCATCGCCGACCTCCAGCCCGGCCTGCCGGGCGTCACGTTCGACTCCCACATCTTCCGCCAGGCCGACTTCATCGAAATGGCGATCCACAACCTCACGCTGGCGCTGCTGCTCGGGTGCCTGCTCGTGGTCGGGATCCTGCTCGCCTTCCTGTTCCAGTGGCGCACGGCGCTGATCAGCCTGGTGGCGATCCCGCTGTCGCTGATGGCCGCCGTGCTCGTCCTCTACCTCCGCGGCGACACGATCAACACGATGATCCTCGCCGGGCTCGTGATCGCGGTGGGGGTCGTCGTCGACGACGCGATCATCGACGTCGAGAACATCTGGAGACGCATGCGCGAGCGCGGGGACGCGACCGGCCGGTTTGCCCCGCGGATCATCCTCGAGGCTTCGCTCGAGGTCCGCAGCGCGATCTTCTACGCGACGCTCATCAACGTCCTCGCGGTCATCCCGGTGTTCTTCCTGCAGAGCGTGACCGGGTCGTTCTTCGAGCCGCTGGCGTTCTCCTATGCGCTGGCGATCCTCGTGTCGATGGTGATCGCGCTGACGGTGACGCCCGCGCTGTCGCTCATCCTCCTGTCGCGCGCACCGCGCAAGCGCGGCGACGCGCCGCTCGTGCGCTGGCTCAAGCGTGGGTACGCGGCGGCGCTGGCGCTCGTGCTGCGGCGCCCGTGGCCCGCGTTCGCGGCGGTCGGGCTGATGGCGCTCGCCGGACTGTTCTTCGCGCGCGGGTTCGGCGAGAACCTCTACCCGGCGTTCAAGGAGCGCGACTTCCTCTCGCACTGGATCACGACGCCGGGCACGTCGCACCCCGAGCAGGTGCGGATCGTGACGCGCGCGAGCCGCGAGATGAAGCAGATACCGGGCGTGCGCAGCTTCGGCTCGCACATCGGCCAGGCGTTCCTGGCCGAGGAGATCGCCGGGTCGAACTTCGGGGAGAACTGGATCAGCGTCGACCGCAAGGCCGACTACGACAAGACGCTGGCGCGCATCCAGGAGACGGTCGACGCCCACCCGGGGCTCTACCACGACGTGCAGACCTATCTGCGGGAGCGCATCGACGAGGTCCTGGCCGGCGCCGCGGAGCCGATCGTCATACGCGTCTTCGGCTCGGACCTCGACGAGCTCCAGCGCCAGGCCGACCGCGTACGCCACGACCTGGCGGGCATCGACGGGCTCGACGACCTCCACACCGATCTCGTCGCCAACGTGCCCGAGATCGAGGTCAGGGAAGACCCGGTCGTGGAGCGGCGCTACGGCTTGAAGCCGGGCGACGTGCGCCGGGCCGCGGCGACGCTGATGTCGGGCGAGGAGGTCGGCGACATGTTCCACGGCGCCCGCGCCTACAACGTGGCCGTGTGGAGCATCCCGAGCACGCGAAACAGCCTCACCGCGGTGCGCAACCTCCCGATCGACACGCCGGGCGGTGGGACGGTGCCATTGCACGAGCTGGCCAGGGTCCGCGTGCGCCCCACCCCCAGTGCCATCCATCACCAGGACACGTCGCGGCGCATCGACGTCGCCGCGAACACGAGCGGCCGCAGCCTCAGCGCGACGGTCAACGATGTTCGCGAGCGCCTCGCGACGATCAAGTTCCCGGAGGGCTACCACGCGGAGCTGCTGGGCGAGGCCGTCGAGAGCGAGGGCGCCCACAACCGCCTGCTCATCTTCGGCATCGCGGCCGCGATCGGGATCTTCCTGCTCCTGCAGGCCGCGTTCGGCAGCCTGCGCCTCGCGCTCGTCTTCTTCCTGACGCTGCCGATGGCGCTCGTCGGCGGCGTGCTCGCGGTCGCGCTCACCGGCAGCACGCTGTCGCTGGGCTCCTACGTCGGGTTCCTGGCGGTGTTCGGGATCGCGGCGCGCAACGGGATCCTGCTCATCAACCACTGTCAGCACCTCGAACGCGAGGAAGGCGAGACCTTCGGCCGCGGACTGGTGATACGCGGAGCACAGGAGCGGCTGTCGCCGATCCTGATGACCGCGCTGGCCACCGCGCTGGCGCTGGTGCCCCTCATCGCCGCGGGGACGATCCCCGGGCACGAGATCGAGCACCCGATGGCAGTGGTGATCGTCGGAGGCCTCGTGACCTCGACGCTCGTGAACCTGTTTATCGTGCCTTCGCTGTACCTGCGGTTCGCGAAGGGCCGGACACGCGCTGTTTAGCCAGGATCCGTGCAGCCAGCGCGGCGACCAGCTCGTCGCGAATCTCGGACATCGTGTCCTCGTCGCAGGAGTCGCACAGCGACGCCTCGAGGGTGTGCCAGGCCTCGTCGTCTGTTAGACCGAAGTGCCTCGCCGCCTCGAATGTCGCCTGGAGGGGGGCCATGGACATGAGGGTTTTCCGGGGGGCGTTGTCGTGAAACCGACATCTTGCAGGTTTGCACCTCTGCCTGAGGTGGCCATGAGAGCGCCTAGGTGACCAGTTTGCGCCCGAGGGCGTCGATATCGCCCGCCCCCAGCACGAGGCAGAGGTCGCCCGCGCGCAGTGTGGCGCGCAGGACGCGCTCGGCGACGTCGAAGTCCGGCAGCCACATCACGGGCCGTCCGCCGGCGGCGTCGGCGGCGGCCTCGGCGACGAGCAGGCCGGTGACGCCGGGGAAGTCCTCGGCGCGCTCGCGGGCCGGGTAGATGTCGAGTACGGCGGCGACGTCGGCGCGGGCGAGCGCGGCGCCGAACTCGTGGGCGAGGCGCTGGGTGCGCGAGTAGAGGTGCGGCTGGAAGACGGCGACGACGCGGCGCGGCCCCTGGGTGCGGGCGGCGTCGATGGTGGCCGCGACCTCGGTCGGGTGGTGGGCGTAGTCGTCGACCACTCGCGCTCCGGTACTCGTGGTGCCGAGCCCCTGGAAGCGGCGGCCGGCGCCCGCGAAGTCCGCCAGCGCGGCCACTGCAGCCGCTTCGTCGGCGCCGGCGAGCACGCAGGCCTCGAGCGCGGCGGCGGCGTTGCGCGCGTTGTGCGCGCCGGGGACGGCGAGGCGCACCGTGTGCCCGCGCCACGTGAAGCTGGAGCCGCCGCCGTCGAGCCGCGGGTCGGCGACGTCGAAGGCGACGTAGGGCTGGTCTCCGCGCAGCGCCGTGACGTCCGGGCGATCCCAGAGCACCGCCTGCGGGGCACCCGCGAGCAGCCGGCGGAAGACGTCGCGTACCTCCGCCAGGGAGCCGAAGGTGGCGTGGTGATCGAGCTCGACGTTGGTCACGACCGCGACGTCGACGTGGAGCGAGAGCATCGACCGGTCGGACTCGTCGGCCTCGACGACGAGCCACTTCCCCGCGCCCCAGCCGGCGTTGCGGCCGGTCGTCGTCAGCTCGCCGCCGATGAGGTAGGCGGGGTCGAGGCCGGCGCGGAGCAGCACGTGCGCGACCATGGACGACGTCGTCGTCTTGCCGTGCGCGCCGGCGACGGCGATCGTGCGACGCATCGAGCTCAGCTCGGCGAGCAGGTCGGCGCGCGGGTGATCGGGCAGGCGGCGCGCGCGGGCCGCCGCGCGCTCGGGGTTGTCTTCTGGGATCGCCGTCGAGTGCACGACGACGACGTCTTCGCCCGCGGGAACGTTGGCAGCGTCGTGGCCGACGTGGACCTCGACGCCCAGCGCGCGCAGCGCCTGCAGCGCCGGGGAGTCGGCGCGATCGGACCCGGAGACGGTGGCGCCGAGCTGGGTGGCGACGCGCGCGTAGCCGCTCATGCCGGCCCCGCCGAGGCCGATGAGGTGCAGCCGCCTGCCGGCCCAGGGTCGCTCCGCCATGGCCGCGAACGCTATCCAGCACGCAACCTTCGGCTCCCTGATGCGTTTCAGCCTTTCGATGCAGACCCGCTGGCGCGCCCTCCCCACCGCTCTCATCGTCATCGGCGCCATCGCCCTCGGCGCGGCGACCGCCCGCGCCGACGACGCCCCGGCTCATCCCGCCGCGGCGGCCAGCACCTCCGCGGCGATCCGCTGAGCGGCGTCCGGACGGGCCAGCGCCAACGAGGCGCGCGCCATCGCCTCCAGGCGCGCCGGATCGGCCAGCAGCGCGTCCACCTCCCGCCTCAGCCGCTGAGCCGTGAGCTCCGCGTCCGGCACGACGACCGCCGCGCCCGCCCGCTGCATCCAGCGGGCGTTCGAGGTCTGGTGGTCCGCCGACGCGTGCGGGTAGGGAACGAGGATCGCCGGGCGCCCGTGCGCCGCGATCTCGAAGATCGAGCCGCCGGCGCGCGCGACGCAGAGGTCGCTGGCCAGCAGCGGCTCACCGAACGGCGTGATGAACTCGCGCAGGTCGTAATTGGCCGGGGGCTCCGGGCCCAGGCGCTCCTTCAGCGCCGCGTAGTCGCGCGAGCCGCAGGCGTGGAGCACGCGGAAGTCCGCGCCGGCCAGGCCCTCCACCGCCGCCTCGTTGATCGTCCGCGCCCCGAGGGAGCCGCCGAAGACGAGGACGCAGGTCTCGCCGTCGCTCAGCCCGAAGCGGGCGCGTGCGGCCGGACGGTCGGTCGCCGGCGGCGGCACCGGCCGCCCGGTCACGAGATAGCGGTCGCCGGTCCGCCCCTCGATCGGGAAGGCCAGGCACACGCGCCGCGCCCAGCGCGCGAGCATCCGGTTCGTGAGGCCCAAGTGGCTGTCGGCCTCGGCGAGGACGATCGGGATCCGCCGCGCGACGGCCGCGACGCCCACCGGGCCCGCGACATAGCCGCCGGCGCCGAGCACCACGTCCGGGCGCACATCGCGCAGGATCGATCGCGCGGTGCCCACCGCCGCGGCGGCCCGCAGCGCGGCGCGCGCGGCCTTGAGCGGGTTCGTGCGGCTCATGCCCTCGACGGCGATCGGCCGCAGCTCGTAGCCGGCCTCGGGAACCATGGTCCGCTCGGCCCGCTCGCCGCCCACGAAGACGACGTGCGCGCCGTCAGCCCGTAGCGCGTCGGCCACGGCCAGCGCGGGCACCACGTGCCCCGCTGTGCCGCCGGCGGCGATGACGATCGTCGGCGCCATGGCCGCGGGATCCTGCCACGACGCGCAGATGGGCACTGCCCCCGCCGGCCACGTTCAGCAGCAGTCCCATGCCCGCGAGCAGCACCGTCAGGTTCGTCGCGCCGTACGAGATGAAGGGCAGGGGCACGCCGGTCAGGGGGGCGAGGCCGAGCACCGCGAAGACGTTCAGGCACGCCTGGCTGAGGATCAGCGACGTGATGCCGGCGGCGAGCAGCTTCGCGTAGGCGCCCTTGGCCGCCTTCGCCACCCGGAGGCCGGCGTAGGCGACGAGCCCGTAGAGGAAGAGCACGATCATCACGCCGGCCACGCCCAGCTCCTCGCCGATGATGGCCAGGATGAAGTCGGTGTGGGCCTCCGGCAGGTAGAAGATCTTCTGCACCGATTGGCCGATGCCGCGGCCGAAGAGCCCGCCGGAGCCGAGCGCGATCTGCCCCTGCACGGCCTGAAAGCCGGCGCCGCCCGCGTGATCCCAGGGGTCGAGGAACGTGGTCAGACGGGCGCGCCGGTACGGCTCGGAGATCGCGTAGACCATGACCAGGAACGCGGCGATCGCGGTGCCGATGAGCAGGTAGCGCACCGGCAGCCCCGCCGCGACGAGCATCGCGGTCAGCGTGAAGGCGATGACGAGCGTCGTGCCGAGGTCCGGCTGGGAGGCCACGAGCAGCGCCATCGTGCCGCCGACCAGCAGCAGCGGCGTGACGTTGCGAGGCGATCTGATGCGCCCGGGCTTCTGCGCGAGGAACTTCGCCGCGTAGAGCACCAGGGCGAGCTTGGCCACCTCCGAGGGCTGGAACGTCAGCGGCCCGGCGCCAAGCCAGCGGCGCGCGCCGTTGACCGTGACCCCGAGCCCGGGCAGCTTGACCGCGACCAGGCACACGAACGAGAACGCCAGCAGCGGCCCGGTGATCCTGACCACCGCGTCGAGGCCCTGACGCGCGATGACATGCAGCGCGACGAAGCCGATCGCGCCATAGACGACGTAGCGCACGAGGTAGGTCGTGCCGTCGCCCTGGCCCTGCAGCAGCGTGCGCGCGCTCGACGCGCTGTAGACCATGACCGCACCGAGCGCGAGAAGACACAGCGTCGCCGTGAGGAGGAGGTTGTACTCGAGGGGTGGCTTGCGCCTGGCGCGGGCGGCGGCGCGCATATCGAAGCTAGGTTCGCCGCGCGGCCACCAACTCCTTGAAGGCCCGGCCCCGGGCTTCGAAGTCCTCGAACTGGTCAAATGACGTGCAGGCAGGCGAGAGCAGCACGACATCGCCCGGGTGAGCGGCCCGCGCGGCCGCTCCGACGGCGCGTTCGAGCGTCCCCCACAGCGTCCCGCCGACCTCCTGGCCGATGCGCACCGCATCCTCCCCGATGAGGTAGACGCCCTTGCAGCGGTGCGCCACCGGCTCGCGCAAGGGCGTGAAGTCCTGGCCCTTGCCCCTGCCGCCGAGGATCAGGTGGATCGGCCTGTCGAAGCTCGCGAGCGCCACGAGCGTCGAGTCGACGTTCGTTGCCTTCGAGTCGTTGACGTAGAGCACGCCGCCGATGGTCGCCACGTCCTCGAGGCGGTGCTCGACGCCGGCGAACGTGCGCAGCCCGGCGCGCACCGCGTCGGGATCGACGCCGCGGGCGAGGCAGATCGCCGCGGCGGCCATCGCGTTGCGGCGATTGTGCAGCCCGCGCAGGGAGAGCTCGTCGACGCCGAGGAGGGGCTCGTCGTCCCACCAGAGCTGCCCCGCGCGGTCCGACAGCTCGGCCTGCGGACCGTCGCCGAAGCAGACCCGGCGGGCGCAGCCGCCGAGGTCCTCGATCCCCAGCCCGAGCGGCGCCACCGCCACGTCGTCGTTGCCCTGGTTGGCGAAGACGCGGAGCTTGGCCGCGGTGTAGGCGGCGAACGTCCCGTGGCGGTCGAGGTGGTCGGGCGCGAGGTTGAGCAGGACGGCGCCCTCGGGCGCGAACTCGACCGTGTCCTCGAGCTGGAAGGAGGACACCTCGCACACGACCGTCGCCTGGTCGGCGATCGCACCGACCTGCGAGCTCAGCGCCGTGCCGACGTTGCCCGCGACGTTGACCGGCAGCGCGGCCTCGCGGTGGACATGGCCGATGAGCTCGGTGGTCGTGGTCTTGCCGTTCGTGCCGGTGACCGCGATGAACTCGTTGGGGATCAGCCGCCAGGCGAACTCGACCTCGCCCAGGACCGGCAGCCCGCGCTCGCGCGCCGCGACGATGACCGGCGCCTCGGCGGGCACGCCCGGTGACTTCACGACGGCGTGCACGCCGCGCAGGGCGTCGGGTGTGTCGTCGCCCTGTTGCCGGTCGACCCCGCGCGCGTCCTCCCCCCGCGCCCGCAGGACGTCGAGCGCCGCGCGGCCCGAGCGCGCGAGCCCGACCACGAGCCACGGGCCGGGCGGCAGCGGCGGGCGCCTCACGTGACCGACTGCTGGTACACGGTGAAGCCGATCGCGGCGCAGACCGCGGCGACGATCCAGAAGCGCAGGATGATCTTCGTCTCCGACCACCCGAGGATCTCGAAGTGGTGGTGGACCGGCGCCATCAGGAAGACGCGCTTGCGGAAGGTCTGGAAGGAGAAGACCTGGATGAGGACGCTGAGCGCCTCGACGACGAAGATGCCGCCGAGGACGATCAGCAGCTCCTCGGTCTTGGTCATCACCGCCAATCCGGCGATCGCCCCCCCGAGGCCCAGCGAGCCCGTGTCGCCCATGAAGATCGTGGCGGGGAACGCGTTGAACCACAGGAAGCCGACGCACGCGCCCACGAGGCAGCCCGCAAGCAGCGAGAGGTCGCGCTGGCCGCCTGTGATGAACGTGATCCCGATATAGGCGAGCAGGACGATGCCCGCGCACCCTGCGGCGAGGCCGTCGAGCCCGTCGGTGAGGTTCACCGCGCTGGTCGTGCCCGCGACGACCAGGTAGATGAGCAGCGGGTAGAAGATCCCGAGGTCGATCGAGGCGTCGATCGAGCGAAGGCGCAGCGTGTCGGTCATGCCGGCCTTGTGCGTGGCGATCCACCACAGGCCGAGCGAGATGGCGATCGTCGCCGCGAGCTTCGTCCGCGCGCGCAGGCCCAGCGACCGGCGCTTGACGATCTTCGTGTAGTCGTCGGCGAAGCCGAGCAGGGCGCAGGCCACCGCGGCCAGGTAGACGCCGACCGAGCGCCAGTCGTAGTCGCTGAGGATCAGGAACGGCGCCGAGATCGCCGTGAAGATGATGATCCCGCCCATCGTCGGCGTGCCGGCCTTCTCGTGGTGCCCCTCCGGGCCCTCCTCGCGGATGAACTGGCCGAACTCGCGGTTGCGCAAGAACGAGATGAAGCGCGGCGAGAGAAAGACACAGATCAGCAGCGCCGCCGTGCCGGCGATGAGGACCTCCCCCATCAGGCCGCTTCCAGCGCCCTGGCGACGATTTCGAGGCCCACGCCGCGCGAGGCCTTCAGCAGGACCGTGTCGCCCGGCTGCAGGAGCGCCGGAACCGCGTTCGCGGCCGCCTGCGCGTCGGGCAGCACGACGACGTCGCCGTAGCCGTCGGCGAAGTGCGCGGCGCGCGGCCCGACCGCGACCAGCACGTCGACGCCGCTCGCGCGGGCGTAATCGCCGATCTCGGCGTGGTAGCGCGCCTCGTCGGGCCCGAGCTCGAGCATGTCTCCGAGCACGGCGACGCGGCGTCCGGATGCCGACGCGGCGAGGTCGTCGAGTGCGGCGCGCATCGACATCGGGTTGGCGTTGTAGCAGTCATTGATGACGACGATGTCACCCGGCAGCTCCACCCGCTGGCCCCGGTAGCGCGACAGCGCGACATCCAGACGACCCGTCGGATGGACCCCGAGGGCGCGCGCCGCGGCGAGCGCGGCGAGGGCGTTGCGCTGCATGTGCGCGCTGGTGAACGGGAGCTCCAGGTCCGCCGGCAGCTCGTCGACGTCGCCTCCCGGACCGAAGGTGATCGTGGCGACGTCGTCGCGCCGGTGGGCGTCGAGCAGCGGCTCGCCGGCGGGCACGATCGCGGTGCCGCCGGGCCGCAACCCGGCGACGAGCTCGGCCTTGGCGGCGGCGATCGCCTCCATCGACCCCATCAGCTCCAGGTGCACCGGCGCGACCGCGGTGATCACCGCGACGTCCGGCTCGGCGATCGCCGCGAGCTCCGCGATCTGCCCCGGGCCGCGCATGCCCATCTCGAGCACGAGCGCCTCGGTGCCGGCGGGCGCCTCGAGCACGGTGAGCGGCAGCCCGATCTCGGTGTTGAAGTTCTCGCGGTTGGCGATCGTCCGCTTCGCCTGGCCGAGCATCGCGGCGAGGATGTCCTTCGTCGACGTCTTGCCGACCGAGCCGGTGATCCCGACGACGGGACAGCCCAGCGCCCGCCGCCACGCGCTCGCCAGCCGCTGCAGCGCGGCGAGCGGGTCGTCCGCGGCGATGAGCACGCCGGGCACGGCGCACTGCGCCGCCGCCGCGTGCTCGGGCGCCACGAGCACGCCCCAGGCGCCGCCGGCCAGCGCCTGCGGCGCGAAGCGCCCGCCGTCGACGTTGTCGCCGACGAGGCCGACGAACAGGTCGCCGGCACGGGCCGCGCGCGAGTCGATGATCGCGCGATCGGGGCCGCCGGGCCGCGGTGGAGGCGCGACGAGCCGCCCGCCGGCCGCCTCGGCGACCTGCTCAGGCGACCACTCGCGCACGCAGCGCCTCGCGGGCAACGGCGACGTCGTCGAACGGGACGGTCCGGCCGCCCTCGAACTCCTGGTAGCGCTCGTGGCCCTTGCCGGCGATGACCACGACGTCGCCGGGCGCGGCGAGCGCGACCGCGCGCTCGATGGCCTCGCGGCGATCGACGACCCTGAGCGCGTCCGGGGCCCCTTGCGCGACCTCGGCCATGATCGCCTCGGGGTCCTCGTTGCGCGGATTGTCCGAGGTGATGATCGGGATCTCGGCGTGCTCCGCCGCCGCGGCACCCATGAGCGGCCGCTTGCCGCGGTCGCGGTCGCCGCCGGCGCCGAACACGACGATCAGCCGGCCATCGGTGAGCGCGCGTGCTGTCCGCAGCACGGCTTCGAGGGCGTCGGGCTTGTGCGAGTAGTCGACGAAGACGGCGAACGGCTGGCCCTCGTCGACGGGCTCGAAGCGCCCGGGCACGCGCCCCGCGTGGACGAGGCCCTCGGCGATCGCGCCATCGCCGACGCCGAGCTCGCGAGCGACGACGACCGCGCCCAGCGCGTTGAGGACGTTGAACCGGCCGGGAAGCTGCGTGTGCAGGCGCAGTCCCTCGACGGTGAACGCCGAGCCGTTCGCGTCGCCCTCGATGTTTGTGGCCCGCACTTGGGCGCCGTCGGCGTCGAGGCCGATGCGGATCGCGTTGGGGAAGTCGCGCGCCAAGCGCGCGCCGTACGGGTCGTCGACGTTGACGACCGCGAGCCGCGGCCCCGCTTCGAACAGCCGCTGTTTGGCGAGGAAGTAGTCCTCCATGTCGGCGTGGAAGTCGAGGTGGTCCTGGGTGAGGTTCGTGAACACCGCGGCGGACCAGTGGATCGCGTCAGCGCGGTGCAGCGCGAGCGCGTGGCTGGAGACCTCCATGACGACCGCGTCGTCCCCCGCCGCGAGCATCTCGGCGAACGTCTGGTGGAGGTCGATCGCCTCGGGCGTCGTGCGCGCGACCGCGCGCTGCTCGCCGCCGACGATCGCGGTGACCGTGCCGAGCAGGCCGGTCGAGTGTCCCCCCGCCTCGAGCAGCGCGCGCAGCAGGAAGGCCGACGTCGTCTTGCCGTTCGTACCGGTGATGCCCACCGTCGTCAGGCGCGCGGTGGGGTCACCGGCCAGCCGGGCGGCGGCGGGGGCCATCGCGGCGCGGACGTCGTCGACGAGCACCTCCGGCACGGCCGTGCCGAGCGGGCGCTGCACGACGAGCGCCACCGCGCCGCGCGCGATCGCCTCGTCGGCGAAGTCGTGGCCGTCGCGGGTGAAGCCCGGCACGCAGAAGAACAGCGTGCCCGGCGTGACGAGCCGGTTGTCGTACGCGAGCGCGGTCACCTCGACCGGCGGTGCCTCGCGGCCGATGACCTCGGACAGCAGCATGTTGGGGGCGCAGGCTACTGCGGCGGGATCCGCAGGTAGGGCAGGGCGAACGAGGCGATCTTCCCAAACGCGGGCGCGGCGACGGTGCCGCCGTAGATGTCGGACTGCGGCTCGTCGACCATCACCGCGATGAGCAGCTTCGGATGCAGCGCGGGCGCGAAGCCGATGAACGAGGCCACGTACGCCGACGACGAATACTCGTGCGTGATCGGGTCGATCTTGTTCGCGGTGCCGGTCTTGCCCGCCAGCTTGTAGCCCGGGATGGTGACCTCGCTGGCGGTGCCGCCGGGAGCGAAGACGCCCTCGAGCATCTGGCGCAGGTGCGCCGCGGTGCTCGCCGAGATCACCCGCCGGCCCTTCGGCTGCGGGAGCAGCTTGCCGTCGACGCGGCGCACGACGCGCGGCGCGCGCAGGATCCCGCCGTTCGCGATCGCCGCGTAGGCCTGCGCCATCTGCATCGGCGTCACCGCGATGCCCTGGCCGATCGGCAGGTTGCCCATCGAAGAGCCCGAGTAGTTGCGCAGCAAGGGCACGATCCCGCGCTCCTCGCCGGGCAGGTCGACGCCGGTCGGCTTGCCGAAGCCGAACCGCCGTACCCACGCGTCGAAGGTCGGTGCGCCCATCTTGAGGCCGATCGTGATCGCGCCGACGTTCGACGACTGGGCGAGGATCTGCGCCGTCGTCAGCGTCACTGGGCCGCGCGCGTGGGACTCGCCGATCGTCCGGTCGGCGACCTGGATCTGGGGCGCCAGGTCGAACGGCGTGTCGGGCGTGACCGTGCCGTCCTGCAGCGCCCCAGCGACGGTCACGGACTTGAATGTCGAGCCCGGCTCATACGTGGCGCCCACGGCGCGGTTCTGCAGCGCGTAGGCCGGGGCGCTCCCCGGGTTGTTCGCGTCGACCCGCGGCCAGTTCGCCAGCGCGAGCAGCTCGCCCGTGTTGGGGTTCATGACGATCGCGGTCGCGCCCTTCGGCCGGTACTGCTGGCCGACGTCGGCGAGCACGCGCTCGACCTTGTCTTGGATGAGCGCGTCGATCGACAGTTCCAACCGTGCGCCCGGTTTGGTTGGCGTCGTCGTGCGCAGCTGGATGGGCTCGCCGAGCGCGTCCTTGACGAGCCGCCGTTCGCCGGACTGGCCCTCGAGGCGCTTGTCGTCGGCGTACTCGAGGCCGCTGAGGCCGTTGCCGTCGGTGCCGACCCGGCCGAGCAGCTGGCTGGCGAGGAAGTTGCGCGGGTAGACGCGCCGGTAGCCGGGCGTGAGCTGGATGCCCGGGAGGTCGAGCTTCTGGATGCGCTCGGCGAGCGCCGCCGGGAGCGCCCGGGCGAGGTAGACGAAGCCGGTCTTGCGCTGGGCGAGCTTGCGGATCAGCGCGTCGGCGTCGACCCCGAGCAGCGGCGCGAGCTTGCCGGCCGTGCGGACCGGGTCCTTGACGAGGTACGGCGTCGCGGAGACATCGTCCGCGGGGTCGGAGACCGCGAGCTCCACGCCGTGACGGTCGACGATCGTGCCGCGCCGCGCGGGCAGGTCGATCGAGCTGACCTGCTGGCTGGCGGCCGCGCTCGCGAGGCTCGAGCCCTTGAACGTGCCGATGAAGAGGGCGCGTCCCGCGGCGAGGAGCAGCAGGACGAGGAAGGCGGCGAAGAGCAGGCCGATGCGGCGCTCGAGCAGCGCCACGGATCAGCCCCCTTGCGGAGCGGTTGCGCCTCCTGCGACGGCGGTGGCCGGGCCGCTTGTCGCCGGAGGCGCGGTGGTCGTGGCGGCGCCGGTCTGGGCGGGCTGCTGCTGCGCCGTGGTCGCCGCCGTCTGCGGCGTCTGTTGCGCCGGCGTCGTCTGTTGGGCGGGGGTCTGCTGTGCGGGCGTCTGCTGCTGCACCGGCGTCTGCTGCTGCGCCGGCGCCTGCTGCGTGGTCGCGGGCGCCGCCTGCTGCTGCGGCGCGGCCGCCACTTGTTGCTGCGGCGCCGTCGTCGCCACCGGATCCGGCGGCGCGATCGAGGCCGCCGCCCGCGCGGCGTCCGCCTGACGGCCGTCGAGGTAGTGCACGTCCCCCGCGGCCGGGATCGTCATCCCGAGCCTCGCTGCGACGTCCTGGATGCGCTCGCCGGAGTCGAGGTTCGAGATGTCCGCGCGCAGGCTCGAGTTCTGGCGCTCGAGCGTGTCGGCCGCGGTCACCGCGCGGCTGATGCCGGCGTTGAGCTTGAGCAGCGAGACCTGCATGAACACGATGCCCATGAGCCCGATCGCCAGCAGCGCGATCCACGCGCGGCCGCGGACGATGCGGTCGAGCAGGCGCGCGTCGCCGATCCGCATTGCGGTGGCGCCGAGGCGCATCGCAAACGGCGGCCGCGGGGCGGCGGCGCCGCCAAGCGCGGCCCGCGGCGGGCGGGCCGGGCCGGAGAGACGCCGCGGCGCACGCGGGACGGAGCCGCGCCGGACGGCGCGGCGATGGGCTGCTGCGGTGGCGGCGGGTGGGGTCATGCCTGCGACTCCTCGAGCTTCCTTGCAGCGCGCATCCGGGCGGACTTGGCGCGCGGGTTGGCGGCGATCTCGCCGGGCGTCGGTGCCACGGCGCGGCGTGTGAGCAACTCCGCCTCCGGAACGCGACCACATGCACACACCGGGAGGTCCGGTGGGCAGATGCAGCCCCGCGCCCTGGCGGCGAGGAAGCGCTTCACGCGTCGGTCTTCCAGCGAATGGAACGAAATTCCTGCAAATCGCCCACCTACGCGCAGGAGCTCCCAGGCGGTGGGCAGCGCGGCGTCGAGCTGTCCGAGCTCGTCGTTGACGGCGATGCGGATCGCCTGGAACACGCGCTTGGCGGGATGTCCCGCGGCGAAGCGGGCGGGCACGGGCACCGCGCCGGTCACGACCTCGACGAGCTCGTTGGTCGTGCGCAGCGGCGCGTCCGCGCGTGCGCGTACCAGCGCGCGGGCGATCGGCCGCGCGTAGCGCTCCTCGCCGTAGTCGCGGAAGAGCGTGGCCAGCCGCCGCTCGTCCCATTCGTTGATGACGTCGGCCGCGGTGAGTTCGTCGTCGGGGTCCATCCGCATGTCCAGCGGCGCGTCGTAGGCGTAGGAGAAGCCGCGCTCGCGGGTGTCGACCTGCATCGACGACATCCCGAGGTCGAGGTAGACGAGGTCGGCGCGCACGCCCTCGTCGAGCAGCTCCTCGAGCGCCTCCGCGAACGGCGCGTGGATGAAGCGCGTGCGGCACGACACCTCGGCCGCGAGCTCCGCGAACCGGTCCTCGGCCGCGGGGTCGCGATCGATGGCGATCAGCTCGCCGCCCGGGCCGAGGCGGTCGGCGACGAGGCGCGCGTGCCCGCCGCCACCGAACGTGCAGTCGATCGCCACCTCGCCCGGCTGGGGGTCGAGGAGGTCGACGAGCTCGCCGGCCAGGACCGGGATGTGGGTGGTGGACATCTCAACCAGCATTGCCGAACGCCGCAGTGATGTCGGGGAGCTCGTCGGAGAGCTTGGCGTTGTAGTCCGCCCACGCGGCGCGGTCCCACACCTCGAGGCAGTCGCCCGCGCCGGTCACCACGACCTCCTTGCGCAGGGTCGCGTGCTCGAGGAGGAAGCCCGGGACCATGACGCGGCCGGCGGCGTCGAGTTCGGTGTCGAAGGAGTTCGCGCTGAAGAAGCGCGTGAGCTTGCGCGACTGCTCGGAGAGCCGGTGGACGCCCTGGAGCGCGGCGTCGGTGTAGGCCTCGAAACCGGCCGGCGTCCAGACCTGCATGCAGTGCTCGATGCCCTTGGCGAGGACCACACCCTCGGAGAGCGAAGCCCGGAACTTGGCCGGAATGGTGAGCCGGTTCTTGGCGTCGAGGCTGTAGTCGAAGGTGCCGCGGAAGGCCATGGAGCGCGGGGCGCGTGACCGGTCTCAAATGGACCCGGACCGAGGTGGAGGAGTGGGAGGAGCCCCTCCACCCCGGTCCGGTAGGGGCACTTGTACCCCACTTTCTCCCACAGAGCAACCCTTCTTGCACATTTCGTCCCACGGATGGCCACTTGATCGATGCGACCGGCCGAGAACCGGCCTCCGAGCAGGCGTTTCGCGGTGGGAGGTCGTGGGGCCCGGTTTCGGGCGGTGTTGCACGACGAGATGCGGATCGCCGTTCTGCACGCCTTCTTGCGGCCCGCGAGGGGCTTCCGTCCGGACGATGTGCGTGCTGGTGGGGCGCCGTGGGACGTCCGTCCGGACCCGGCGCCGTGGCTGGACGCACGCCCTACGATGGATTCCGATGCGGAACGTTCGGTTGGTAGTCCTCTTCCTGCTCGCGGCGCTGGTCGTCGCCGGGTGCGGAGCGTCCAGCGGGGGCAGCAGCGGCACGAATGATCCGGCGGCGGTCGTCCCCGCCACCGCGCCGCTCTACGCCGAAGCAACCGTGCAGCCCAGCGGATCGGTCGGTACCGACGCCCAGGCGGCGCTGCGCAAGATCCTGCGGACGAACGACCCGGGCACGACGATCACGAACGCGCTCGAGAACGCCGCCAAGAAGCACGGCGGCCTGAGCTTCAAGAACGACATCCAGCCATGGCTCGGCGACAAGGTCGGGGTCGCTGTCACCGCCCTGCACGCCAAGCAGAAGCCGGACTTCGTGGTTGTCGCCGATTCCACGGACGACGCCAAGGCCAACGACGCGCTCGCCAAGCAGCAGGGCGACATCGTCAAGCGCTCGTACAAGGGCGTGGACTACCGCTTCAACCGCAAGGACTCGACCGCGTCCGCCGTGGTCGACCACCGCGTGGTGATCGGCACCGAGGCCGGCCTGCGCTCGGCGATCGACGCGTCGAAGGGCACCTCGCTCGCCGAGTCCAACAACCTCCAGGCGATCCGCTCGAAGGTCGCGCAGGATCGCGTCGGCCTCTTCTACCTCGACGTCCAGGGACTCGTCCGCGCGCTCGCGTCGAGCTCGGACCCGCAGTCGGGCGCGATCCTCCAGGCGACCTCCGGCGCAGCGCCGAAGGCGATCGGCGCGGCGCTCCAAGCGCAGGCCGACGCTCTCCGGATCGACGCCGTCAGCATCGGCACGCCGCAGTCCGCCTCGACCGGCGCGAGCGGCGCCGACGCGCTCGCCGCGCTCCCGGCGGACTCGTGGCTCGGCCTCGGGGTCGCCAACCTCGGCGAGAGCGCCGACAAGATCCTCGAGTCGATCGCCAACTCGGGTGGGCTGACCGGCGTGGGCGTCAACGCGCTGCTCTCGCAGTTCAAGCAGAAGACCGGCCTGGACCTGCGCCAGGACGTGCTGTCGTGGATGGACGACGCGGGCGTGTTCGTGGCCGGCACCTCGCGCAACGAGCTCCGCGGCGCGCTCGTGGTCAAGACCAGCGACCCCGCCAAGACCAAGCGCACGATTGACGCGCTGCGCCGCCTGGTCGGCGCGAGCAGCGGCGTGCACATCTCGGCGCTCCGGGTTCCCGGCGCCGACGCGGGCTTCGCGGTCCGACCCGCCAGCGGTCCGCGCCTCAACGTCGGTCTCGAGGGTGACAAGTTCGTGGTCGCGGTGGGCAACGCGAGTGCGTTCCGCGAGGCGGCCCGCTCGTCCGGCGCGACGCTCGGCACTTCCTCCACCTTCACCGACGCGGCGAGCAAGCTCGGCAACGGCCTGCGCCCGTCGCTCTTCCTCGACGTCCCGCAGGTCGTCAAGCTCATCGACGCGTTCGCCGGCAACCAGGCGGAGTTCCAGATGGCCAAGCCGTACCTGCAGGCGTTCGGCGCGGTCGTCGCCGGCGGCAAGGACGAGGGCAACGGCATCGTCCGCTACCGCTTCGCGGTCACGCTGCCCTAGAGCAGAGCCGCCGCGAGGCACGCGCCGACGAGCAGCATCACCGCCGGCACCAGCAGGAGCGCGACGACGAGCTGGATCTTCGGCGCGGCGCGGCCGGCGCGCTCACGCAGGCGCTGGGCGCGCTGAGCGCGGGCGTCGGCGGCCAGCGCGCGCAGCGCCGGCGCGAGCGGCGCGCCGTGGCGCTCGGCGCGGCCGATAGCGGCGACCAGCGCCGCGATGCCTTCGATCGGGCAGCGGCGCTGGAGCCGCGCCAGCGCGTCGGCCCGTGGCACGCCGAGCGCCGCCTGCGCGGCGGCGGCGCGCAGCTCGGTCGCCAACGGCCCGGCGCGACGGCGGCCGACGTCGCCAAGGGCGCGCATCGGCGAGAGCCCCGCGCCGATGGCGACGTGCATGAGGTCGAGGACGTCAGCGAGCGCGGCCGCCATCGCCGCTCGGCGCCGCCGGATGCGGCGGGCGAGCCAGGCGTCGGGCGCGAGGAAGGCGCCCGCAGGCGCCGCCGCGAACACGACCGGCCCGAGACGGCCGGGCGCCAGCGTCACGAGCGGCAGCGCCGCGACGGCCGCGGCCACCGCCGCGCCGAGCTTGAGCGCCATCACCTCGGACGCGCCGATGCTGACGGGCGCGCCGGCGGCGTCGAGGCGCCGGGCAAGGTCGTCGGGCGCGCGCGTGACGCCCAGCCGGCGCCCGACGCGGCCGAGCGTCGCCGCCGCACGGCGTCGGGGCGGCCGCCGCGCGCGGACGCCCGCCGCGGCGAGCTCGACGATGGCGGCGGCGGCCGCCACCGCGGCGAGGACCGCGAGCACGAGCGCGCGGCTCACCGGCCCTCCCCGGCCCCGGCGGCGACCACGAGCGCGCGGCTCACCCGCCCTCCCCCATGCGCGCGATGCGCCGGATGAGCAGGCACGCGACGAGCTGGCAGACCGCGGCGGCGGCGAGCAGCGCCGGCGCGAGCGGCGCGCGCAGCAGGTCGCCGACGTACCCGGGGCGCGCGAGCTCGGCCAGCAGCGCCGCACCCAGCGGCAACAGCGCCACGAGCCACGCGGTGAACCGCGCCTGCGCTGTCGCGCTGCGGGCATCGGCCTCGACCCGCGCCGCCTCCTCGAGCCCCGCGGCGATCGACCGCAGCAGGCGCGAGAGGTCCCCGCCCGCCTCCCGCTGCAGCAGGATCGCCGCGACGATCGTGTCCCACGCCGGGTCCGCGGCGCGCGCGCGCAGGTCCTCGAGCACGTGCTCGGTCCGCGCGCCGAGGGCGAGCGCGCGCCCGGCGGCCCGCAGCTCGCGCCCGGCCGCGCCCGGCACGCCGCCATCCGCCGCCACCGCCACCGCGCCGCGCACCGCGTGGCCGCCGCCGAGCGCGTCGGCGAGCGCACGGGCGGCATCGGGCGCGCCGCGCGCGAGGTCGGCGCGCCAGCGCTCCCGACGAGCCCGCAGGAGCCGCGCGACGACAACCGGCCCGGCCGCCGCGCAGGCGATGCCGGCGATCGGCCCCGCGACGATCCAGCCTCCGGCGAGCAGCGCGCCCGCGCCGACGAGCGCCAGCCGACGCCGTTCGGGCGCGGTCGGTGCGCGGCCCTCCCGCCGCGCGGCGCGCAGGGGCGCCGACCACCGGGCGACCGCGCGCGCGAGCGACGCCTGCTCGACCGCCGCCACGGCCTCCCAGGCGCCCGCCACCGCGAGCGCGCCGGCGAGGCCGGCGAGGACCACAGCGAACGTCACGCCGCCTCCGCGAGCCGCTCGGCCAGCCGGTCGCTCAGGGCGGCCCGCCAGCGCGGCCGCCCGTCGCGCCAACCGAACACCTGGCGCGTGGCCGGCCCCGCGGCCACCCTCGTGACCTCCGCGACCGCCACGATGCGCCGCGTCCCGTCCGGCAGGCGCGCCTGGTGGACGACGAGGTCGAGCGCGTCCGCGACCTGCTCGCGAATCGCCGCGTGCGGCAGGCCCAGGCCGGCCATCAGTGCGAGCGTCTCGAGCCGGCGCAGCGCCTCCTCGGGCGAGCCGGCGTGGATCGTCGACAGCGAGCCGTCGTGGCCGGTCGTCATCGCCGCGAGCATGTCGAGCGCCTCACCGCCGCGAACCTCGCCCACCACGATGCGATCCGGCCGCATCCGCAGCGCGTTGCGGACGAGGCGGCGGATCGTCACCTCGCCGCGGCCCTCGACGTTCGCAGGCCGCGCCTCGAGGCGCACGACGTGCGGCTGCTGGAGGCGCAGCTCGAGCGTGTCCTCGACGGTGACGATGCGCTCGCCGGCCGGGATGAACGACGAGAGCGCGTTGAGCGTCGTCGTCTTGCCGGACCCGGTGCCGCCGCTGACGAGCATGCCGAGCCGCGCGCCGACGGCGCGCGCGAGGAGATCGCGCAGCGGCGGCTCCCAGGTGCCGGCGGCGACGAGGTCGTCGGCGCTCATGCCGCGCGCCCTGAAGCGGCGGATGGTGAGGATCGGCCCGTCCGGCGCGAGCGGCGGGATGACCACGTTTACGCGCGAGCCGTCCGGGAGCCGCGCGTCGCACAGTGGCTCGGCCTCGTCGACGCGCCGGCCGAGCGGCGCGAGGATCCGCTCGATGGCATCGCGCAGCTCACCGGCCGAGCCGAAGCGCACCTCGGTCGGCTCGAGGCACCCAGCGCGCTCGACCACCACGGGCGCGGTGCCGTTGACCATCACCTCGTCGACAGCCGGGTCGCGCAGGAGCGCCTCGAGCGGGCCGAGCCCGAATGAGCGCTCCGCCACCCGCGCGAAGAGCGCCTCCCGCGTGCCCGCGTCGAGGAGCGCGGCCTCGCGGTCGACGAGCGCGTGGATGCGGGCCTCGGCATCGCCCGCCCCGTCATAGCCCGCCTCGGCGAGCAGCCGCTCGCGCAACGCGCTGGCGAGAGCGTCGAGGTCGACCGCACGGTCCATGCCCGCGCTAGGCGTGAGCGGTCAGTTCTCTCCCCCCGGAACGCCGAGAGCCACCGGGCATCCGGCCCGGTGGCTCTCGAACGGTCGCGGCGTGGCCGGAAGTTAGGCGTGCGTCCCCGGCGAGCTGCCCATCGGCGGCGCCGTGGCCGGCGTGGTGTCGCTGGCCCAGTCCTCGCCCGGGTCGTAGTAGCCGATCGGCGCCGGGTTGTGACAGGCGCTGCTGTAGACCGGCTTGCACGGGTTGTAGGGGTTCACGCGGGCCAGCGGGTTGTTGTGCCCCGACCCCGGCGGCACCGGCCGGATGTCCTTCGGGAACAGCGTCGACGTATACGTGGCGGCCCAGTCGACCGGGCGCCTGACCTCGAACCAGTTCGGATAGCCGTCGTGATCCTGGTCGTCGTTGCCGTCGAGGATCCCGTCGCCGTCCGAGTCCGGATCGACGAAGCTCGTCTCGGCGAACCGGCGTGCCACATCCGGGTACGGGGTCTCCTTCGGCCCGTTCGTCCCGTTGTACATCGCGGCCCACCAGTCGATCCGCATCGGTCCGGTGGTCTCCTCGAAGTTGGTGAGGCCGTCGTGGTCGACGTCCTTGGCCCCGTCACGCAGCGCGGTACCGCCCGTGTTCGGGTTGCCGTCGCTGTAGTTCAGCGGCTGCGGACGGCCCGAGTAGTTCCACGCCTGGTACTCCATCTTCAGCGTCAGGCCGTCGCCGTCGAAGTCGAGGTTGGCGTCGGTCCCGTCGAGCGCGTTGGGGTACGGGGCCTTCCCGGGGAAGGGAACGGCAGCGCCGTTGAGGTCGAGCGCCGACCAGTACTCGAATCCGTCGGAGACGCCGTCGTTGTCGGTGTCCGCCTGCAGGGAGTCGGTGCCCACGCTCTGCTCGAGCGTGTCAGGCAGGCCGTCGCCGTCGTCGTCGGTGTCGAAGCGGTTGGGGATGCCGTCGTGGTCGATGTCCTCGTTGCCGAGCAGACACGACGGCGAGTCGGCGTTCGGATAGCAGCCGTCGAGCGCGCCGTAGTGGCGGTCCTTCGCGGCCGAGCCGACCTCGCGCAGGTATTCGTCGAGGTTCGCGACGCCGTCATGGTCGACGTCGTCCTGGCCGTCACGGATGCCGTCGCCGTCCGAGTCGGCCGAGAGCCAGTCGAGGGTCTCCACCTTCTGGACGTCGATCGTGTCCTCGACGCAGTAGAAGGGAACCTGGTTGATGCCGGCGCACTTCTTGGGGTCGTTGGTCGCCTTCTCGGCCGCCGCCAGGTACTCGGGCGTGAAGATGCCGAAGTCGCTGAAGGCGTCCGGTGCGGGCGTCGTGAGACGGAAGACCGTGCCGGTGTCGCCGAAGCCGCGCGTCTCGTCCATGTTGGGAATGCCGTCGCCGTCGGCGTCGCGCTCGAAGTCGCTCAGGAAGCCGTTGTGGTCGCGGTCCATGTAGGCCGCGCCGGGCGGCGGGGCGCCGCGGCCGGCCGACGCGGGGTCGCCGCCGCTGTAGCTCAGCGGCAGCTTGTTGGCGCCAAACGTCGCCCAGGCGGCGTACTCCTCGGCATTGGTGAGGCCGTCGCCGTCGTTGTCCTTGTCGCCATCCTTGGGATCGAGCGGGTTCGGGTAGGGCTTCGAGATCGGCGCGGGCTTCGCCTTGCCGTTGAGGTCGAGCGCCGAGTAGTACTCCCAGCCGTCGGACATCCCGTCGCCGTCGGTGTCGCGCTTGCACGGGTCGGTGCCGAGCGTCGCCTCGAGCGTGTCGGGGATCAGGTCGTTGTCGTCGTCCTTGTCGACCTTGTTCTTGATCCGGTCGCCGTCGCAGTCGTCCTTCGTGCCGCCGCCGATGGCGTCCGGCCCGATCATCGGCGAGTGCTTGGCGTCGGTGAAGCGCTTGGCGAACTTCGTCGCAAGGACGCGGACGCGGAAGCGCGTGAAGGTGCGCTTGCCCTTCGTCTTCTTCATGAACGGCAGCAGCTTGGCGGGGACCGTGACGCCGATCTTCGTCGTCGTCGCGTCGGGCGCCTTGACGAACACGGCGCGACCGCCGTCGCGCTTGAAGACCACCGTGTTCTTGTTCTTGCCCTTGCGGAAGTTCTTGCCGGCGATCGTCATCACGTCGCCGACGCCGAGCTTGAGCGGCGTGACCTTGCTGACCACCGGGTAGGTCCCGGCCTTCTTCTTCGTGGCGGCGCTCGCGGACGCGGGCAGCAGCGCGACGAGCGCGCAGAGGGCGCATGCGAGCAGGAGCAGGCGAGGAACGGGAAGTCTCATGCTGATCGGGCTATCGGCCCGGCCAATCGCGCCTTGACCGCCCCGAGGCGGCACTAGACGGGTGACCGATAACGTCGCGCCATGCCGCTGTACGACCTCACGCCCGACGAACTCGCGGTCTACGCGCCCGCCGTCGAG
>DATFRW010000347.1:0-6220 GCA_035262945.1 Solirubrobacteraceae bacterium
GTCGGGACGAACGGCAAGTCGTCGACCGTCCGGATGATCGCCGCCATCCTGCGCCGCCACGGCCTACGCACCGGCGCATACCTCTCCCCGCATCTCGTGTCGTTCACCGAGCGCGTGCGGATCGACGACCAGGACTCCAGCCCCGAGCGCTTCGCCGCGGCGGTCGCGCGTGCTCGCCGCGCCGCGGAGAAGGTCGACCACACGCTCGAGGACGACGACCGCGTGACGCAGTTCGAGGCGCTGACGGCGGCGGCGTACGACGAGCTCGCGACGGCCGGGGTCGAGGTGGCGGTCATCGAGGCCGGGCTGGGAGGCCGGTACGACGCGACGAACGTCATCCCGTCGCGCGTGCAGGTGCTCACCAACGTCGGCCTTGAGCACACGCGCTGGCTCGGGCCGACGGTCGCGGACATCGCGGCGGAGAAGCTCGACGTCGTGCGGGGGGGTGGGAACGGATTCACGCTCGTGGTCGGCCCGGACCTGCACCCCGACGCGCTCGCGCTCGCCCGTGAGACCGCGGCCGACCGCGGCGCGCGCCTCGTCCAGGCGGGGACCGATCCCGGCGTGGAGGTGCTCGCGCGCGGGGCCTACCAGCGGCGCAACTTCGCCGTCGCGCGGGCCGCGGCCGAGGCGTATCTGGGCGAGCTCGACGAGGAGGCGGTTCGCGCAGCGGCGGCGTCGACGCTGGTGCCGGGTCGCTTCGAAGTCGTCGGGCGCGCGCCGGACACCGTGCTCGACAGTGCGCACAACCCCGACGGCATGACCGCGCTCGTCGAGGCGCTGCGGGGCTTCCTCGACGGACGGCGCCTCGTGGCCTGCGTCTCGATCCTCGACGACAAGGATGCCGCCGGGATGCTGCGGGAACTGCTGCCGCTGTGCGCGGAGGTCGTCTGCACCACGAACGCGAACCCGCGCGCGCTGTCGCCGGCCACGCTCGAGTCGCTGTGCCGCCAGCTCGGCGGGCCCCCCACGCGCACGGTGGGCGATCCCAGGCGCGCGCTCGCCGCGGCGCGCGAGGCGGCGGGGCCAGACGGCGTGGCGCTGGCGACCGGCTCGATCTACCTGATCGCCGACCTCCTGCGGCCGGCGGACGCGACGCGCCGGAGCACGATGTGACAGCGCGCCATTGCTCGCCCGGCCCAAGCGGCCACTTCTGGAGGGGTCGCTCGCGATGAGCGACGACGGCCCATCGGTGCCGGCGATGATCGCCGCCGTCGCCTTCATCGTGGCGCTCGTGATCCTCGTGTTCTTCGCGCTCGGCTACGGGTTCGGGCGTCTGTTTCTTTGAAGGGTTCGTGTGCCTGCGGCGGTTACGCCGCCGCGTGGTCTAGCCTTCGCCCCGGTTCCCATGCTGCCCGTCGCCATCTTCGGCATCACCAACGACGCTCTGGACACGGCCGTCAAGCTGCTGATCCTCGTCCTCGTCGTCGTGTGGCTGGCGCTCGTCTATTACACGTACGCCGACGCGCGGCGACGCATCGCCGATCCCATGCTTGTCGGCTGCGCAACCGCGGCCGCGCTCTTCCCGTTCGTCGGGACGGTCGTCTACATGATCGTGCGACCACCGGAGTACCTCGAGGACGTCCGCGAGCGTGACCTCGAGATGCAGGCCGCCGAGGCGCGCCTGCACTCGCTCAACTACATCCTGTGCCCGCATTGCGACAACGAGGTAGAGAAGGACTTCTTGCGTTGCCCGCACTGCATGCGCAAGCTCAAGGACCCGTGCGTGAACTGCGGCAAGCCGCTGGATCCCGCATGGCGGATCTGCCCGTACTGCGAGGCCGAGATCCCGGGCGTGACGCCCACGCCATCGCGCCGCAGGCGCCGCCGGCGCTCGAGCGAGGAGCTCGAGGCCGAAGCGACGGCGTCCTACGAGGCGCCGCCACAGTAACCACCTACGGAAGGCTCTCCCCACATGGACCGGACCCTCATCCTGGTCAAGCCAGACGCGTTCGCGCGCGGCCTGACCGGCGAGATCATCGCCCGCTTCGAGCGCAAGGGGCTGAGGATCGTCGCGCTCACGTACATGCAGATGGAGCAGGCGCTCGCCGAGCGCCACTACGCCGAGCACGAGGGCAAGCCGTTCTTCGGCGAGCTCGTCGAGTTCATCACGTCCGGCCCGTTGGTGGCGATGGTCCTGGAGGGTTACGAGGCGGTCGTCGCGGCCCGCCAGGTCATCGGCGCGACGAACCCGCTCGAGGCGGCGCCGGGCTCGATCCGCGGCGACTTCGCCCTGGAAATCGGCCAGAACATGGTCCACGGCTCGGACTCCAACGAGTCGGCGGTCCGCGAGGCCGCGCTGTTCTTCCCGGACTTGTGACGCTGGTCCTCGCCAGCCGCTCACCGCAGCGGCGGGCGATCCTGACGCAGCTCGGCGTGCCGTTCGTCGAGCGGCCGAGCGACGTCGAGGAGCTGGTCGCGGGGGAGCCCGTGGCGGTCGCGCGCGAGAACGCGCTGCGCAAGGCGCGGGCCGCGGGCGCGGCCGGCGACGAGGTCGTGCTCGGCGTCGACACGATCGTCGCGATCGAGGGCGAGATCTGGGGCAAACCCGCCGACGCCGAAGCCGCCGCGCAGACGCTGCGCGAACTCTCGGGCCGCACGCACACGGTGATCGGCGGGGTGGCGCTGGCGCGTGCCGGCGCAGCGCCGCAGACGGCGATCGCGACGACCGCGGTCGCGTTCCGGGAGCTCGACGACGCGCTCATCGACTGGTACGTCGCGACCGGGGAATGGGACGGACGCGCCGGCGCGTACGCGATCCAGGGGCGCGGCGCGGCGCTGGTCGAGCGCATCGACGGCGACTACCTCAACGTCGTCGGACTGCCGGTCGCCACGCTGCTCGACCTCTGGCCGCAGCTCCTGCGCAGCTGATCGGGCAAGTGCGGTTTGCAGCGCATTTTCCGGCGTCCTAGCGAGAAGGGATCGGCGAGGTGTCCGATACACTGGCGCCCGCGGCCGCCGGTGCCCTTCCCGAGAGGGCGCCCGCCGGAGTGCGCGCCGCACTCGCTCTCTCAAGATGGGCTTTTTTAGCTACCTCACCGGCTTTGGTGGCCGCGACATGGCGGTCGACCTCGGCACCGCGAACACGCTCGTGTACGTCCGCGGCCGCGGC
The DNA here is from genome assembly GCA_035262945.1 of Solirubrobacteraceae bacterium. Lineage (GTDB taxonomy): Bacteria > Actinomycetota > Thermoleophilia > Solirubrobacterales > Solirubrobacteraceae > JAOPZW01. Next base: position 3,113 of record DATFRW010000347.1, read on the forward strand.
ATCGTGCTCTCTGAGCCAAGCGTGGTGGCGATTGATTCGCGCACCGGTGAGGTACATGCCGTGGGTATCGAGGCCAAGCGGATGCTCGGCCGGACGCCCGGCACGATCCAGGCCATCAGGCCGCTGAAGGACGGCGTCATCGCCGACTTCGACGTCACCGAGGAGATGCTCCGCCACTTCATCCAGAAGGTGCACCAGAACCGCTGGGCGCACCCACGCGTGGTGGTCTGTGTTCCGTCGGGCGTGACGGGCGTCGAGAAGCGCGCGGTCGAAGAGGCGTGCCTGAGCGCAGGGGCGCGGCAGGCCTACCTCATCGAGGAGCCGATGGCCGCGGCCATCGGGGCAGGGCTGCCCGTCGGCGAGCCGACCGGCAGCATGGTGGTCGACATCGGCGGCGGGACGTCCGAGGTCGCGGTGATCAGCCTCGGCGGCATCGTCGTGTCGCAGTCGATCCGCGTCGGCGGAGACGAGCTCGACGAGTCGATCATCAACTACGCCAAGCGCGAGTACAAGCTGCTCATCGGCCAGCAGACGGCCGAGGAAGTCAAGCTCGAGATCGGCTCGGCGTATCCCATGGAGGAGGAGGTGCAGGCCGAGATCCGCGGCCGCGACATGGTCTCCGGTTTACCGAAGACGGTCGTGCTCACCTCCGAGGAGATTCGGCAGGCGCTCGAGGAGCCCCTGTCCCAGATCATCGACGCGGTCAAGGAGACCCTCGACCGCACCCCGCCCGAGCTGGCGTCCGACATCATGGATCGCGGCATCATGCTGGCCGGTGGTGGATCGCTTCTGCAGGGCCTCGACGAGCGCCTTCGCGAGGAGACCCAGATGCCCGCGCACCTGGCGGAGTCGCCGCTGACGTGCGTGGCCGTGGGCTCCGGCCGCTCGCTCGAGGAGTTCGAGGTCATCCACCGCACGAACAAGAATTCGAGGAATCGCCGCCGCAACGCTCGGTACTGAGCCGTGGCGCGTAACCCCCCACAAGCTTTGGAGAATCCCTCCGCGTGTACGACAAGACGGTCCGCCGCAGGCGGGTGGTCCTCGGGCTACTCGTCGCCAGTTCCCTGATACTGCTCACCGCGTACTTCGGCGAGTCCGCCGGCGGCGGGCTGCACTCGGTACAGCGCGGCGTCCTCGACGTCATCTCGCCGATCCAGGAGGGCGCCAGCCGCGCTCTCAAGCCCGTGCGCGACCTCTTCGGCTGGACGGGCGACACGCTCGACGCGAAGGGCCAGCTCAAGGACCTGCGCAAGGAGAACGAGGCGCTGCGCCAGCAGAACGTGACGATGCAGGCACAGCTGCGCGACGACCGGCAGCTGCGTTCGCAGCTCAAGCTCAACCAGACGGCGGGCCTGGCCGACAACGCCCCGGTGGCCGCGCGGGTGATCGGCGAGGACCCGAGCCTCTGGTTCGATCAGATCACGATCGACAAGGGCAGCTCTGCCGGGGTGCGGACCAACCAGGCAGTCGTCACGGGACAGGGCCTTGTTGGCAAGGTGTCGTTCGTGTGGAGCTCGGGCGCGACGGTCACGCTCATCACCAACCACGACATGCAGGTCGGCGCGACGGTCTCGGACACCGGCGTCAAGGGGCTCCTCGCGGTCGACGACGGGCATCCCACCCAGCTTGTTCTGAAGTCGCTCTCCAGCCAGGACGTCGTCAAGCCTGGCCAGACCGTGGTCACGTCCGGGACGCTGTCGAAGGTCGGCCGGTTCCCGTCGCCGTACCCGCGCAACATCCCGATCGGCCGCGTGACGAGCGTCGACGACCCGGGTCAGGACGACCAGCAGGCCCACGTCCGCCCGTTCGCGAACCTGCGCCGGCTCGACATCGTCGAGGTCCTCACGAAGGCGGACAGCTCGTGAGGCCGTCCATTGCCCAGCTCGTGGTGCGGCTGCTCATCCTCGGCGCCCTCACGGTGATCCTGCAGGTCACGGCGGTCAGCCAGATCGAGATCTTCGGCACCAACGCCGACCTGCTGCCGCTCGTGCTCGCCGCCGTCGGGCTGCTCGCCGGCTCGATCGCCGGCGCCTGCTTCGGCTTCTTCATCGGGCTCTTCCTCGACCTCGCGCTCGTGCAGACCATCGGCGTCTCGTCGCTGGTCTACGTCGCGGTCGGCTACTGGTGCGGCCGCTTCCGCGAGCTGCGCGACCCGCAGAGCGCGCTCGTGCCGCTCGCGGTGGGCGGGGCGGCCACCGCGGCCGCCATGATCGGCTACTCGCTGATGCAGTTCCTGCTCGGCGTCGACGGCCCGGTCAGCTTCCTGCTGGCGCGCGAGATCCTCGCCACGGTCCTGCTCAACGCGATCATCGCCACGCCGGTCTACGCCATCGTGCGCTGGCTGCTGCGGCCCGCGCTGCCCGACGATCCGCGTCGCCGCCGGCGCCGCGCCTACACGACCGGCGGCCTGTCGCCGCTCTCGCGCGCATGATCGAGCCGGCCGAAGTCCAAGAGGGGCGCGTCCCGCCGATCACGCCGCAGCTCGCGCTGCGCATCGCGATCCTCGGCGGCATCGCGTTCGTGCTCTTCGCGATCATCTTCTTCCGGCTGTGGTACCTGCAGGTGCTCTCCGGCGACCAGTACCTGCAGCAGGCGCGCGACAACCGCGTGCGCCAGCTGCGTATCCAGGCGCCGCGGGGCAACATCCTCGACCGCAACGGCAACGTGCTCGTCGAGAACCGCGCCGCGACGGTCGTCGAGATCGACCCCGAGTCGCTCCCGCTCGCCGAGCGCAACGCCGCCGCCACGTGGGGCCAGGACATGACCTCGCGCTCGAAGCGCCCGAAGGGGAAGAAGGGCCCGCTCGTCCCCATTCCGGCGCCCGCGACGCCGCACCTCGAGCAGCGCTTCAAGAGCCTCGCGCGGGTCCTGGGCATGTCGCCGCGAACGATCCAGGCGCGGGTCGTGCGCTCGCTGGCGACGCTGCCCTACGCGAGCGTGACGGTGAAGGTGGACGTCGACGCCCCCGCGCGCAACTACCTGGTCAAGCACAACGAGGGCTTCCCCGGCGTGGACGTCCAGCAGCGCTATCTGCGCCGCTATCCGCAGGGCACGCTCGCCGCGCAGCTCATGGGCGGCATCGGCGAGATCAACCGCCGCGAGCTGAAG
>DATFRW010000348.1:0-4983 GCA_035262945.1 Solirubrobacteraceae bacterium
GGTTGCGCTCGAGGGCCGCCTGCTCGAAGTCCTGGGCATCGGACGCCGCCTTCATCTTGTTCTCGAGGTCGCGCTCGATCTCGCGGTAGCGGCCGGAGAGGAACGCGATGACGCCGTCGATCGCCTCGCGGTACTCCTCCTGGGTGACGTAGCCGACGCAGGGTGCCCCGCAGCGCTTGATGTAGTAGTCCAGGCAGGGAGAGCCCGAGCGGCGGCCGGGCTCGATGCCCTGGCAGGAGCGGAAGAGGAAGACCTTGCCGAGGAGATCGAGCGTGCCGCGCACGCGCTTGGCGTTCGAGTACGGGCCGAAGTAGATGCGGTCGCGGCGGTGGCGCTCGCGCGTGAAGTAGACGCGCGGGAAGTCCTCCTCCATCGAGATCGCGATGAAGGGGTAGGACTTGTCGTCGCGCAGCCGGATGTTGAAGCGCGGGCGGTACTGCTTGATGAAGTTCTGCTCGGCCAGCAGCGCCTCGGCCTCGGAGGCGACGAGCACGAACTCGACCGACTCGATCGCGTCGACCATCTCGTACGCGCCGCGCGTCACCGGGTTCGTGAAGTGGCTGGCGACGCGCTTCTTCAGCGATTTCGCCTTGCCGACGTAGATGACCCTGCCCTTGGCATCGCGGAACAGGTAGACGCCGGGGCCGTCGGGCAGCGCCTTGCGCTGCTCGGCGAGCCGGGATCGCCTGCCCTCTGATGCTGTCGTGGCCATACGCTCGTTCGAGGATACGAGCCGATAAGGTCGCCGCCGTGCCGGCCGTCAACCTCTACTCAGACACGCAGACGCGACCGACGCCGGAGATGCGGGCGGCGATCGCCGCCGCCGAAGTCGGCGACGAGCAGCTGCGCCAGGACCCCACGACGGTCGCGCTCGAGGAGCGCGTCGCCGACTTGCTGGGCCACGAGGCCGCGCTCTTCCTGCCCAGCGGGACGATGTGCAACGAGATCGCCATCCGGATCCACATCCGGCCCGGCGGCGAGCGGATGTTCCTCGGCCGAGCGACGCACCCGCTGATCGCCGAGGCCGGCGGACCGGCGCAGCTTTCCGGCGCCGTCATCACCGAGGTCGACGGCGAGGCAGGCATGTTCGAGCCGGCCACGCTCGACGCGGCGATCGGCGGATCCGGACCCGGGGGCCGCTACGCGCCGCGGCCGCGGCTGGTCTGCGTCGAGCAGACGACGAACATGGGCGGCGGCCGCGTGTGGCCGCTCGATCGCGTGCGCGGCGTGCTCGACGTCGCGCGCTCGCACGGCCTCGACACCCACCTCGACGGCGCGCGCCTGATGAACGCGGTGGTGGCCAGCGGCGTCGACGCGGCGTCGTGGGCGGGCGGCTTCGACAGCGCCTGGCTGGACTTCACGAAGGGCCTCGGTGCGCCGGTCGGCGCCTGCCTCGCCGGGTCCGCGGCGTTCATCGAAGAGGCCTGGCGCTGGAAGCAGATGATGGGCGGCGCGATGCGCCAGTCCGGCATCGTGGCGGCCGCCGGCCTCTACGCGCTCGACCATCACGTCGAGCGCCTCGCCGACGATCACGCGCGCGCCCGCCGCCTGGCCGAGGGCCTGGCGGAGCTGCCCGGCGTCGCGCTCGATCCCGCGACCGTCGAGTCCAACATCGTCATCTTCGACGTCCCCGACGCGCCCGCGTTCTGCGCCGCGCTCGCCGAGCAGGACGTCGCGATGAGCCACTTCGGGCCCACGCGCGTGCGCGCGGTGACCCACCTCGACGTCGACGACGACGGGATCGACCGCGCGCTCGCCGCGGCGACCCGCGCGCTGGGCGCCGCGACGGTCTGACGACACGCGCCCGCGCTGCGGGTGCATGATGTGTCGCCGTGCGCGTGAGCCTGGGTCGGTCGGGGGGCGCACTGCTGGCGGTCGCGACCGTCGTGGTCGCGGGCTGCGGTGGGCACGGGTCGTCGTCGCGCGGCTCGAGGTCGGCCGCGCTCGTCCCGTGGGCCGACGGCGTGCCGGCGCAGCTGCGCAGCGACGACGCCGGCTCCGCCGCGCCGTGCCGCGCGTCCCAGCTGCGCGCCGAGGGCAAGGGGTTCGTGTTCACGCCGTCGCTCGACGGCGGGACCGGCACGGCGACGCTGCGCAACGCCGGGTCCCGCCCATGCCGGCTTACGGGGCGGCCGGTGGTGCGCTTCGTCGGCGCGCCGCAAGCGCCGCAGCAGCGCCAGGTCTCGCTGCCGCCGCGCGCTGCCGCGTTCCCGAGCGTCGTGCCGCCGGATGCGACGCTCGGGGCGCTGTCGCCCGGCAGCGCCGCCGTGGTGAGCATCGACTGGAGCAACTGGTGCGTGCCGGGCGCCGCGGGCTCGCGCAAGCGGTTGCGCCCGCCGCGCGCGGTCCGCATGACGCTTCCGAGTCGCGCCGGCAGCCTCGAAGTCGCCTACAACGCGGTCGCCCCGTGCAACGCGCCCGGCGAGCCGTCGACCATCGGGGTGCGCCCGTTCCAGCCGGCCCCGCTCCCGACGACGCAGCCGTGGACGAGCGTGCCGGTGCACGCCGCGATCCGCTCGCTCGCCGGCGACCCACCGCCGCTGCACGCGCGCCGTGGCGGCGGGCTGCGCTTCGCGGTCCAGCTGCGCAACACGTCGCGCACCGAGACCGTGCGCTTCGACCGCTGCCCGATCGTCGTCGAGGCGCTCGCACCGGCCGGGGCACCCGAGGCGCACGCGCTGAACTGCCGCGGGGCGAAGCCGATCGCGCCGGGGGGCTCGCTGACCTTCGAGATGCGCCTGCGGGTGCCGCCGCGCGCGCCGCTCGGCCCCAACGGCCTGTTCTGGGAGCTCGATCCGGTCGGCGCGCAGGGCCCGGAGGTCGTCTCCCGGGTCATCGTGGACGGCTGAGCGTCAGACATCGCACGGGTCCGTTGCCCGCGCACACGGCGCGGCTTACGCTGCGTCGGTTGCCGGGGGGGTGGCTCCGGCGCAGGAGATGGAGCGCTTCGCCCGGCTGGACGCCGCCGATCACGGCGGCTCCGCTCCACATACCGCTCCGGGAGGTCGCATGAAGGCTGTCTGCGGGGGTCGCCGCGCGAGGTGGCTGCTCTGTGCCGTCCTGGCCGCCACGCCGTTCGTCGTCGCCATGGCGTTCGGCGCCCCGGCCAGGCCGGCCGCGACGAGCGAACGCCCCATCATCGACACCGGCTACCTGTACTCCCAGCTGTACGGGATGGCGACGTCCGACGTGTACCGGGTCTCCGGCGCCGACGGGCCGCCGCAGGATCCGTCGTCGAGCTTCAACGTCCCCTCCACCGTCAACGGCTGGCAGGAGCTCATCGCCCATTGGAAGGGCGAGCTGACGAGCACGCACTCCATGGGCCCGATCGCGAACTTCGCCACGGCCAAGGACCACTTCTTCCGGCGCAGCGGCGGCTATCGCTTCGACTCCAACGACGCCGAGGTGACGATCCCAGGCGCGTCGTGCGCCGGCCAGCGCGTGCTGCTCGCCGCCCACCCCGACAACGTCCCGGTGCCCACGTCTGTCGTGCAGAACATCGACTCCGGCAACGCGACCGGCGATGTCAGCTTCGGCACCGCGCGCCGCCAGATCACGCTGTCGAACCTCGGCAACGGCGGCGCTTATGACGGCACCTCCGGCGTCGCGATGACGATGGCCGAGTACCAGGCGCTGCTGCGCTGGTACGCCGCGAACGGCACGTGGCCGAAGCGCACGCTGAAGATCACGCTGCTCGATGCGCATCAGGACCGGCCGCTGTCCCCTGCCGACGAGGGCGCCAAGCACTACGCCGACGACCTCATCCCTCGCGGGCCGCAGGGCCGCTACGTCCTGTTCGCGAACATGGACATGAACGGGCTCGAGTACCCGGCGTTCCACTGGGGCACCGACCACTACCTCAACGACGTCGCCAACGGCGGGGTCGGGCCGTGGTTCACGAACATCGCCGCGTCGCCCCTCGCCGCCAACGACGTCTACCCGGACAGCGGGTCCGACTCTGCCTGGGCGCGCATCCAGGCGAACCTGCCCGCCGTCCAGGCGTTCCGCGACGCGCTGCAGTCCTCGGTGACCGACGCGTTCCAGGCGCTCGGGCAGAAGTACAACTTCAGCATCCCGCTGGAGAACCCGCTGCGCTACGACCGCGCCGGCAACATCCCGGTCGACACACCGGCCCCGCTCGTCAAGCCCGCTTACACGCCGGCCGACCAGTCGCAGTTCTCGCCGGTACGCGACGACACGATCGGCCGCTTCGACCAGGTGGCCTTCCTTTCGGAGGGGATCCCCGGCTTCAACGTGTTCGGCGGCTACGACAGCAACGCGGACGACAACCCGTATCCGGCGTCGGTGGCGAACAAGCCGCCGATCCTGCAGTACACGGGCTACGGCACGACCTTCCAGATCGGCAACGGCACGCCGACGTCGCCCAACGAGGGCAACCCGCTCGGCTACACCGGCGACACCCTCGATCACCTCAACTACTGGGCGTCCGGCAACGTGCACGGGGCCGCCGGCGTGACGGATCCCAGCCAGGAGCTGCTGCGGGCGCTCGAGCTGCCTTCGACGTGGACGGGCTACCTGCTCGCGCGCGACGAGTACGCGGGCGCGACGCCGCAGGGCAAGAACCCGATCGCGTACTTCGAGACCGATCCGGTCGATCCGAGCGGGACGCGGACGGTGAGCTTCGACGGGTCGTTCAGCCGCAAGCCGAACGGCAACGCGAACGGGCTGACCTACATCTGGGACTTCGGCGACGGCACCATCGCCGTCGGCGGGCCGAAGATCAGCCACACCTATTCGGGCCCCGTGTACGCCGACGTCAAGCTGCTCGTCCTTCAGGGCAACAAGATCGGCGGTTACCGCCAGGCCGTGCCGATCGACGGCACGACCGACGATCCGCCGGCCACCGATCCGTGCGGGACGCTCACGCCGGCGGCGGAAGGCAGCCTGATGACCGCCACGCACGGCGGCAGGGTGAGCGTCAAGGGGAAGGAGGTGGAGCGATGAGGACGTTGCGCCGCGCGG
>DATFRW010000349.1:0-4568 GCA_035262945.1 Solirubrobacteraceae bacterium
GTCGTCGCAGACGATGAAGACGATGTTGCCCTCGTCCATCTCGTTGGCGATCCGCACCGCGATCGAGGCGATCGCGCCGCTCGAGACCCCGGCGAACACGCCCTCCTCGTCCAGCAGCCTGCGCGTCCATATGACCGCGTCGCGGTTGGTGACGAAGATCTTCCGGTCAAGCAGCGACAGGTCGATGATCGGCGGGATGAAGCCGTCGTCGAGCGAGCGCAGGCCCTGCACCGGCTCGCCCTGCATCGGCTCGGCGGCGACGATCTTGCACGCGTCGCCCAGCTCCTCCTTGAAGCGCCGCCCGTTGCCCATCAGCGTGCCGCCGGTGCCCAGGCCGGCGACGAACGCGTCGACCTCGCCGTCGAGCTCCTCGAGGATCTCGGGCGCCGTGCCGTTGTAGTGCGCGAGCGGGTTGGCCTGGTTGCCGTACTGGTAGGGCATGTAGTACGACGCGTCGGCCTCGGCCATCTCCAGCGCCATCGCGACGGCGCCGTTGGAGCCCTGGTCGCCGGGCGAGTAGACGATCTCGGCCCCGTACATCTGCAGCAGCTGCGTGCGCTCGGGCGTGACGTTGCTCGGCATGACCACCTTGACCGGATAGCCCTTGCGCGAGCAGATCATCGCCAGCGAGATGCCGGTGTTGCCCGACGTCGGCTCGAGGATGGTCATCCCCGGGCCGATCGCGCCCTTCTCCTCGGCGTCCTCGATCAGGGCGCGCGCCACGCGGTCCTTGACCGAGCCGGTCGGGTTCTGGGACTCGAGCTTGGCCCAGATGCGAACGCCGGGCTTGGGCGAGAGGCGCCGCAGCTCGACGAGCGGCGTATTGCCGATCGCCTGCACGATGTCGCCGTAGCGGCCACCGCACGGCTTGTTCTGGAGCGGGGGGACAGCCACTTCAGAAAGTGTAGTAGTCCTACTCGAGCCCGCGTCGCCCGCGCTCGCGCCCGGACGCGCCGGGATGCTCGTCGGCGCGCTACGCCGAGGTCACGTCGCGCGCAAACGCCTCGAAGGCGTCGACGTAGCGCTCGAGGTCGGCGTCCTCGTGCGCGACGCTCAGCGTCCACTGCTCGTCGACGCCGGGCGTCATGAAGATCGCGTGGTTCATGTGGTACAGCCAGGCGAGTGTCGAGAGCTCCTCGTCGACCTTCGTCGCGTAGTCGCGGTACTCGTAGAGCGGCTCGGACGCGAAGACGACGCAGCCCTTCGAACCCATGCCGGCGGTGTGGCAGGGCAGGCCGTAGCGGGCGATGACGTCGTCGAGGCCCGCGCGCAGACGGGCGTCCTGGGCCTCGAAGCGCGCATAGGCGTCCGCGGTGAGGACCTCCGTCAGCGTCGCCTGCGCGGCCGCCATCGAGAGCGGGTTGCCGTTGAAGGTGCCGACCTGGCGCACCGTCCCCGTGATGATGAGGTCGGCGAGCCCTTCGGTCATGCCGATCGCGCCGCTCGGGTAGCCGCCCGCGATCGCCTTGGCGAGGCACACGATGTCGGGCGTCACGCCGAAGCGCTCGACGGCGCCGCCGGCGGCGATCGTCATGCCGGTCTTGACCTCGTCGAACACGAGCATGACGCCGTGGCGGGCGGTCAGCTCGCGTACGCGCTCGAGGTAGCCGGGTCGCGGCGCGACGACCGTGATGTTCATCATCGCCGGCTCCATGATCAGCGCCGCGACGCGGTCACCCATGTCGTCGAGCACGCTCTCGAGGACGTCGGCGTCGTTGAAGGGGATCGCGCGGGTGAGCTCGCTCACCGCGTGCGGATGACCGGCGCCGAACGGGACGCTGCCCGCGACGCCGCGCTCGCCGAGCTGGTCGAGCGGCGGGCGCACGCTGACCATTACCGCGTCGTGATGGCCGTGGTAGGAGCCCTCGATCTTGAGGATCAGGTCGCGGCCGGTGGACGCCCGCGAGAGGTGGACCGCGTCCATCGTCGACTCGGTGCCCGAGTTGGTGAACCGCCACTGGGGCAGTCCGAAGCGCCGCTTGAGCTCCTCGGCGACGACGATCGAGCCTTTGGTCGGCGCGGCGAAGTGCGAGCCCCGCGCGGCGCGCTCGGCGACGGCGCGCACGATGGCGGGGTTGGCGTGGCCGACGCACATGACGCCGAAGCCGTTGTGGAAGTCGACGTACTCGTTGCCGTCGACGTCCCAGACGCGCGAGCCCTCGCCGTGCGAGAGGTAGATCGGCCGCGGATCGGCGGCCTGGAACGAGCTCGGGACGCCGCGGGGCATGACCGCCCGCGCTCGATCGAAGTAGTCCTGCGAGCCCTCCGTGCGATCGAGCAGCCTGCCGCGCTCGCGGTCGATGAGGTCGCGGAGGCGCGCGCGATCGATGGTCTCAGGGACGGTCGCCATGGCGCGCACGGTAGCCCGTGCGGCGGTCGGCGGATGGGGGGTTAACCCAACGTCAGCATTTGTTACGAATCCGTATTATCCGGAATCGTGACAGATGACTCGCTCATCGCGGCGCTCGAAGCCGCGGTCCATTGCGTCCTCGACCACCTCGCGGCAGAGCTGGGCGATCTCGGGCTGCGCCAGGCGGAGATCAACGTGCTCGCCGCGCTGCCGCCCGGGGTGGCGCGCCCCGTCGGCGAGCTCGTGGCGGCAACCGGTCAGCGGCCCTCGACGCTCACCGGCGTCCTCGACCGCCTTGAGGCCAAGCGGCTCGTCCGCCGGCGCGTGAATCCGGCCGACCGCCGCTCGTTCACGATCGCGCTGACCGCCACCGGCGAGACCGCGGCCAAGCGCGTGCGGGACGCGTTCGCCACGCTCGACGGGCGCGTCCGCGACGACCTGCCACCCGACGCGATCCAGGGGTTCCACCACGTGCTCGACGCCCTCGAGCGCCACACGAAGGGACGGACATGACCGACGACGCCTTCCTCGAGCGGTTCGAGACCGGCCGCCTGCATTCGTTCGACCACCGCGACCACCTGCGGGTCGCGTTCGCGTACACCCGCCGCGGCGGCGTCGAGCACGCGGTCGATCGGGCGCGCCACGGCCTGCGCCACCTCGCCGCGGCGCACGGCGAGCCCGAGCGCTACCACGAGACGCTCACGACCGCCTGGGCGCGGGTGGTCGCCCACCACGCGCGCGACCACGAGCGCGGGTTCGACGACTTCGTGGCCGCCCACCCGCAGCTGCTGCGGCGCGACCTCCTGCTCGGGCACTACTCGCGCGAACGGCTGTTCAGCGCGGCCGCGCGGGGGCGCTTCGTCGAGCCGGACCTGCTGGCGCTGCCTTAGCGCCCGCGAAGCGGGTAACGGATGGCGCGCGGATCGTCGTGCCTGGCAAGGACGCAGGCCTGAAGGCGTGCTCTGCACGTCGAGGGCCGAGGACGCGGCCAGGCGCGACGAGACGCCCGCCAGGCGTTACCCGCCGGCCATTGCCGGGAGGATGACGAGCGTGTCGCTCTCCCCCACCGGCGTGTCCAGGCCGCCGAGCACCCGCACGTCCTCGTCGTTGAGATAGACGTTGACGTAGCGGTTGAGGTCGCCGTCGTTCCCGAAGAGCTGGTCCTGCGTCGCGGGATGGGCCTCGGCCATCGCGCGCAGGATCTCGCCCACGTTCTCGCCCTGGGCGGAGAGCTCGCGCTCGCCGCCGACCGAGGGCCGCAGGACCGGTGGGATGCGGATCGTCGCCACTCTCGCGAACCCTAGCCCGCTGCGGCGCAGAACGCCTCGTAGTCGGGGAAGACGCCCATCTCGTCGTCGGAGATCGACTCGGGGTCGCGCGAGCAGACCGGGCACTCGGGGTCGCGGCGGACCTTCAGCTCGGTCGTCGTCGCGGCCAGCGCGTCGTACATCAGCAGGCGGCCGATGAGCGGCTCGCCGGCGCCGATGATGAGCTTGACGACCTCGGTCGCCTGCAGCAGGCCCATCGTGCCGGGCAGCACGCCGAGGACGCCGTTGGCGCCGCACGACGGCGCGAGCTCGGCGGGCGGCGGCTGGCGGAACAGGCAGCGGTAGCACGGGCCCTCGTACGGGGCGAAGACGCTGAGCTGGCCCTCGAAGCCGAGGATCGCGGCACTCACGACCGGGATGCGCAGCCGCACCGACGCGTCGTTGAGCAGGTAGCGCGTGGGGAAGTTGTCGACCCCGTCGACCACGATGTCGTAGTCGCGGATGACCTCCATGATGTTGGAGGCGTCGAGCCGCAGCTTGTACTTGACGACGTCGACGTCGGGGTTGAGCGCCTTGATCTGCTCCTCAGCGGAGTCGACCTTCGGCACGCCGACGCGGTCGGTCGTGTGGATGACCTGGCGCTGCAGGTTCGAGACGTCGACGACGTCGTCGTCGACGATGCCGAGCGTCCCGACGCCGGCCGCGGCGAGGTACAGCGCGGTGGGCGACCCGAGGCCGCCGGCGCCGAGCAGCAGCACCTTGGCGTTGAGCAGCTTCTCCTGGCCCTCGACGCCGACCTCCGGAAGCAGGAAGTGACGCGAGTAGCGCTCGCGCTGCTCGGGCGTGAAGGTCTTGGGGTACTCGACCGGGTAGCCGCGGTCCTTCCAGAGCGTGATGCCGCCGGTCATCGACTCGACGTGGTCGAAGCCGAGCTCCTCGAGCGTGTTGGC
>DATFRW010000350.1:0-42706 GCA_035262945.1 Solirubrobacteraceae bacterium
CCCTGCAGCAGGACGAGGTCGCGCGGGGCGCGCGGGACGCGCGCTTCGTAGATCTCGACCTCCGGCCACTCGATGCTGCGGGTACGGCCCTCGACGAGCTTGACCTTCGGCCGGGTCGCCTGGAAGTCGAAGAAGTCCTCGGGGTCGATGCGCGCGAAGCGCGTGGCGTTGAGCGAGGCGCCGAGGAACTGCAATGCCGCCGATGCGGCATCCCCTGCGTCATTCCACCCCGTGAACGCGCAGACCAGGGCGGGTGCCCGTAGTCCGTCGGGGCGATGCTCCCAAATGAGGGGCTGCATCCGCCTCACGGTACATCATGGGTTCGTGCCTTCTGCAGAGCTCCACGCCGTGCCCGCCCCGCCCGTCGCCGTCGCGACGATGCGCGCGGGCGACGAGGTCAACGGCGTCTTCGCCTGTACGCGCAAGGATCGCCTGACCGCGCGGACCGGCACGCCGTACCTCGCGCTCGAGCTGCGCGACCGCACCGGCGCCATCGCCGCACGCGTGTTCCGCGACGCCGACCTGCACGCGGGGCGCTTCGAGCAGGGGGACCTCGTGCGGGTCGCGGGCCGGGTCGAGCGCTTCCGCGACGAGCTGCAGCTCGAGCTGCGCGCGGTCGCCCGCGCCGACGATGCCGACCCGGCCGCGTTTCTCCCGGTGGCCTACCGCGACCTCGACGAGCTCGACGGCTTCCTGGAGCACCTCGCCGGCGAGCTGCGCGACGACCCCTTCACGGCGTTCGTCCGCGGTCTCCTCGGCGATCGAGCGCTGCGCGCCGCGCTGCGGCGCACGCCGTGCACGCGCGACGGCCACCACGCCTACCTCGGCGGCCTCCTCGAGCACACGGTCGCCGTCGCGACGCTCGCCGTCGAGACCTGCACGCTGCACCCACGGCTCGACCAGGACCTGCTGCTGACCGCCGCGATCGTCCACGACCTCGGCAAGACGCGCGAGTACACGCTCGGCGCCGAGATCGGCCTCACCGACGAGGGGCGCATGCTCGGTCACGTCGAACTCGGCCTGCGGATGCTCGACGAGGGCGCGGGCCAGCTCGACGACGCGCGGCGGCTCGCGCTCGCCCACTGCGTCCTCACGCACCACGGCGATCGCCGCCCGGCCACGCCGGAGGCGATCGCGCTGTACCGCCTCAACGCGCTCGACGCGAGCGTGAAAGGCGCCCTGGAGCAGGGCAAAGGGGTCCACAAAGCAGTAGGCGCCGGTGTTGGGGGCACCGGCGCCTAGGGCGGTGGGCCGCAGCGCCCGGGGGGTGGGGGCACCGCAGGCGTAAGCCTTCGTCAAGCCCGCCGCGACAACCGCCATGGTCGCTCATGGCGCCGCACCGCTCCCAGCGGGGTGCGACGCGCGGCGAACCTGCCGCGACCGGCGGCACCGTGGCGCGGCAGGCGGCTACCGCTCGGCTGTCGCTTCGGAGGGCGCCGCGGCCAATGCATCCTCCACGGCGGCCAGGAGCGAGGCGCGTGTGAACGGCTTCTGGACGAAGGCGATGTTGCGCGCGCGGGCCCCGTTGCGGACCAACACGTCGTCCGTGTGACCCGACATATAGACGACGCGCAGATCGGGGTTGCGTTCGAGTGCGACCTGCGCCAACTGCTGGCCGGTCATGCCCGGCATGACGATGTCGGTGACGAGCACGTCGACCGGCTGCCAGCCGTCGAGCGCCTCCTCGGCGCCGCCCGCCTCCTCGACCTCGTAGCCGTGCGCCGCGAGGATCCGGCACGCCTGCCGGCGCACCGGTTCCTGGTCCTCGACCACGAGCACCCGCGCGCGGGTGATGGCATGCTCGCCGGGCTCGGCCTGCGGTTCGGCCTGCTGGACGGCCTCCTCGCAGCCGGGCAGGAAGATCGTCACCGTCGTGCCCTCGCCTGGCGCCGACTCGATCTCGACCGCCCCGCCCGAGTCGGTGACGATCCCGTGGACGGTCGCGAGGCCGAGACCGGTGCCCTGGCCCGGGTCCTTGGTGGTGAAGAACGGCTCGAACGCGCGGTCGCGCACGTCCTCGGGCATGCCGATGCCGTCGTCGACGACCGTGAGACGCACGCCGCCCGGCTCGCCGCGGACGGCGATCGCGAGCGTCCCGCCGTACGGCATCGCGTCGCGCGCGTTGACGACGAGGTTGACGAGCACCTGCTCGAGCTGCGCGCGGTCGGCGAGGACCGGGACCAGCCCGGGCCCGACCGTGATCCGCAGCTCGATGCGCTCGCTGAGCGTGCGGTTGAGCAGCCGCTCGAGCTCACGGACGAGATCGCCGACGTCGAGCACCTCGGGCTTGACGACCTCGCGCCTGCTGAACATGAGCAGCTGGCGCGTGAGCGCGGCGGCCCGGTCGGCGGCGCGGCCGATCTCCTCCACGTCGTCGCGGACCGGATGGTCGGCGGGCAGCTCGCGCGACGCGAACCCGACGCAGGTGAGGATCACCGACAGCAGGTTGTTGAAGTCGTGGGCGACGCCTCCCGCCAGCTGGCCGACGCTCTCCAGGCGCTGCGCCTGCGCCAGCCGATGCTCGAGCTCGGCGCGCTCCTCGGCGCTGCGGCGCCGCTCGGTGATGTCGGTGGCGATGGTGACCACCGCGGAGACCTCGCCGTCAACGTCGCGCAGGGGGAACTTCACCATCAGGAAGGTGCGTTCCTCCTGCGAATCGGGCTCGGGGATGACCATCATCGCCTCGTACGGCTCGCCCGTGGCGGCGACGCGATCGTCGATTTCGCGGTGCTCCGGCCGGCGCGACGCCGGGAGCACGTCGCGCGACGTGCGCCCGATCGCCTGGTCGGCGGGGATGCCGAACAGCTCCTCCCAGCGGCGGTTGACCAGCAGGTAGCGGTGCTCGAGGTCCTTGACGATGATGAGCGCGGGCGAGTTGTCGATGACCGCCTGCAGGCGCTCCTCGCTGGCGCGGCGCTCGGCCTCGGCGCGGCGGCGCTCGGTGATGTCGACGAGCTGGCAGAGGAAGTAGAGCGGGCGCTCGCCGTCGCCGTGCATGAGCGAGACGTGGACGAGCGCGTGGACCATGGTGCCGTCGGCGCGCAGGTAGCGCTTCTCGATCGCGAACGACCGGCGGCGACCGGCCAGCAGCTCCTTGATGAGCGGCTGATCGACGGCGCGGTCCTCGGGGTGGCTGAGCGCGTTGAGCTCGCTGGAGCGCAGTTCGTGCTCGGTGCGCCCGAGCATCTGGCACAGCGCGCGGTTCAGGCGCAGCCAGCGGCTGTCGAGGTCGAGGAGCGCCATGCCGATCGGGGCGTCGTCGAAGGCACGGCGGAAGAGCTGCTCGGCGGCGCGCAGCGCGTCCTCGACGCGGCGCTGCTCGGTGACGTCCTGGCAGGTGCCGTGGACGACCGCGGGGCGGCGATCGCGGTTGGGGGCGATCTCGCCGCGGGCGTGGATCATGCGCAGCTCGCCGTCCGGGCGGACGATGCGGTAGTCGACGCTCCACGAGCGCCGCTCGGTCAGCGCCGTCTCGACGACGCGCCCGACGCGTATGCGGTCGTCGGGATGAACGAGCTCGAGGTAGGCAGCGAACGTGCGCGGCGCGCTGTCGGGCGGCAGGCCGTAGACGCGGTGAAGCTCGGCGGACCACGCGACGCGGTCGGCGTCGACCTCCCACTCCCAGGACCCGAGGTGGGCGATCTGCTGCGCCTCGGCGAGCTTGGACTCGTTTGCCGCGAGGCTCGCCTGCGCCTCGTGGCGCTGGGTCATGTCGAGGACCTGGCAGACGTGGCATTGCGGCTCGCCCGCGGGGTCGCGGACGAGCGTGAGGCTGACGAGGGCGACCATCGGGCGGCCGGTGCGGTGACGCATCGCGGTCTCGAGCTGGAGCGCGTTCGAGGACGAGGCGATGGCGTCCGCCACGCGGCCGTCTTCGACGAGCGTCGCCAGCGGGCGGCCGAGCAGCTCGTCCTCGCGGTGACCGGTCAGGCGGCAGAGCGTTGCGTTCGCGCTCAGGAACGTCCCGTCGGGCGCAACAAGCGCCATCCCGAGCGGCGCCTCGCTGAACGCGTCGGCGAGCCGATGCAGGAACGTCTGCTCGTGCTGAGACTCCATCTCTTCGCTGCCCAGCGTACTCCCGCGCCGAACGGCATCATTGATCGGACAAGCGGAGCGGTGACTTGAGAAGACCGCGACCACGGCTAGGGTTGCGAAGCAAGGAGGTCATTCGGCTTGGACCAGCGAATACCAGGGGACCTGGCGGGAGTCCCGCCCATCTCCGTGCACTTCGTCAACAACGTGCTGGCAACGGCAGCGAGTTACATCGAAGAGGACCCCGACACCGCTCGCGACGTGCTCGCCGAGCTCGGGGCCTTCCTGACGCACCGCTTGCGCGGTCCGCGCACGGTGTCGCCCGCGGACGAGCTCGAGCACGTCGCCGTCTACGTCCGGCTCGAGCAGGCGCGCTTCCCGGGCCGCATCGACGCCGAGCTTCCGCCGCCCGGCGAGCTTCCGGCGGCGACCGCCGTGCCGGGGGCGGTGCAGGCGCCGGTCAGCGAGGCATTGGGGCGGTGGCTCGGCCGGCATCCGGGCCGCGTACGGATGGCGCTTCGCGCGCGCAACGGGGGGCTTGACCTGCAGCTCGATCGCCCGGACGAACCGGGCGAGCCGGGGGAACGGCTGCGCATCGGCTTCGAACCCGATCACACTGGGACCCTCGCATGAGCTCAGGCCTCGCCATCCTCGCCGTCGACGACGAGCCGCGCGCACTCACCGACATCAAGCGGCTCCTCGAGACGTCCGCTTCCGTCGAGCGCGTCGCAACCGCGACCTCCGCCAAGGAGGCGCTCGTCTTCCTCTCCGGCGGCCGCTACGACGCCCTCTTCCTCGACGTCGCCATGCCCGAGATCGAGGGCATGGCCCTCGCCCGGCTGCTGCGGCGCTTCGCCGATCCGCCGGCGGTCGTGTTCCTCACCGGGCACCCCGACGCCGCCGTCGAGGCGTTCGAGGTGCAGGCGCTCGACTTCCTGGTCAAGCCGGTCAGCCGCGAGCGTCTCGAGTCCGCGCTATCGCGCGTCGAGCAGCACGTGCGCGGCGCCGAGGCGGCGAAGGCGGGGCCGGCGGGCGACGGCGCCGCGGACGCGGCCACCGGGCCCGACGTCGTCGCGGTCGACAACCCCAAGGGCGGCGGCAAGCGCCTCGTCCGCCTCGAGACGATCTCGTTCGCGCAGGCCAACGGCGACTACGCGCGGATCGTCTGCGACGACGGGCGCTTCCTGTTGCGCACGCCGCTCAGCCAGCTCGAGAAGGACTGGGGCGCGAGCGGATTCGCGCGCGTGCACCGCGCCTACCTCGTCAATCTCAAGCACGCCGTCGAGCTGCGCGCGCAGCTCAACGGCACCGCCGTTCTCATCATGCGCGACGACACCGAGATCCCCGTCGCGCGCCGCAACGTGGCTGCGTTGCGCCGCCGCTTGCACGCGTAGCGGCGCCCGGCAGATCGTCGGCATACTAGGTTCGTGTCCGCTGCCGCGACGCTCGCCGAGCACATCGAGCCCCTTCGCGCCGATCCGGCGCACAGCGCGGTCCTCCTGGACGTCGACGGCGTGCTCGCGCCGATCGTGCGCCATGCCGAGGATGCGCACGTGCCCGAGCCGACCCGGGTTCCGCTCATCGCGGTGGCCAAGCGCTACGGGCTCGTGGCCTGCGTGTCCGGCCGGCGCGCGGCGACCGCACGGCGGATCGTGTCGCTCGGCTCGATCACGTACGTCGGCAACCACGGCGCGGAGGTGCTGCGCGGCGGCGCCACCGAGGTCGAGCTCGATCCCGAGGTGGCGGCGTGGTCGCGGCGGATGGGTGAGTGGGCGCGCACGTCGTGGAACGACGAGCTGCATCGCCTGCGCGTGCGGGCCGAGGACAAGGACGTCATCCGCGCCTACCACTGGCGCGGCGCGCCCAACGAGGCGGCGGCCGAGGCGGCGGTCCGGGAGCTCGCGGCGCGCGCGGAGGGCGACGGCCTCGTCGTGCACTGGGGCCGCAAGGTCCTCGAGGTGCGCCCGCCCGTCGAGCTCAACAAGGGGCGCGGGGTCGAGCACCTGCTCGACGGAACCACGATGAGGCACGCCGTCTACGTCGGCGACGACAACACCGACCTCGACGCGTTCGAGGCGCTGCGCCGGCTCACCGCCGACGGCCGCCTCGACGGCGGTCTGTGTGTCGGGGTGCGCTCGGACGAGACGCCGCCCGAGCTCGAGGCCCAGGCCGATCTGCTCGTCGACGGTCCGCCCGGCGTGCGTACGCTGCTGTCGGCCCTGGCCGCGTAGCCGCCGGTGCGCTTCGTCGACCTGCTCAAGACGACGGTGCTGCTCAGTGCGGGCGCCGCCACCATGCTCGCGATCGTCACGGTCGTCGCGGCGACCGGGGACCGCAACGACACGCTCGTGCTCATCGGCGCGGGCTGGTGGCTCGTTGCGGCGATCATCGGCGTCGCGCTCGGTCGGCGCGCGCACGTCACCGCCGCGATCGGCCGGCTCCTCGCCGACGCGAAGACCGCGACGATGCTCCCGGAGCACCGGCCGACCGCCGTCGTCCTCAACCGCCTGTGGCCGCTGTTGCTGTCGACGGTCGCGGCGGGCGCGATCGGGTTCCTCTTCGCGCAGGTCCCCGCCGTGGCGTGCGGCTTCGCCGTGATCTGGTCGCTGGCCTGGCGCCACCAGGACTCGGCCGTCCTGGCGATCGAGGAACGCGACGGCGTGACCTACTACGTGGAGCGCACCTCGCCGATCCGGCCGATTCAGCTCGTGCGCACGCCGGGCTTCCGCCGTGAGGTGCCGACGCTCACGTCGGTCAACGGCAGCGGTTAGTGGTCGACGTCCTGCTCGTGTCGCTGGGCTCGACGGCCGGCCTGCGCGCTGCCGACGCCGAGCTGGCGGGCTCGCTCGAGCGCGCGGGCGCGTCGGTCGCGGTGGTCACCGCGGCGCGGCCGCGGCGGCTGCGGACGCTCGCGCTGACCGATCTGGCCTGGGCCCGGGCGGCGCGCGTGGCAGCGGTGCGCGGGCTCGCGCGCTACGAGCCGCGGGCGGTCGTCTACTGCACGACGACCGCCGCGCTGTTCTGGCCACGGGTGGGCGCGATCCGCTACGACGCGCCGGCCGCCGCCAACCGGCCGGGACGCCACGGCGTGTGGCAGCGCCCTCTCGAGCGCCGGCGGCTGGCGCAGGCGGACCTGCTCGTCCCCCAGGCGCCGGGGACGCTCGACGAGTCGCCGTCGCCGCGGGCGGACGCGGTCGTGGTGCCGATCCCGGTCGAGCCCTCCGGCACGGCCGGCGGCGCGCGCGACATCGCGGCGATCACCTACGCCGCCAACCCTGAGAAGAAGGGTCTCGACCGGGTCCTCGGCGCGTGGGCGGCGGTGCGGGGCGACGGCGACGAGCTCGTCGTGACCGGCACCGACCGCGTGCCGAGCGCGCCGGGCGTGCGCGCCACCGGCCCGCTCGCGCCCGGCGCCTATCGCGCCCTGCTGCGGCGCGCCCGGGTGTTCGTCACCGCGCCCCGCCGCGAGGACTACGGCATGGCGCAGCTCGAGGCGCTCGCCGACGGCTGCATGCTCGTCACCAACGCCGCGCCCGGCCCTTACGCGGCGCTCCCGCTCGCGCGCTCGCTCAACGCGCGGCTGGTGTCCGACGACCTCGCGACCGCGCTGCGCGCCGCGCTCGAGGACCCATTGCCCGGCTACGCCGAGCGCGCGCTCGAGGCGATCGCGCCGTACCGGCGCGCGAGCGTCGATGCCACGGTGCGCGACGAGTTGGTGCCGCGCCTGCTCAGCGGGCGCGCTTCCTGAGCGCCGCGAACTCGTCCCACGCCACCGTGTTCGCGATGTCGTCCTTCGTCAGCCACGCGCGGCGGGCGGTCGCCACGCCCCAGCGCGTGTGCATGAGCCGGTCGACGCCGTGGGCGTCGGAGTTGATCGTGATCCGCACGCCGGCGTCGTGCGCGGCGCGGGCGTTGATGTCGTCGAGGTCGCGGCGGTCGGGCGCGGAGTTGATCTCGAGGACCGTGCCGGTGCGTGCGGCCGCGTCGATGACGCGCTCGATGTCGATCGCGTAGGGCGCGCGCTGCTGGATCTTGCGCCCGGTCGGGTGGCCGATCGCGTCGACGAGCGGGTGCTCGATCGCCGTGATCATGCGTTCGGTCATTGCGTCGGTGGCGAGGGCGAACGAGGTGTGGACCGATGCGATGACCCAGTCGAGCTGCTCGAGCAGGTCGTCGTCGTAGTCGGGCTTGCCGCGCGTGTCGATGTTCGTCTCGGTCCCGATGAGGACGCGGATGCCGTCGATTCGCTCGTCGAGCTCACGGATCGCCTCGATCTGTGCGCGCAGCGCGTCGGGCGTGACGTGGTTGCCGAAGCCGTGGGTCGCCGAGTGGTCGGTGATGACGATGTACTCGAGGCCCATCTCGCGCGCCCGCTCGGCCATCTCGTCCGCGGTGTTGAGGCCGTCGCTGAGCGTCGTGTGCATGTGCAGGTCGCCCTTGAGGTCGGCCTGCTCGATCAGCTTGGGCACCTGACCGTCGCGCAGCGCGAGCTCACCGCGGTTCTCGCGTAGCTCCGGCGGGATCAACGGCAGGCCGAGGAGCGCGTAGACGTCTCCCTCGCTCGCGCACCGGTGGGTCTCGCCGCTGGCGTCGTCGAGGACGCCGTATTCCGAGACGTGCAGCCCCTTGCGCACGGCGGCCTCGCGCAAGGCCATGTTGTGCTGCTTGGAGCCGGTGAAGTGCTGGAGCAGATTGCCGAACTGGTCGGGCTCGACGACGCGCAGGTCGACCGCCAGGCCGTTGTGCGTGCGGGCGCGGGCTGCGTTCTCGCCCGGCGACGACGCGTTGTCGACGACGTCGAGCGCGGCGAACGCGGCGAGCAGCGCCGGCGGGTCGGATGCGGTGGCAATGATGTCGAGGTCCTTGACCGAGTCGACGAGCCGGCGCGCCGATCCGGCGAGCTCGACGCGATCTGAAGCCGGGTGCGCGCGGAGCGCCTCGACGATCTCATCGCCGATGGCGAGCGCCTTGCTGAGCAGCACCCGCTCGCGCGGCGCGTCGCCCGCGCCCGCCGCGATCGACGCGAGCACGGTCTCCTCGAACTTCTCGCCGAAGCCGCGGACGTCGCGCAGCCTGTGCTCCTCCGCCGCGGCGCGCAGCGCATCGAGCGAGTCGATCCCGAGCTCGTCGTAGAGCTTGCGCGCGCGCTTGGGCCCAAGGCCCGGCAGCCGCGTCATGTCGATGAGGCCGGACGGGAACTTCGCGCGCAGCTTCTCGACGGCCGGGATCGAGCCGGTATCGAGCAGCGCGACGATCTTCTCCTCGAGCGTCTTGCCGATGCCCGGCAGCTGCGTCACCTTGCCGTCGCGCGTCATCGCCGCGACGGAGCGCGGCGCCTCGCGCACGGACTTGGCGGCATTGCGGTAGGCGACGACGCGGTGGACCACCGCGCCGTCGAGCTCGTACAGGTCTCCGAGCTCGTCGAAGAGGGCGGCGATGTCGGCATTCGAGGGATCGGGCATGGTCGATCCATAAGGTACGCGGCCCTTCATGCCCGGAGCGCCCTGGCTCGTCCTGCCCACCTTCAACGAGGCCGAGAACATCGAGACGGTCGTCGGCGCGGCGCGCCGGGTGCTCGCCGATGCCTCGCCCGAGGGCTTTCGCGTGCTCATCGTCGACGACGCCTCGCCCGACGGGACCGGGCAGCTGGCGGACCGGCTCGCCGCCGGGCACCCGGACGAGGTCGAGGTGCTGCACCGGACGGCGCGCGAGGGACTCGGGCCGGCGTACCTCGCGGGCTTCGCGCGGGCGCTCGCGGGCGGCGCCGGCTACGTGTTCGAGATGGACGCCGACCTGTCCCACGATCCCGCCGACCTCGCGCGGCTCCTCGCGGCGGTGCGCGATGGCGGCGCCGACGTCGCGCTCGGCTCGCGCTACGTGCCGGGCGGTGGCGTCGCCGACTGGGGCGCGGTGCGGCGCTTCGTCAGCCGTGGCGGCTCCTGGTACGCGCGGCGCGTGCTCCGGGTCGGGATCCGCGACCTCACCGGCGGCTTCAAGTGCTTTCGCGCGGAGGTGCTGCGCGCCATCGACCTGCCCACGGTGCGCTCGCGCGGCTACGCGTTCCAGGTCGAGCTGACCTACCGCGCGCTCGTGCGGGGCTTTCGCGTGGTCGAGGTGCCGATCGTCTTCCGCGACCGCGAGCTCGGGACGTCGAAGATGTCGTGGCAGATCACGGCCGAGGCCGCGTGGCTCGTGCCGCAGTTGCGGCGCGGTGTGGCCCATCTCCGACATCCGGCCGCCGATCCTCAAGCCGCGCCGGGCCCCCGCCGACCCGACGGAGAGTGAGGGTCAGCGAGCTCGCCTTCGTCCAGGGCATGGACGACACCCGCGCCGTCCTGCGGCGCTGGAACGCCGCGCCGGTCGCGGCGGTGGTGCCGTGGGTGCTCGGCGCGGCGGCGATCTCCCTGGCGCTCCTCGGCAGCGTCCTCGCCATCGCTCATGTCGCCACGCCCGACGCAACCGGCTACGTCCTCCCGGGCGTCAACGGCCCCGCCGACGCCGCGGCGATCGGCCGCGTGCTCTTCCGCAACTCGCTCGTGCTCGCCTTGCACGCCATGGCCTGCGTGGCGGGTTTCATCGCCGGCAGCTCGCTGCCGCTCCAGGCCGAGCAGCATCGCGGCTGGTGGCGCACGGTGCACGAGAAGGCCGGGCCCGCCGCCATCGCGTTCGTCGCCGCCGCGACCATGTTCTCGCTCGGGACACAGGCCTACGTCCTCGGCAGCGGCGCCGCCACGATCTCCCAGCAGCTCGAGATCGGCCGCGGCACGCTGATGCTCACGCTCCTGCCCCACGCGCTGCCGGAGCTCGTCGCGCTGTTCCTGCCGCTCGCCGCGTGGATGATCGCGAGCCGGCGCGGCGCCTGGAACGAGCTGCTCGCCGCGACCGCCGCGACCACGTTGATGGCGATCCCGGTGCTCGTCCTCGCCGCGAACGTCGAGGTGTTCGTCTGGCCGCGGCTGCTGCGGTTGGCGTCGCCCCTCGTGTAACGCCGGCCCGCCTCGCTAGACCACTACTACACTTTGTATAGTGACTGGGCAGAAGCCCGCACGCAACGAGGAGATACCCGTATGGCAGCCAACATCACCGAGGTCACCGACGCCAACTTCCAGGCCGAGGTCATCGAGTCCGAGACACCCGTGCTGGTGGACTTCTGGGCGCCGTGGTGCGGGCCGTGTCGCGTCGTTGCTCCGGTGCTCGAGGAGATCGCGCAGGAGCGCGACGACCTTCGCATCGTGAAGCTCAACGTCGACGAGAACCAGGTGACCGCCGCGCGGTACCAGGTCCTCTCGATCCCGACGCTCATCCTCTTCAAGGGCGGCACCGAGGCCAAGAAGGTCATCGGCGCCTACCCGAAGAAGCGCCTGCAGGCCGAGCTCGAGCCCGCGCTCGCCTAACCCCCGGCTTCCCTCTCCCCAACGCCAGCCTCTCAACGCGCGGCCGCTGCCCCAGCAGCGGCCGCGCTGCTGTTTGGGGACAGCAGCGCGCCGCGCGGCGTTGCGTGCGTCCGCGCCGGCGGCGTCGCGGTCGTCCGCGCGCGTGGCCGGTCGCGTTTTGGCAATGAGGGAGAGGGTCCGTTTGCCTAGGTCTTTTTCTTGGTGTGCTGCGCAGTGTGGCCTATGTCCACCTCATCCAGCACGATCGTTGGGGAAGCCGCTCGCGCGGGCAGCACCGCCCACCTTCACACCCTCATTGCCCGGCCACGCAGCGCCGCAGGCGCACCGCGCGGCGGGCGTCACGACCCCTCCAAACCGGCGACCGCGACGCGCGCCTCCGGGTTCGCGCGCCCACGCTCGTCGAACGCCAGCCCGTCGCGGTCGAGCAACCCGCGGACGCGCTCGGGATCCCCGAGCGCCTTGTCGGACACCCGCCCGTCGGCGCGTAGCACCCGGTGGGCGTTGGGCACCTCCAGCTGCATGAGGCGCTGGTTGACGCTGCGCGCCTCGTCGGGGAAGCCGCCGGCGGCCACGCACACGTCGGCGTAGCTCATCCACCGCCCGGGCGGGATGCCCTCGACGACCGAGCGCAGCTTGTCGCGATCCATGTCTCCTCCCTTCCTCGCGTGTACATGGCTCGACGGTACGTCCGCCTCGCCGGCGCACCGGGAGAAGCGCGTGATTTGTTGCAGTCGCTGCGCGAAGGCGGCACAGTGCGCGCGTCAAGCGCGCGCGACGGCGATGCGCAGCTCGCGATCCTCGATCGTCGCGGGCTGCCCGTCCTGGGCGCCGTCGTAGGCGACCTCGATCGCCAGCACCTCGCCGGCGACGTAGTCCTCGTGCGCACGCGCCGCGCCGAGGAGCTCCTCGTCGCCGCCGAGCACGAGCCTGATCCGATCCTCGACCGCGAGCCCCGCCGCCTTGCGCGCGTTCTGCACCGCGTGCACGACCTCGCGCGCGAGGCCTTCGCGCCGCAGCGCGTCGTCGAGCGCGAGCTCCAGCGCCACGGCGTGCGAACCCTCGCGCTCGAGCTGATAGCCCTCCAGCGGCTGCATCGCGAGCGTCAGGTCCTCCGGTCCGAGCTGGTGGTCGTGTCCGTCGATCGAGATCCCCACCGGGCGCCCTGCGCGGATCGCCTCGGCCACGTGCGCGGGGTTGAGCGCGGCCACCGCGGCCGCGACCTGCGGCATCGCCTTGCCGAACCGCGGCCCCAGCGCGCGGTAGTTGGGCTTGACCTCGTAGGAGCCGAGCTCGTCCGCCGCCTCGACGAAGCGCAGCTCCTTCACGTTGAGCTCGTCGCGGACCAGGTCGCCCAGCCGCTCGATCGCCTCGCGCTCGCGTCCCGCCGCGACGACGACCGCGCGACGCAGCGGCTGGCGCAGTTTCACGGTGGCCGCCGCACGCGCGCGGTGCCCGAGCCGCACCGCCGCGCGCGCCACCGCCATGTCGTCTTCGAGCGCGACATCGCGCTCGCCCGCGACCGGCCAGTCCTCAAGGTGCACCGACGCCAGCGACCCGTCGAGGTTGTCGTAGATCTCGTCCGCCACGAACGGCGTGAACGGCGCCAGGAGCTTCGCGACCGTGACGAGCACCTCCTCGAGCACCGCGAACGCCTCGCCGTCGCCGTCCCAGAACCGCCGCCGCGACCCGCGCACGTACCAGTTGGAGAGGTCGTCGACGAACTCCGCGATCGCGCGGCCGGCGTTCGTCGCATCGAACGCCTCCAGGCCGTCGGTCACCGTGCTCACGGTTGCGCTGAGCCGCGAAAGCAGCCAGCGGTCCAGGTCGGTCCGCTCGCCGGGATGCTCGGGCCGGTACGTGGCGAGGAACGCGTACGTGTTCCACAGCTGGCGCAGGAACAGCCGCACGCTCTCGCCGACCGTCTCCACGTTGAACCGGTAACCGTCCCACGGCTGCTTTGAGGTGAAGAAGTACCAGCGGAACGCGTCAGCGCCGTAGCGGTCGATGACCTCCCAGGGCACCACGATGTTGCCCCGCGACTTCGACATCTTCTGGCCCTCGGCATCGAGGATCAGGCCGAGGCAGACGACGTGCTCGTACGGCGAGCGCTCGAAGAGCAGCACGCTGATCGCCAGCAACGAGTAGAACCAGCCGCGGGTCTGGTCGAGCGCCTCGCAGACGAAGTTCGCCGGATGGCGTTGGCGGAAGCGGTCCTCGTTCTCGAACGGCGCGTGGTACTGCGCGAACGGCATCGACCCGGAGTCGAACCACACGTCGATGACCTCGGGGACGCGCTCCATCCGCGCGCCGCACTGCGGGCACGGGAAGCCGATCTCGTCGACGTACGGCCGGTGCGGGTCCTCGATGCGGACGCCCGAGAGCTCCTCGAGCTCGTCGAACGAGCCGACCACGTGCGTGTGGTCGCGGTCGCGCGTGCAGCGCCACACGGGCAGCGGCGTGCCCCAGTAGCGCTCGCGCGAGAGCGCCCAGTCGACGTTGCCGCGC
Source organism: Solirubrobacteraceae bacterium (assembly GCA_035262945.1). Lineage (GTDB taxonomy): Bacteria > Actinomycetota > Thermoleophilia > Solirubrobacterales > Solirubrobacteraceae > JAOPZW01. The sequence continues at coordinate 13,932 of DATFRW010000350.1, forward strand.
AGCCAGTCGCCCATCCGGCCGTCGCGGATGTGCTCGGGGTGCCAGTCGACCTCATTGTTGGCCTCGATGAGCTCGTCGCGCAGCGTCGACGTGGCGATGTACCAGGAGCGCGTCGCGTAGTAGATGAGGGGATCGCCCGAGCGCCAGCAGTGCGGGTAGGCGTGCTCGAAGGTCTCGGCGCGCAGCAGCCGGCCGCGGGCGCGCAGGTCCTCGATGAGGTCGGGGTCGGCATCCTTGACGTAGCGCCCCGCATACGGGCCGATGCGCTCGTCATAGGTGCCGTCCGGCCGCACCGGGTTGACGACATTCAGGCCGTACTGCTGGCCGAGGCGGAAGTCGTCCTCGCCGAAGGCGATCGCCGTGTGGACGAGGCCGGTGCCGTCCTCGGCGGTGACGAAGTCGCCGAGCACGACGGTGTGCCCGCGCTCGCCGTACGCGTCGGCCTTGAGGAACGGGAAGGGCGGCTCATAGCGCACGCCGTCGAGCGCGGCGCCCGGGAAGCGCGCGAGGATGCGCACGCCGTCGCCGAGGACGCGCGGCACGAGGTCTTCGGCGACGACGACGGGCGCCTCGAGCGGCCCCGCCTTCGCGCGCACGTATGTCAGCTCGGGATCGACGGCGACCGCCGCGTTGGAGACGAGCGTCCAGGGCGTCGTCGTCCAGATGAGCAGCTCGTCGCCGGCCTGCAGCGGACCGCCGTCCTCGACGACCGGGAAGCGCACGTAGACGCTCGGATCGACGACGTCCTTGTACCCCTGCGCGACCTCATGGCTCGACAGCGCCGTGCCGCACTTCGGGCAGTACGGAACGACCTTGTAGCCCTCGTAGAGCAGGTTCTTGTCGTGGAGCTGGCGCAGCGCCCACCAGACCGACTCGATGTACGTCGCGTCGAGCGTGCGGTAGGCGTCGTCGAGGTCGATCCAGAAGCCGATGCGCTCCGTGACCGCGTTCCAGTCCTCGAGGAACTCGAAGACCGACTCGCGGCAGCGCTGGTTGAACTCGGCGATGCCGTAGTCCTCGATCTCGTGCTTGTTCGAGATCCCGAGCTGCTCCTGCACGGCGATCTCGACCGGCAGGCCGTGGCAGTCCCACCCGCCCTTGCGCTCGACGTAGTAGCCGCGCATGGTCTTGTAGCGCGGGTAGATGTCCTTGAACACGCGCGAGAGGACGTGGTGCGCGCCGGGGCGCCCGTTCGCGGTCGGCGGCCCCTCCCAGAACACCCACGGCTCGGCTCCCTCGCGGCGGCGGATCGACTCGTGGAAGACGTCGCGCTCGCGCCAGCGCTCGAGGACCTGCTCCTCGAGTGCAGGGAAGGACTGCTGGGGGTCGACCGGGCGACGCGCCATGGGAAGAGCGGATTGTAGGAACCCCGACTGCAACCTCCGATGCGATCTAGCGTTCCGTTCACCATGCGCAGGCCTTTGCTCGCCACAACGATCGCCCTCGCGGCGCTCGCGTTGCCGTCGTCGGCGCTCGCCGGATGGAGCGCGCCCGAGGTGCTGACCCAGTCGGGCAGCGCGTTCGGCGTCTCGGTCGCGGCCGATCGGCAGGGCGACGCGGGCGTCGCATACGTCCGCTCGCTCAACGGCAGCAACCGCGCCGAACTGCGGCGCGGCAGCGTGAACGGCAAGCTCGCCGCGCCGGTGGTGCTGAACAGCAGCACGCACTCGATGGACACGACCGCGCTGGCCTTCGACGCCGACCGCAACGCGACGACCGCGTGGCGCCAGTACGTCGACGGCAACCATCGCGTGTGGGGCGCGTTCGTCGACCGTCAGGGGCGCCGCGGGAGCCTGCTGCACGTGACGGGCGGCGGCGAATCGGCCTACGACCCCGCCTTCGCCGTCGGCGCCGGACCCGTACCGCTGCTCTTCTGGGGGCGCCGGACCTCCGCGGGCGCCGCCGCGCCCGAGAACGGCGGCTATCTGCGTTACCACTCGCTGTCCGGACCGTCGGTCGGGACCGCGATGACCACGACCGCCGACGGAGCCGTCACCGCGGCGTGGACGAGCGGCGGCGTCGCCTACGCCTCGACGCTCGCGAAGCCGAATGGGTCGTGGGCCCCACCGCAGCAGCTCTCGAATGCGTCCTCGGGCACCGTCGCCTCGACGCCGGTGCTGACCGTCGCGCGCAACGGCAACGTGCTCGCGGCGTGGACCGCGTCGAACGCCGGCGGCATCGAGCTCGACGCGGCGGTCCGCCCGGCCGGCGCGGCCGCCTTCGGGGCGCCGGCGCAGATCGTTGATCCGGGCGACTTCGCCCGTGAGCCGCGCCTGGCGACGATGGCCTCGGGCGAGATCCTGCTCACCTACCTCGCCACGCGCGGGCACACGAGCGCCGGGTCGCTCGCGCTCGTTCGTCTCAACCCGGCCGGCGGCATCCTCCAGCGGCTCACGCTGACCGCGTCGGGCGAGACGACGTCCGAGGCCGCCCTCGCCGCCGACGGCTCGAGCGGCGCCTTCGCCGCGTGGACCGAGAACGGCCCGAACCGCGGCGTGCTGCGCGTGGTCCGCATCGCGCCCGGCGGCATCGTGGGCACGGTCAAGTCGCTGTCGAGCACGGGGGATCCGCAGTCGCTCCCGGCGCTCGCTGGGCTGCCGACCGCGGGTGCGCTGCTGGCCTGGGTCTCGCCGCACGACCACCGCGTGCGGCTGTCGCGCTACTAAGCCGCGAGCTTCCGGCAGATCTCGGCGAGCGACCGCTTCTCGTCCTCGTCGAGCACGGCGAAGGCGCGCCGGACGCGATCGGTGTGCTCAGGGAAGAGCCTGTCGACCACCTCGTGGCCGAGGAGCGTGAGCGACACGGCGGCAGCGCGCCGGTCGTGCGGGAGGCGGGTGCGGACGACGAGGCCGCGGCCCTCGAGCGTCGTGACCACCTCGGTCGCGTTCGCCTTCGACGTCTGCAGCCTGCGGCGCAGCGTGCGCAGCTCGAGCTGGCCGCCGGCCGTGGTGAGGACGACGAGGACGCTGAAGCCGGATGCGCTCAGGCCCTCGCGCTCGAGGTCGGCCGAGAGCCGGCGCCGGACGCTCGCCTCGGCGCGCAGCAGCGACTCGAGGGCACGGTGGGCGAGCGGATCGCCGGGCACGAGCGTCATCGCGCGGCATCATGCCTTGGGGGGCGGACGGGTCCGACGACCGTCCAGTTGACCTCAACGCGGCTCAGGAACGCGCGCCCGCGGCCGATTGCGAGGGCGAATGTACGTCGCCGCCTACTTCGTCGGCCTGGCCTGTGGCCTGGTCTTCCTCCTCCCCACCGTGCGCCGCATGCGCACGGCGCGCGCCGCCAGCGAGGCGGCCCGGGCGCTCGAGCGCTCGACCCAGGTCGAGCTGTGCGTCGCGCGCGAGCGCCACGCCAACGAGGTCGCCGGCCTGCGCCGCGCGCAGGACGACGAGCTCAACGCGCTGCGCGGCCGCTTCGGTCTCGAGGTGCGCATGCTCCGCGAGGCCGTGTCGAGCGCCCGCGCGGAGCTTGACCGCAACAACGGCATCGAGCGGCTGGTCACGCAGGTCGCCGAGACCGTCGAGCGCGTCGAGCGCGAGCTGCGCCGCATCGACCGGCGCCCGCGCGTCAAGCGCCGCTAGACGGCAAAGGCGCCCGAGCCGACCCAGTCGCCCGGACCCGCCGCACCGCGCGGGACGAAGAAGTAGCCCCCACCGACCGGCGTCACGTAGTCGGTCATCGGCTCGCCGGCCAGCCGCTTCTGCACGGTCTCGAACTGCCGCGCGAGATCCTGGTTGAAGGCGACGAAGATCAGGCCCTGGTCGAGCTGGCCGGCCGCGTCGAAGCCGCGGGTGTAGTTGAAGCCGCGCCGCAGGATGCGCTGGTCCTCGGTGGCCGGGGTGCGCGGGTTGGCCATGCGGATGTGCGCGTCGAGCGGGATGCGCTCGCCCTTCGGATCGAGGTCCAGGCGCGGGTCCTGGTACTCGTCGGTGCCGCCGAGCGGAGCGCCCGTGTCGCGCCGGCGGCCGATCATGTTCTCCTGCTCGCGCAGGCCCACGCGATCCCAGAACTCGACGTGCATGCGGATGACGCGCACGACCTGGTAGGTGCCGCCGGCGGCCCATGACGGCTCGCCCCCGCCGCTCGGCACCCACACGAGGCGGCGCATCGCCGCGTCGTCGCGCGGGTCCGGGTTGGCGGTGCCGTCGCGGAAGCCGAACAGGTTGCGGCGCGCGCTGCGCGGCGAGGGCCCGCGGTCGGCGCTCTGGAAGCCGTCGATCGACCAGCGCAGCGCGAACGCCCCGCGCACCGGGCGCAACAGTTCGCGCAGGGCGTGGACGACCGTGTCGCGGCGGTTCGCCGTGAGCTGCAGCAGCAGGTCCCCGTGGGTCTGGTTCGGGTCGAGGTCGTCGTCGGGAAACGCGGGCATCGGGCGTAGCCGCGCGGGCCGGCGTGCGCGCAGGCCGTACCGGTGGTCGAAGAGCGTGGCGCCGAAGCCGATCGTGACGGTGAGCGCGTCGGGGGCGATCGTGGTGCCGAGCGTTCCGGAATCCGCGGGCGGCTCGTCGGCCTCCTGCGGTCCCATCGTCGTGCCCTGCGTGAGCTGGCGGGCCCGGCTGCTGAGCGCCTGCAGGCCCTGGATCAGCGTGGCCCGGTCGCGCGCGATCGCATCGAGCGCGGCGAACGCCGCCTCGCCGCCGCCGCGCGTGACGACGCCGGACTGATGCGGGCCGTCGAATGGGAAGCGGTCCTGGAGCGTCGACGGCTGCGCCGCGGCCGCGTCGGCCGGCCCCCGCCCCAGCTCGCGCTCGCCCGCGGCGGCGAGCCCGCCGGCGCCGAGCACGACGGCCGAGCGGGTGAGGAAGCGACGGCGGTCGAGCTTCACCGGTGGCCCTTCGGGATCGCGGGCACCGGCGCGGGCAGCTGCGTCTCCAGCGCGCCCGGCACGGCCGAGAGCGCCTCGAGCAGCGCGCCGAGGCCGCCGGCGAGCGCCTCGCGCTCGCGCGGGCGCAGCGCGTCGAGCCGCGGCCAGCGCGCCCCGTGTGCCCGGCGCACCCTGCGCATCCGCGCGCCGAAGGCGGCGAGCTGGGACTCGACGGCGGGCAGCGCGTCGCCGCGGCCGGAGAGCACCGGCTGCAGCGTGCCGATCACCTTGCGCGTCGCGGCGAGGTCGTCCGCGGTGGCGCGCAGCCCGGCGCCGCTCCACGGCGCTGCGGCGCCGCTGAGCTGGTCGCGCTGGGCATCCTCGAGGATCTCGTGCGCGCGCGTGGAGTAGTCGAGCGGGCTGATCGTCATGCGCGCCAGCACCCGCGGCAGGCGGGCGACGTCGGCGCGCAGCCGGCGTGCGTACGGCAGGACCTCGCCGGCCGTGCGCCCCGTCCACAGGTCGTGCTCGATGCGATGCAGGCCGGTGAAGCGCGGGTCCCGCGCGCCGCGCGCCAGCCCACCCGGCGAACCGTCGATGGCGACGTCGAGATCGCCCAGCGCGCCGTAGGCGGCGCCGAGCAACAGGTAGCGATCGTAGGCCCGGCCCCAGGCCGCGCGGGCGGCGCCCCGGTCGCCCGCGCGCAGCGCACGCACGAGCGCGGCCACGGGCGCGGCCATCGCGCGCGCCTCGCGGATCGCGTATCTGCGATACGCCGCCACCGGCCCGCGGAAGGCGCGCGGAGAGAGCGGCTGCACCTCGGGCCGCAGGCCGGCGGCGGTCGGCTTCTGCGCGGCGGCGTCGGCCGCCTGCTGCGCGTTCAGCCGGGTGTCGGTCACCTTGCCGGAGCTCGACCGCGCGGCGCTCGACGCCGCCGGGGCGATCCCGGGGTGCGGCACGCCCGCGGCGTGCACCGGGCCGTCGTCACCGCCCGGCGACAGCGCAGCGACCGTCGTCGCCACGGCGGCGGCAGCAAGAACTGCCACGGCGACGCGCGGATGCGGAAGGCGGAGCACGCTCAAGCGGATCGGAACCCTATGGCCGCCGGCGCGACTGACTGTTATCGCGGAGTTACTTCACTCTTTTTCCGACAGTGTGTCGGAAAAGCGTGCGAAAATTTGACACGACGGCCACATCTCGCGGGCGGTCCGCCAGAAGGCTTCCCGCCTTCGGTCACCCTCGAGGAAAGGACAGCCCTTGCGCATCAAGCGCATCTTCCCGCTGGCCGCAGGCATGGGCGCGGCGGCAGCGGCAGGCGCGATCGCGATCGGGCTGGCGGGCGCCAACGCCGGCCCGCCTCCGCCGACGCCGTCCAGCACGCCGGTCAAGCACCTCGTCGTGATCTTCGACGAGAACATCTCCTTCGACCACTACTTCGGCACCTATCCGAACGCGGCGAACGTCGCCGGCGAGCCGCGCTTCGACGCGGCGCCGGACACGCCGTCGGTCAACGGGCTCAACCAGACGCTGCTGACCGCCAACCCCAACGCGGCCAACCCTGAACGGCTGGACCGCTCGCAGGCGGTGACCTGCTCACAGAACCACGGCTACGGCGCCGAGCAGGCGGCGTTCGACGGCGGGCTGATGGACAAGTTCGTCGAGAACACCGCCGGCGGCAGCTGCACCGACAAGTCGATCGTCATGGACTACTACGACGGCAACACCGTCACGGGGCTGTGGAACCTGGCGCAGCACTTCTCGCTGAACGACAACTCCTACAGCACCCAGTTCGGCCCATCGACGGTCGGCGCGGTCAACCTGATCAGCGGTAACACGCACGGGGTGACCCCGACGTCCGGCAGCGGCATCGAGAACGGCACCATCATCGGCGACCCGGACCCGGCCACCGCGACCAACGACGACTGCGCCAACGGCAGCGCGGTAATGGCGCCGCGCAACACGCAGACGAACACCGGCGGCAACGTGGGCGACCTGCTCAACGCGCATCACGTGACGTGGGGATGGTTCCAGGGCGGGTTCCGACCGACGGCCACCGTCGGCGGCAAGGCCCAGTGCAACTCGTCGCACGTCAACGTCGCCGGCGCGACGATCACCGACTACGTCCCCCACCACGAGCCGTTCGAGTACTACGCATCGACGGCCAACCCGCACCACATCCCGCCGACCTCGCCGGACAAGATCGGCTCCGACGACGGTGACGTCAACCACCAGTACGACCTGCGCGACTTCGACACCGCGCTCGAGCACGGCAACCTGCCGCAGGTCTCGTTCCTGAAGGCCGCGGCCTTCGAGAACGGCCATCCGGGCAACTCGGATCCGCTCGACGAGCAGCGCTTCATCGCGCGGACGCTCGACGCGCTCGAGAAGTCCCCCGACTGGTCGAGCACCGCTGTGGTCATCGCGTACGACGACTCGGACGGCTGGTACGACCACCAGATGTCGCCGATCCTCAGCCCGTCGGCCGCGACGAGCGACGCGCTCAACGGCCCGGGCAAGTGCGGGAACGTCAAGGACCCGTCGGCCTATCCGGACCGCTGCGGCTACGGGCCGCGACAGCCGCTGCTGGTCATCTCCCCGTGGGCGCGGCAGAACTTCGTCGACAACACGCTCACGGACCAGAGCTCGATCCTGCGGTTCATCGAGGACAACTGGCAGCTCGGACGCATCGGCGACCAGTCGATGGACGCGAAGGCCGGCTCGCTGGGCAACATGTTCGACTTCGACCCGAACCACGGCCGGGCGAAGAAGGTCTTCCTCGACCCGGACACCGGCCTGGTCGTCAAGAAGGCGCCGGCCACGGACGTGGACCCGAACGCGGCGCCCGCGGCACAGCAGCAGGCGCAGGCCCCTGCGACCGGCGCTCCGGTAGCGCAGCCCGCCCCCGCGGCCGCGGCGTCGACGAGCACGGCGGTCAGGACGGTGAAGCTCACCCTCGCGTGCTCGGCGAAGGGCGCCGGCCACAAGGTCACCGCCAGCTGCCGCGCGAACGGGGCACGCGCCTCGACCGCGCTGCGGTTCCGGATCGTCCGCTCGGGCAAGGTGCTCGCCACGGCATCGACGCGGCTGCGCAAGTCGCGCGCGACCGCGGTCCTGCACACGAAGCGGGCACTGCGGAAGGGCTCCTACACGCTGCGCGTGACCGCGACCCAACGCGGCGCCGTCAGCGCGATGCAGACGCGCGTCAGGCTCGGCTAGTCGCCGACAGCAAGCAGCGCCGGGCGCGACTCGGTGGCTCGGGGCTCTCGCTCGTCGAGGGCCCCGAGCAGCTGCTCGCATGCCGCCAGCGGGGCGTCGCCGAGATGTGGCACCGTCGTCGCGCCGGTCGAGGGCAGCGCGCCGCGGAAGTCGTACACCGCGACCGCGTCGCCGCCGATGCGGCGCGCGGCGTAGACGAGACGACCGAGCGCATCGAGCGACGCGCGCCGTCCGGTGAGCACCACCGCGCGCGGCGCGAGCGCGTGCAGCGCCCGCGTGAGGCGGCTCGGGTCGAGCGCGACCGTGAGCGTGAGGGTGCGCAGGCCGCGCCGGCGCAGGCACAACTCGAGGGCCTGGGCGTGCAGCGCATCGAGGTCGCAGGGCGCGCTGGCGTCGAAGACGAGCGCCCCGTCCTCGCGCGTGGCCGGCGGCGCGACGCGCATCGCCGCGGCCAGCCAGCCGGTGGCCCAGCGCCACGCGAAGGCGTACTCGGGCGTGTCGTCGTCGAGCGTCCCCACCCCGGCGAGCAGCACCTCCTCGACGGTGCGCTCGACCGAGCGGACGGCGAGGCTCTCCTCGAGCACGCGGTCCGCGTCGCGCTCGTCGAAGCGCGCGAACGCGCTGCGCAGCCGCGAGGCCGTCGGCGGGCCCGCCCCGCGCTCGCGGGCGATCGCGATCGCCGAGGAGATGTTGTGCGTCTCCTCGAAGGCGGCGCGCAGCGACTCGATCTCGCCCAGGTCGAACTGGCGGTGGCCACCGGCGGTGCGCCGCGGCTCCGGGAAGCCGAAGCGCCGCTCCCACGAGCGCAACGTGTTGGGGCTGACGCCGAGCATCGCGGCAGCGGCGTTCGTACGGATCGCGCCCATGCGCGATGTATCGAGCGTTGGCGAGGGTTGCGCAACGACGGCAAGCGAAGGTGCAGCACGGGCGATCGCTTGCAGGGGCAGGAACGGCGCGCCCGGCGCCGACGACGTTTCGGGCTAGCGGCCGTCGGCGAGAACGACGAGCGCGGCCCGCGGCGGGCCGCACGGCGCGATCCGCGCCCAGAAGCGGATGCCGAACTCCTTGGCGGGGCGCAGCACCACGTGGTGCGTCTCGCCCGCGCCGCGAGCGGCATGCACGATGAGATTGACGAGCGACTCGGGCCCGCCGATCTCGGCGTCCGCCGGGACGAGCAGGTCGCCGATGTGCGAGTTGACCGCCTCGGTCTCGTCGACGAGCAGGAGCTGCTCCGCCAAGCGGCTCACAGCGCAGATCGAGAGCTGGCCGTCGACGAGCAGGAACGGGTCGTGCGGCGAGGGCGCCGCGTCGGGCGGCGCGGAGACCATCAGACCGAGACCGCAGCGCGTGCAGACGCGCGAGGCCGGCTGGATATCCGCCTCGGCGGGCGGGCGGCCGCAATGACCACAGAACTGAACATCGGGGCGGCGGTCGCCATGGCCCGGAAGGGCTACAAGGCGGGGGCGGTCGATCACGAAGCTTTCACCTGACGGGAGTCATCCGGCTGGTCAATGTGGTCTTCAGCCGGAGCGGCCACCCCCCGCGGCCGGCTGTCGAGAATGTCTAGCACGATGCGATGGGCCTCGCCAGAGGATTCCGGCAAGTTCCGTGCGGTCGTACGCGCCGCATCGCTGCGCGCGCCGCGGCGGAAGAGGGCCATCGGCAGCGCGCCGCTGGCGGCGCGGACGCGGTAGGCCCAGCGGGCCACGTCGTCGTCGGACGCGTGCGCGCCCGCGATGACGACGACCTGCGGCGCGAACGCGCCGAGCACCTCGTTGAGCCCGGCGACGCCGCTGATCGGCAGCACCAGCACGCGCGCGCCGGAGCGCACCGAGAAGAGCTGCAGCGCCTTCAGCGCCAGCGCGTCGGGGTCGAGGTCGTCGCGCGTGGCGTCGCCGACGAGGATCGCCGCCGGCCGCATCGGCGGCGGGGCCATCCGCTGCGCACGCTGGAGCCAGTCGGTCGCCCACCTGGCCGCGAAGGCCCAGGGCGCCGAGTCGAACCCGTGCCGTTCGCCGATCTCGCGAATGGAGGGCAGCAGGACCTCCTCGACGCTGCGCTCGACGGAGCGTAGGGCGAGGGCCGCCTCCATCGCGGCGTCGGCGCGATCGAGTTCGAAGGCCTGGAGCGCGCCGACGAGCGTGCTCGTGTCCGAGCTCAGCGACTCGCGCGCACGCGAGATTGCGGAGGAAATGGATAGGCCTTCTTGAAGAGCGTCGCGTAATGCGGCGACTTCGCCGTGCGTGTACAGCCGGTGTTTGCCGGCAGTTCGCTGCGGCTTTGGATAGCCGAACCGGCGCTCCCAAGCCCGGAGCGTATTCGGGCTCACGTTGAGCACCGCGGCAGCTTCTGACGTCTTCAGCGTGCGCACGTCCGCCTCATGGGACCAGTCTGACGCATCTATGTCTCCGCGCACGCAGATGTTGCACGGGTTTCGCAGTCAAATCCGTGCAATGGCATCTGGACGTGTGTACATTTCGCCACGTCCGATCCAGCGAACCCCCACGGAGGGAGGTCCACCAGTGTTTATGGGCGGCCGCTAAACGGCTCTTTGTTGATTGTTGAGACGTGTGCCTTATGAGGCTGTAGCGTCCATTCGATGACGGACGCCCAGCCCCGGGCACGTCCACTACTCGCGACTCTGCTCGCGAGCGCGGTCGTCTGTGTTGGGGTGGTTGGGCTCACGATGTCCCCTTGGGGACCGCTCGTCAAGCCTGTCTCGGTGGTGCTCGCGCTGTGCGCCGTCGTCGCCGAACTGCTGGCGCCGAAGATCGCAACGCGCCTGACGTTCTCTGCAGCATTTACAGGGGCGATGCTGGCGGTGGGCTTCCTTGGCCCGGTGCCGGCTTTCTTGATCCCGACGGTAGCCAATATCGCCGTCTGGGTGTTTCAGCGCTACCGGTGGCGAGCGCTCGTCATCAACTTGGCGGCTTCGGCAACGCCGAGCCTGCTTGCCGCCGTGGCGTTCGACGCGATCGATCCGCCGCGCAAGGGCGCGGAGTTCGTCGCGCTCCTGGTGCTCGCCTCGGTCCTCACGATGGCCACGAACGTGCTGATCGTGTCGACGCTGATGGGGCTGCTCGACGGCACCTCCATCCGGCGCAACCTGCTCGCCGCGCGCAGCGTCATCCCCGCCGTCGCGCTGAACATCGCGATCGTGGCGGTCGTCGCCGAGATCTACGCGGAGCTCGGCCTGACCGCGCTCGTGTTCGTGCTGCTCAACATCATCGCGTTCACCTATATGGCGCGGCTCGTCATCGTTGCGCGCGAGCGCACCCGCGAGTACGCGAACCTGTCGTGGGGCGTGCTGTCGGGCCTGATCCGCACGCTCGACGAGCGCGACTCACGCGCAGCGCGTCACTGCGCGGCCGTCGCCGCGTTCGCGCGCGACATCGCCAAGCAGTGCGGGATGTCCAAGCGCGACCAGGAGCTGGCTCACACGGCCGGGCTGCTGCACGACATCGGCAAGTTCGCGCTCTCCGACCGCGTGATGGAGCGCGGCGGGCAGCTCTCGGACCCGGACTGGCGCGGCATCCGGCGCCACCCCGACATCGGCGCAGAGCTCCTCCGCGACATCGGCGTCTACGGGCCGGTTGCGGAGATCGTGCGCACGCACCACGAACGGCCCGACGGGCGCGGCTACCCGCGCCGCCTGCGCGGCGACGAGATCCCGGCGATCGCCCGCATCGTCGCGGTCGCCGAGGTCTACGACACGCTCACCGCCCCGGACACGTACCGCACGCCGATGACCTCGTTCGAGGCGCTGACGGAGCTGCGGCGCGTTGCCGGCAGCCAGCTCGACGCCACCTACGTCGAGGCGCTGTCGGAGCTGCTCGCGGGCCGCGGCACCGACTATCGCCATGCCGACGAGGCCGACTTCGACCGCGAGCTCGACATCGAGCGGCGGATGAGCGAGGCGATCGCGCCCTCGCCGTAGCGGCTCAGCCGCGCGGGCGCAGGGAGTCGAGGAACGCGTCGAGCTGCTCGACGCTGAAACGCCGCTGGCCCCCCGGGGTGCGGTAGGACTCGACGTGGCCGGCGTCCGACCAGCGGCGCAGCGTGGAGATCGAGACGCCAAGGTGGCGTGCGGCCTCCGAAGCGGTGAGGCCCAGGCGCGACGCCCGGCGAGCGGTGTGGCTCATGCGCGCAAGTACGGCAGCCGCGGCGCCGTGGAGCACCGCGGGTGCAGCTTTGCGCAGGTTTGGCCACCCGAGGCTGCGACTGCGAGGATGGATCGATGGGCCGCCTCGACGACGTCGACCTCTCGCTGAAGCTGTCGCGCAAGGACTCCGAGCGCGAACTCGACGAGTACGGAGGCCGGCTCGCGCAGCTGCGACTGGCGCTCGGCGGCATCATCGGATCGGGCCGGCTCGGGCCGCCGCTGTGCGTGCTCTTCGAGGGCTGGGACGCCGGAGGCAAGGGCGGGGCGATCAAGCGCCTCGTCGCGCCGCTCGACGCCCGCCACGTGCGGGTGACGCAGTTCGCCGCGCCCACGCCCGACCAGAAGCGCCACCACTACCTGAGCCGCTTCGTCCCCGCGCTGCCGGGCCGGGGCGGCATGGCCATCCTGGACCGCACGTGGTACGGCCGCGTGCTCGTCGAGCGCGTCGAGGGCTTCGCGAGCAAGGAGGAGTGGCGCCGGGCCTACCGCGAGATCGACGACTTCGAGCGCGCGCTCTCCGACGACGGGATGATCCTCGTGAAGTTCTTCCTCCACATCTCGGACAAGGAGCAGCTCGAGCGGTTCGAGGCGCGGCGCGACGACCCGCTGAAGTCGTGGAAGCTCACCGACGAGGACTGGCGCAACCGGGGCAAGCGCAAGGGGTACACGGCCGCGATCGAGGAGATGTTCGACCGCACCGACACCGACGCGGCGCCGTGGCGGATCGTCCCGGGCGATTCCAAGCACTACGCGCGCGTGCACGTGATGCGCGAGGTGATCGCGGCGATCGAGGAGGGATGCGAGCGGCGGGACTTCCCGCTGCCGGAGCCGCTGGAGCGGATCAGCGACTAGGCGTGGGCGCCGACGAGCGCCCAGCGGCGCCGCGCGAAGCGCGCGCCGAGCGCCAGGAGGCGCACCACCATGAGGACGTCGATCGCCAGCCACACCACGACGACGGTGTCGGCCGGCAGGACGATCGGCAGGAAGACCACCAAGGCCACCATCATCGCCAGGGCGAGGAAGCGCGTGTCGCCGGCGCCGATGAGGATGCCGTCGAGCGCGAAGACGATCGCCGCCACCGGCCACATCACGCAGAACAGCGGCCACAGGTCGTTGGCCTGGTCGATGACGTCGGGGTCCGACGTGAACACGTGCGGGATCACGTTCACGAGCGCGAAGAGCACCCCGCCGATGACCAGGCCTGCGGCGAGCGCCCATTCGAGCATGCGGCGCGCGGCCGCGTAGGCCTCGTCGGCATTGCCCGCGCCGAGGGCGCGGCCGACGATGACCTGGCCCGCGATCGCGATCGCGTCGAGCAGCAGCGCGAGGAAGCCGAAGAGCTGGAACGCGATCTGGTGCGCCGCGAGCGTCGCCGCGCCGATGCGCGCGCACACCGCCGTCGCGAGGACGAAGCAGGCGAGCAGCGCCGCCGTGCGGACGAACAACTGCGCGCCGATCGAGACCAGCGACCGGATGCGCGCGACGTTGGGCCAGGCGAAGACGCGCAACAGGACCGACGCGAAGGCGATCCCCATGCCGAGCTGCGCGATAACGGTGCCCCACGCCGACCCGTCGAGGCCCCAGTCGAAGCCGTAGACGAAGACGACCTCGAGCACGATGTTCACGGCGTTGGCGGCGAGCACGATGATCAGCGGGGTGCGCAGGTCGCTCATGCCGCGCAGCCAGCCCTGCCCGGCCAGCGCGATGAGCGCCATCGGCAGGCCGAGCGAGGCGATGCGCAGGTAGCGCGTGGCCATGTCGGCGACGTCGCCGTCGCCGCCGAGCAGGTGGATGAGCGGCGAGGCCAGCGCGGCGACCACGCTCGCCAGCACGACGCCCACGGCGAGGGCCAGCCACAACGCCTGCGGGCCGAGCGCCGCGGCGGCCTCGTCCTCGCCCGCGCCGTGCAGGCGCGTCACGCGGGCGGTCGTCCCGTAGGTCAGGAAGATGCACAGCGCGACGAGGTTCGAGAGCACCGTCGCCGCGAGCGCGAGCGCCGCCAGCTGCGGCGTGCCGAGATGGCCGACGATGGCGGTGTCGGCCAGGAGGTAGAGCGGCTCGGCGGCGAGTGCTCCCAGGGCGGGCAGCGCCAGCCGCAGGATCTCGCCGTCGTAGGCGGAGCGGCGCACGCTGGCCACTTTACGATCCGGATCGCTGCATGAAGCTGCGCCTCTACCACCACACCGACGGCGCCCGGGTCGCCTATCGCGAGACCGGCGCCGGGTCGAGCCTCGTGCTGCTGCACTCGGCGCTGTTCAGCTATCGCGAGTTCGAGCCCATCGTCGACGTCCTCGCCGACCGCCATCGCCTCATCCTGCCCGACCTGCCGCTGCACGGGGACTCCGAGGACCGTCCGCGCCATCCGTACACGCTCGACTGGCTCGCCGAGGTCATCGCCGCGTTCTGCCGGGAGACCGCGGGCCCGCGCGCGATCGTCGGCGGTCACGAGCTCGGCGCGCTGATCCTGCTGCGCTCGCTCGAGCTCAACCTCATCGAGCCCGAGCGGCTCGTGCTCATGCCGAACCCGCTGCATCGCCCGGCGCCCCGGGCGCCCTGGCGCGCGGCTGCCCGGCTGGGCGCGGTGCCGGGCTTGGACCGCGCGCTCACGCACGTCGCGCGCGCGGCCTACCGGCCCGAGCGCGGCGTGAAGATGACCGCGACGGGCGACCCGGCCGCGCGGGACCTCGTGCGCCACGCGTTCGCCGACGTCGGCGGCAACGCCAACCTCGCCCGCTCATGGGCGCGCTTCGCGCGGCGCTGGCCGAGCGGGCCGCGGCGCGAGCTGCTCGACCTCTACCCGCGGCTGGACTTCCCGGTGCTCCTGCTGTGGGCCGACAACGATCGGCGCCACCCCCTTCAGGCGGCCGAGGAGGCGCTCGACCTGCTCCCCAACGGGCAGCTGCGCATCCTCAGCGGGACCGGCTTCCTCATGGCGTACGACGACCCGGTCGGCACCGCCAGGGAGCTTGCGGCGTTCTGTGGCTAGTGTCCCGGCCATGGCTCCGCGAAAGACTCTGTACGGCAGCGAGACGAAGAAGGCCGTCGAGAACTTCCCCATCTCCGGCGAGACGGTCCCCGCCTCGGTCATCCACTGGCTCGGGCGCATCAAGGGCGCCGCGGCCCGCGCGAACGCCGAGCTCGGCAAGCTCGACCCGAAGCTCGCCGAGGCGATCACCACGGCCGCCGACGAGGTCACCGTCGGCACCCACGACGCCCAGTTCCCGATCGACGTCTTCCAGACCGGCTCGGGCACGTCGTCGAACACGAACGCCAACGAGGTCATCGCGGCGCTCGCCGGCAAGGGCGTCCACCCCAACGACCACGTCAACATGGGCCAGTCGTCCAACGACGTCTTCCCGAGCGCGGTCCACCTCGCGGCGCTGGACCAGGCGACCAACGAACTGCTGCCCGCGCTGAAGCAGCTCGAGCGCTCGCTCACGCGCAAGGCCAAGCGCTTCGAGAACGTCGTCAAGTCGGGCCGCACGCACCTCATGGACGCGGTGCCGGTCACGCTCGGGCAGGAGTTCGGCGGCTACGCCGCCCAGATCCGCCTCGGCCAGGAGCGCGTGCTCGCAGCGCTCGAGCACGTGCGCCAGATCCCGCTCGGCGGCACCGCGACGGGAACCGGGCTGAACACCGATCCCAGGTTCGCGGACAAGGTCCGCCGCGACCTGACCAAGCAGACCAAGCTGAAGATCGCCGCGCCCGCCGACCCGTTCGAGGGCAACGCCTCGCGCGACTCGCTCGTCGAGCTGTCGGGCGCGCTCAAGGTCGTCGCGGTGTCGCTGACGAAGATCGCGCAGGACCTCGCGCTCATGGGCTCGGGCCCGCGGGCGGGCATCGGCGAGCTCTACCTGCCCGAGCTGCAGAAGGGCTCGTCGATCATGCCCGGCAAGGTCAACCCGGTCATCCCCGAGGTGGTGCTCCAGGTCGCCGCGCAGGTGATCGGCAACGACACCGCGATCACGGTCGGCGGCATGCAGGGCCAGTTCGAGCTCAACGTGCGCATCCCGCTCATCGCGCGCAACCTCCTGCAGTCGATCCACCTGCTCGCGACCGCGTCCGTCGCCTTCGCCGAGAAGTGCGTGGACGGCATCGCCGCCAACCGCGACGGCACGAAGCGCTCGGCCGAGGCGACGCTCGCGGTGGCCACGGCACTCAACGAGCACATCGGCTACGACAAGGGCACGACGATCGTGCAGGTGGCGTCCAAGAGCGGGCGCCCCCTGCGCGAGGTCGCGCTCGAGCAGGGCGTCGACGCCGAGCTGTACGACCGGATCATCGACCTGCGCCGCATCGCGGCAGGGAGCAGCGCTAACTCCCGTTGAACGCCCGCCGGACCGCCGCGACGGACGGCTTCGGCTGGCCGTCGTAGGTGAACAGGCCCTTCTGGTTGATGCCGCGCACGAGGCGGATGTTCGGGACCTCGCGGCGGATCGAGCCGCCCGCGAACGACGGGGCCAGCGCGAAGTCCTGAAGGTTCCACACCAGCGAGCCGGTCAGCCACGGCGTCGCGTCGTAGGTGCGGATGTGCTCGGTCAGCAGTCGCGCCTGGAAGCTCTCGGACCCCGGGCTGCCCGGCGCGTTGAGGCGGTTGGCCTCGGCGCCGAACTCGCTGACGACCAGGACCTTGCCCGGGAACGTCGCGTGCAGCCGGGTGAGCCACTCCTCAATGCGCGCGTGGATCGTGTCCGGGGTCGCGTAGGTGTCGTCGTACCAGCCGGCGTAGTTCGTCGCCCCGACCGCATCGATGTGGCGATACATGAAGCCGGCGTAGGCGGGCAGGTGCGTGCCCCAGACGTCGATGGCGGCGGGCCGCCCCGGGTCGAGGCGGTGCACCATCTGCGCGGCGGCGTCGACGTACTGCGGCTGGCCGCCGCGGTGGCCGTTGCCCGCGACCTCGTTGGCGAGGTTCCAGGCGACGACGCTGGGGTGCAGGCGCGCCTGCACGACGTTCAGGCGCACTCGGCGGATCGCGCGGCGCTGCTGCTCGGGCGTGCGCGACGTCCAGGCGCCCGGCGCGTCGACCGGGCCCACGCCCTGCCACACGAGGATGCCCGCGGCGTCCAGGCGGTCGAGCAGCGCGTCGCTGAGCGGGTGCTGCGAGCGGGTGGCGTTCGCGCCGATCGCCTTGAGCCGGTTGACGATCGCGTCCATGTCGGAGGGCAGCAGCGCGTCGCCGCGACCGGGCGCGTCCTCCTGCAGCGAGGCGCCGTGCAGGCGCAGCGGCTGGCCGTTGAGCAACAGCTTGCCGCCCTGCCAGCGCAGCTGGCGCAGGCCGACGCGCGCCGACAGCGCCGACTCGCCGGGCACCTCGAGCACGAGGTCCTTCAGGGCGGGGTGGCCCGGCTCCCACAGGTCGGGATCGTGGATGCGCGCCTGCGCGCGCACGGTGGCCTGGGCGCCGGAGGCGAGGCTGATCGGAGCGAAGCGCAGGGCGGTGCCCGCCACGGTGCCGCGCACGGTCAGCGTGCGATCCGCCGCGCGGTTGGTGACGCGGACCGTGACGTCGACGACCGCGTCGGTCCCGTCGAGCCGCGTGACAATCGATGGCGCGTCGAGCTCGCTGCGGCCGAGCGGGCGGATCGAGACCGAGCGGTTGATCCCGCCGAAGTTGAACCACGTCCGGTGCCAGGCGTCGGCCTTCATCGCGGCGGGGTCGCGCCAGTCTGCGCGGACGACGAGGACGTGGCGGCCGGCGCTCAACGGCGCCCGCGCCTCGAACGGCAGGTACGTGCCGGTGTGCCGGGCGACCTGGCGGCCGTCGATCCAGACGGTCGCGCGGTGGTTGACCGATTCGAAGCGGACGGCGTAGTCGCCGGCGCGGGGCGCGTCGATCGTGGTGCGATACCAGGCCACCGAGCCCTCGAAGGAGCGGGTGCCCGCTGCGCCGCGCACGTGCCGGGCGTTCGGCGAGAACGGGACCGACACCGTCCGGCCGACGAAGCCGCCGGCCTGCCAGCCCAGCGCGACGCCGCGCCCGGCGCGGTCGCCGCGCACGACCCACGGGCCGTTCAGCGGGCGCTCGCCTTCGGCCGATGCCGCGGTGGTCATCGCCTTGCCGGTGCCGCGCTGCTCGCCGACCGCGCCGGCGACCACTGCCAGGACGGCGAGGACGACCGCGAGGCACGCGGCCAGCATCCCCCAGCGCGCGCCGCCGGTCATCCGCCCGGGTAGGCGACGCCACGCGCCTGCTCGGCGCGCCCCAGCCTGATGCGCGTGTACGGACTGCTCACAACACTGCTAACGGCGGCTTTCGCGCGCGAGTTGCGCTCGCGTAGGCACGATAGCGCTGGTCAGTCGTCGAGGATGGCGACGACCCGCGCCGGAGCGGCGCTGCCGCCGACGAGACGCAGCGGGAAGCAGCTGACGAGGAAGCCGGTGCTCGGGAGGGCGCCGAGGTTGAAGAGCCGCTCGATCTGCGAGTACGGCAGGTCGGCCTGGTGGGCGGCCCAGAAGATGCCGGGCTCGCCGCGCTCGAGCGCGTCCTGCGCCTGGAGGTTGAGCGGCCGGTCCCAGCCCCATGCGTCGATGCCCATGACGCGCACGCCCTCCTCGAAGAGCCAGCGCGTCGCGCCGGCGGTGACGCCGGGGCCGCGGATCATGTAGTCGGGCTCGGCGTAGAAGGCGTCGCGGCCGGTGCGCACGAGGACGATGTCGAGCGGGGCGAGCGCGTGGCCGATTCGCTCGAGTTCGCGCTGGACATCGGCGGTGTCGATCGTCTCGCCGTCCGCGCGGTCGGTGAAGTCGAGCACGACGCCGGGCGCGTGGAACCACTCGAGCGGCAGCTCGTCGATCGTCTGCGCGCGCTCGCCGCCGATCGTCGAGTTGTAGTGCCAGGGCGCGTCGACGTGCGTGGAGTTGTGGGTGCCGAAGCGCAGGAACGTCTCCACCGCCCAGCCCTCGCCGTCGCGCAGCAGGTCGGGCCCGACGCCGAGGAGCCCCTTGATGGCCTGGGCTCCGCGGGCGTGATCCTCGTACTCGATCTCGGTGCGCAGCAGGTCGGGCAGCTCGCGCGGCGACGGCGCGATGGGCGCGGAGAGGTCGACGAAGCGGGACACCTACGGCACGTTCAGCGCGACGTACTTGGTCTCCAGGTACTCCTGGATGCCCTCGGGGCCGCCCTCGCGGCCGAAGCCCGACTGCTTGACGCCGCCGAACGGCGCGCCCGCGTTGGAGACCATGCCCTGGTTGAGCCCGATCATCCCGGTGTCGAGCCCCTCGATGACCTTGAACGCCCGGTTGATGTCCTGGGTGAAGACGTAGGCGACGAGGCCGTACTCCGTCGCGTTCGCGGCGGCGATCGCCTCGTCGTCGGAGTCGAAGCCGCGCACCGGCGCGACGGGGCCGAAGATCTCCTCGTCGAGCAGGCGCGCGTCGTCGGGGACGTCGGTGAGCACGGTGGGCTCGTAGAAGTAGCCGGCGCCGTCGATCCGCGCGCCGCCGAGCAGCACCTTGGCGCCCCGCTCGCGCGCGTCGTCGACGAGGTCGGCGACCTTCCCGCGCTGGGTGTCGTCGATGAGCGGGCCGACCCTCACGTCGGGCTCCGTGCCGCGGCCGACCTTCATCTCGCCCATCCGGGCCGCCAGCTTCTCGGCGAACTCGCCCGCCACGCCGCTCGCGACGTGGAAGCGGTTGGCGGCGGTGCACGCCTCGCCGATGTTGCGCATCTTCGCGATGAGCGCTCCCTCGACCGCGGCGTCGACGTCGGCGTCGTCGAAGACGAGGAACGGCGCGTTGCCGCCGAGCTCCATCGACACCCGCAGGATCTGGTCGGCCGACTGCGCGATCAGCGTGCGGCCGACCTCGGTCGATCCCGTGAAGGACAGCTTGCGCGTGCGCGGGTCCTTGATGAGCGGCTCCATCGTCGCGCCCGACGCCTTCGCGGTGATGACGTTGAGCACGCCGCCCGGCAGCCCGACCTCCTCGAGGATCTGGGCGAGCATGAGCATCGACAGCGGCGTCTGCTTGGCCGGCTTGACCACCATCGTGCAGCCCGCCGCGATCGCCGGGCCGATCTTGCGCGTGCCCATCGCCAGCGGGAAGTTCCATGGCGTGATGAACACGCAGGGGCCGACCGGCTGCTTGAGCGTGAGCACGCGGCCCTTCCCGGTCTCGTTGACCGTGAAGCGGCCGTTGATCCGGACAGCCTCCTCGGCGTACCAGCGGAAGAAGTTCGCCGCGTAGGCGATCTCGGCCTTCGACTCGGCCACCGGCTTGCCCATCTCGAGCGTCATGAGCAGCGCGAGCTCGTCGGTGCGCTCGGTGATGACGTCGTACGCGCGGCGCAGGATGTCGCCGCGCTCGCGCGGCGGGTGGTCGCGCCAGGTCTGGAACGTCTCGTGCGCCGCGGCGAGCGCCCCCTCCGCGTCGTCGACGGTCGCGTCCGCGACGTCGATCAGCGTCTCGCCGGTCGCCGGGTCCTCGACCGGGATCGTGCCGCCCTCCGCACCGTCGCGCCAGTGGCCGCCGATGAAGAGCTGGGGCTTGACCGCGTCGAGGATCGCCTGCTCTGCCGTCGCCGTGCTCATACGCCGAGCCTACCCCCGGGCGTCAGCCGACGATACGGCGACAGAGGTCCTCGTAGCGCCGGCCGAGCTCATCGACGCTCAGCCCGCGCACGTCGCGGTGGTAGCGGAACGTCGCGGCCGAGAGCGGCGCGAGGAGCACATCGGCGAGGTAGTCCGCCGCCTCGGCGGCACCGGCCTGCAGCAGCAGCAGCGTGACGTGCGTGCGGTAGAAGGCGTACGGGGGGCTGACCAGGCGCAGCCCGGGCGAGCCGAACTCGGCAGCCAGGATCAGGTCGCTGTGGCGCTCGAGGAAGGCGAGGTACGCGCGCCCGAACGCGGCGAGGCGCTCCGCCGGCGGGGCGCCCGGGCCGAGCGGCGCGGGCCCGCGGATCAGGCCCTCCTGCAGCTCGCGTTCATGCGCCTCGAGCACGGAGCGTGCGAGCGACGCGCGATCGCCGAAGCGCCGGAACAGCGTGCCCTTGCCCACCCCGGCCTCCGCGGCGATCGCATCCATCGAGACGTTCGCCGCGCCATGGCACTCGAACAGGCGGCCCGCGGCCTCCAGCACCTTGCGGCGGTTGCGCGCGGCATCGGACCGCTCGCGTTGGTCGCTGCCGAGGACTGGAAGGTCGGGGGCCATCCACATGGATTGTAGTGGAACTGGACCACGGTCCGTTTGCGTGCTATGGTTGCGCAATCAACAACCGGACCGCGGTCCGGAACCAAGCAAGGAGACTCCGTTGTCCGCAATCGCCACCCCCGTCCCCGCCGCCACCAGCTGGACGCTCGACAAGGTCCATTCGTCCGTCGGCTTCGCCGTCAAGCACATGGGCGTCTCGACGTTCCGCGGCCGTTTCGAGGACTACGCCGCGACGCTCACCGCCAACGAGGACGGCACGCTGCGCCTCGAGGGCACCGTCAGCGCCGACTCGATCAACGTCAAGGACGAGAACCTCGCAGCGCACCTGTCTTCGCCCGACTTCTTCGACACCGCCAACTACCCGGAGATCGGGTTCGTCTCGACGCTCGTGCGCGTCGACGACGGGCGCCTGATCGTCGACGGCGAGCTCACGATCAAGGGCCACACCCGCCCGATCGAGGCTCAGGGCGCGATCACCGAGCCGGTCGTCACCCTCGGCGACTTCACCAAGCTCGGCATCGAGCTCGAGGCGGTCGTCGATCGCACCGAGTACGGCCTGACCTGGAACGCGCCGCTGCCCAAGGGCGGCTTCGCGCTCTCCAACGACGTCAAGCTCGTCGTCGAGCTCGAGTTCACCCAGGAGTAGGCGGATGAAGGTCCTGGGAATCTCCGGGAGCCTGCGCTCCGGCTCCCACAACTCCCGGCTCCTGCGCGCGGCGGCAGATCTTCTGCCGCCGGGCGCGGAGCTGGTCGAGTACGACCGGCTCAAGGACATCCCGCCCTACGACGAAGACGACGAGACGATCGGCCACGAGGCCGTCGACGCCCTGCGGGTGGCGATCGCCGAGGCCGACGCGGTCCTCATCGCGACGCCCGAGTACAACCACTCGCTGCCGGGCCAGCTCAAGAACGCGCTGGACTGGATGTCGCGGCCGCTGATCGAATCGCCGTTGCGCAGCAAGCCGGCCGCCGTCATCGGCGCCTCGACCGGGCTGTTCGGCGCCGTCTGGGCGCAGGCCGAGGGCCGCAAGGTCCTGGGCGCGCTGGGCGCCCGCGTCATCGACCGCGAGCTGCCGGTCACGCAGGCGCACGACGCCTTCGACGGCGATCGCCTCGCCGATCCCGAGCTCGCGTACGAGCTGGCCAGCATGCTCGACGAGCTCGTCGCCGCGGAGGTCGCGGTTCCCGTCGTCGCTTAGGCCGCAGGCGCGAGGTCCTGCCCGATGCGGACGTGGTTGCCCGACGGATCGCGGAACGCGCAGTCGAGGACGCCGTAGTCCTGCTCGATCGGCTCCTGCAAGACCTCGGCGCCGGCCTCGCGGACGCGCTCGAAGGCCGCGCGGCAATCGTCGGTGCGGAAGATGAGCGCGCCCATCGTGCCCTTGGCGACGAGCCGGCGGACCGGTTCGACGTCCTCCGGCGGCACCGGCGGCCCGATCGCCATGAGGTTGATCTCGACGTCCGGCTGATCGCGGGGCGCCACGGTGAGCCAGCGCATGACGTCCATGCGCGCGTCGGTGCGGACCTCCATGCCGAGCACGCGCGTGTAGAAGTCGAGCGCCTCGTCCTGGTCGAGCACGTAGACGAAACAATGTGAGAGCCTGAGGTTCTTCATGGCCGCGACGCTAGTCGGCGGCCACCGGCGTTTCTTCTCGATTCCTGCTCGGTCGCGTGATCATCATCGCCGCGCACGGCGGGACGCTGCGGATGGGGGGCGTGCGCATGCGGTACTGGCGCGGCGTCATCCCGACGATCTCGCGAAAGCGCGTGCTGAACGTTCCCAGGCTCTGGCAGCCGACCGCGAGCGAGATCTCGGTCACCGAGAGGTCGCTGCCGCGCAGCAGCGCCTTTGCCCGCTCGATGCGGCGGGTCATCAGGTACTGGTAGGGCGACTCACCGAACGCCTGGCGGAACTGGCGCGCGAAGTGCGACGGCGACGCGTGTGCGGCACGCGCCATCGCCGGGACGTCGAGCGGCTGGGCGTAGTTGCGATCCATGAAGTCGCGGGCACGGCGCAGGTGGGCGAGCTCCTCGGCCGTCATGCCGTGCCTGCAAGACCGCTTGCGGCCACCTCAGGCGAGGAGGAGGTTCGGCCGATCCACCACACATGGGACTGCTTGTGCATCGAATGGCACCGTTCGCGCATCGATTCGAGGAAGTGCCGGAACACGTCGCTGGTGTGCCGGTTAATCTCACGGATCGCATGCGGACGCTAGCACCGCAACTCACGTGCTCCGGGGTGGTTCGGTGACTGGCATGCGCGCGCTCGTCCTCGCCCTCGGCGCGGCCCTGCTGTTGGCCGTCGCGCCGGCTCAGGCCGCCACGAAGCTCACCATCACCGGCGCCGGGTTCGGCCACGGCATCGGGATGAGCCAGTACGGGGCGTACGGCTATGCGCTGCACCTGCAGAGCTACAGCTCCATCCTCGGCCACTACTACACCGGCACCGCGCTCGGCCAGCTCCAGACGAACCCCGAGGTCAAGGTGCTGCTGCAGGGGGGCAAGAAGTCGATCGCGTTCAACGGGGCGCTGAACGCCGGCGAAACGAGCCTTGATCCGGCGACCACGTACACCGTCAAGCACGGCGGCGACGGGCTCGTCCTGCGCGACAACTCCGGCAAGGCCGTGGGCACAACGCCCGGCCCGCTGCGCGTCGACGCGCCGGTCGACCAGGCGCTCAAGCTCATGGGCACGTCGGTGCCCGGCGTGCGCGACGGCCTCTACCGCGGCTCGCTGATCATCAGCCTGCTGGGCTCCCGGCTGATCGCCGTCAACGCGCTCGACCTCGAGGGCTACGTGCGGGGCGTCGTCAGCGGGGAGAGCCCGTCCGGCTGGCCGCCCGAGGCGCTCAAGGCGCAAGCGGTCGCTGCCCGCACCTACGCCATCACGACTCACGCCGGCGGCGCGACGTTCGACCAGTACGCCGACACGCGCTCGCAGGTCTACCGCGGCGTCGCCGCCGAGACGCCGAACACCGACGCGGCCGTCGCCGCCACCCGGGGCCAGGTCGTGACGTACGGCGGGCAGCCGGTCACCACGTACTTCTTCTCGACGTCGGGCGGCGAGACCGAGGACATCGAGAACTCGTTCGTCGGGTCCCAGCCGCAACCGTGGCTGAAGGCCGTCGACGACCCGTTCGACAGCGTGTCGCCCAAGCACCGCTGGGGGCCGCTGCGCTACACGGCCAAGCAGGTGCAGTCGAAGCTGCGCCGGTACCTGAAGGGCACGTTCAAGAGCATCAAGGTGCTGCAGCGCGGCGTCTCGCCCCGCGTCGTGCGCGCGCAGGTCATCGGCACGCGCGGCAGGATCAACGTGACCGGGCCGCAGCTGCGCTCGGCCTTCGGCCTCAACGACACGTGGGCGTTCTTCACCTCGGTGACGTCGAAGGCAAGCAAGTCCAAGAAGAAGGCCAAGCCGACGCCGGCGCCCGCGGGCGACCCGTCGGGCGGGATCTCGCCGGTGGCGCGCGCCGCCGCCGCGGCGGCGCCGCGGATCGAGGGCACGATCGCGCCCGCGCGCGTGGGCCGCTGGCTCAGCGTGGAGCGCCTCGACGGCCGCAAGTGGGTGACGGCGACCGACGCGCGCGTGCTGCAAGGCGGGCGCTACTCGGTGCAGGTGCCGCGCCCGGGCGTGTACCGCGTGGTCTACGGCAAGGCCGTCGGGCCCGACGTCCGCGTCGGCTGAGACCTAGCCGTTGTAGAGCCGCACGAGCTGCTCGGCGACGCACACGGGCTTCTCGCCGCCCTCGCGCTCGTAGGTCTGCGTGACCTTCATCTGGATGCCGCCTGGCACGTCGTCGACGCTCGTCAGCGTCGCGCGCATGCGCACGCGCGAGTCGACCGGCAGCGGCGACGGGAAGCGCACGCGGTCGTAGCCGTAGTTCAGGCCGAACGCGATGCCTTCGAGTGAGAACGCCTCCTCGGTCAGGACCGGGCCAAGGCTCAGCGTGTAGAGGCCGTGCGCGATGGTCGAGCCGAACGGGGTCTGCGCCGCGCGCTCTGGGTCGACGTGGATCCACTGGTGGTCTCCGGTCGCATCGGCGAACGCGTCGATGTCGGCTTGCGTGACCTCGTGCCACTCGCTGACGCCGAGCTCCTCGCCGACCTTGGTCTTCAGTTCGTCGATGCCGGTGATGGTGAGCATTGGTCGCGCATCCTACGCAACCCCAGCGTGACGCCGCCCATCAGCACGCTGCCCATCCCGGCGGCCAGGAACGCGACGCTCGGATCCTGCGCGTAGAGCGGCAGCCACAGCGCCGGCGCGGCCGCGTTGCCCGCGAACTTGAACGCCGACACGACCGAGGTCGCCCCCGCGCGGTTGGCCGGCACCGCCTCGACGATCATCGTGTTCAGGCCCGCCCAGACGACCGTCGACGCTGCGCCCGCGCCGATCCACAGCAGGGTCACGCCGGCGACGCTCTGCGCGGCGCCGATGAGCGCGACGAGCAGCGCGCTGGCCAGGGCGCCGTAGACCGTCACCGTGATCCGGCCGATGCGGTCGACGAGGTGGCCCGACGCGCGCCCGACGGCCACGCCCGCGATGCCAAAGCCGGCGAGCACGGCGCCACGCGCGCCAGAGCTCAGGCCGAAGGCGTCGGCGCAGCGCAGGGCGACCAGGAAGCCGAGGCTCGTGACGCTCGCGTAGGCGATGAACGCGGCGACCGACAGCACGCCGACGCGCCGCGTGAAGACGGCGCGCAGCCGCGCCGGCTCGGTGCCCGGCAGCCGATCGGCGTCGGGCGGCGGGACGAGCGCGAGCACGAGCGCGACCGCGCCGGGGACGAAGAAGGCCAGGCGCCAGTTGATCTCCCCGAGCAGGCCGCCGCACAGCGGCGACAGCGCGATCGCCGCGGTCTGGACCGCGCCGAACGTGCCGATGCTGCGGCCAAGGCGCTCGCGCGGGGTCATGTCTGCGAGTCCCGCGAGCACGAGCGGGGTCAGGAACGCGTTGGCCGCGCCGGAGCCTGCGCGCGCGACGATGAACAGGCCGATGCTGGGCGCGACCCCCGCCAGCGCCGACGTGACCGCGTACGCGATGTACCCGCCACGGACGACCCGCCGGCGGCCGAGCCGCTCGCCGATCGTCCCCGACACGAGCTGCACGATGGCGAACGGGATGAAGTACGCGGGGATCGCGGCCGCCACCTCGCCGGTCGTCGCGTCGAACGCGTCGCGTAGCTGCGGGATGAGCACGGCGATCACGCCGCCGCCGAACGGCCCGAGGAAGCCGCCGACGTAGAGGGGGAAGGTGGGCGAGGTCAGCGCGCGCCGCACGGGAAGGCACCCTAGGGTGTCGGCATGCCGCCGCTGCTGGCCGTCGACGCGCCGTCGCTGCTCTATCGCGCCTTTCATGCGCTCCCGCGCTCGATCACCGGGCCGGACGGCAACCCGGTCAACGCGCTGCTCGGCACGTCGAACCTCGTGCTGCAGGCGGTCGAGCGCTACGAGCCGCGCGCCGTGGTCCTCTGCTTCGGCGAGGAGGCCGCCCACTACCGCGTCGAGCTCTACCCCTCCTACCACGCCGACCGCATCGACATGCCGGAGGAGCTCGTGCCCCAGTGGAACGACGCGCCCGCCTTCTTCGGCGCGTTCAACTGGACGGTGCTGCGCCACGACACGCTCGAGGCCGACGACCTGCTCGGCGGCCTGGCCGAGGCGGAGGCCGCGGCCGGCGGCAAGGCGCTGCTGTTCACCGGCGACCGCGACATGTTCCAGTGCGTCTCGGAGTCGGTGATCGTGCTGTGGCCGGCCGGCAAGGGCGAGACCGAGCCGATCGGGCCGGACGAGGTGCTCAAGCGCTACGGCGTGCGGCCGGACCAGGTGCCGGACTTCATCGCGCTGCGCGGCGATCCGTCGGACGGGCTGCCCGGCGCGCGCGGCATCGGCGAGAAGACCGCCAAGGAGCTGCTCGTCGAGCACGAGAGCCTCGATGCGTTGCTCGACCTGCCGATGGGACTGCGGCCGCGCGTGCGCCAAGCGCTCGAGGAGCAGGCCGACGAGCTGCGCGCCTTCCGCAGGATCGCCACGCTGCAGCCGGCCGGCGTCGAACGCCCGCCGGACGCTCCGACGGACTTCGCGGGCGCCGCGCGCGCGGCGCGCGAACGCTCGATGAACCGACTTGCGGAGCGTCTCGACGCGTGGTCGTCGGGCTGACGGGGAAGGATGTGTCCGAACCCCGAGGGAGGAGGGACCTTCCATGTTCGGACGCTTCCACAAGAATGAGCCGGCCGACGAGCCGGTGGCGGAGGACCGTGGCACGGCAACCGCCGTGCAGGACGAGCCGGAGCCGGTCGCCGACCGCGAGGCGGCAACGACCGTGCAGGAGCGCGAAACGCCGGCCGGCACCAAGGTCGTGCCCCCCGAGGAGCGCGAGCGCTTCACGCGCGAGGAGGACGCGGCCACGGCGCTGCGCGAGCGCGACTGGGAGCCGGTGCGCGAGCGGCGCATGCTGGCGCCCGTCGTCGGCGAGGACACGGTCCTGGCCATGCGCGCCCGCCAGCGCAGCCGCTTCGGCGGGATCCGCTGGGGCAGCGCGTTCTTCGGGCTGCTGAGTGCCATCGGGCTGGCCTCGATCCTGCTGGGGATCGTCGCCGCGGCCGGCGTGGCCCTGAACCTGTCCGAGATCAAGGACGTCGCGAACGGTGATCGGGACACCATCGGACTCGGCGGCGCGATCTTGCTGCTGATCGTGGTGGCCGTCGCGTGGTACTGCGGCGGCTACGTCGCGGCACGGATGGCCCGGTTCGACGGCGCGCGCCAGGGCATCGGGGTGTGGACGTGGACCGTCGTCGTCGGCGCCGCGCTGGCGATCGCCGCCCTCATCGGCGGCAACGAGTACGACGTGTTCCAGCAGCTCAACTTGCCGAACGTCGCGGTCGGCGACGCGTCGCTGACCACCGGCGGGATCGTCACGCTGGCCGCCGCACTCGTCGTGTCGCTCGTGTGCGGGATCGTCGGCGGCATCGCGGGCGACCGCTACCACCGGCGCGTCGACCGCTTCGCGGCGCGCGAGCACTACGAGCTGCGCTAGCGGGCGGTCCAGCCCAGGTCCATCGTCAGCGGCGCGCCGGTCATGGCGCGCCCGCCGGGCCCGAGGAGGTAGGCGACCGCACCGGCAACCTCCTCGGGCTCGATGAGTCGCTTGATCGCGTGCGGGGCGAGGATGACCTCCTCCAGCACGCGGTCCTCGGGGAGCCCGTGCGCGCGCGCCTGGTCGGCGATCTGGCGCTCGACGAGCGGCGTGCGTACGTAGCCGGGGCAGACGGCGACGGCCGTGATGCCGTCGTCGGCGCCCTCGAGCGCCAGCGTCTTGACCAGGCCGAGCACGCCGTGCTTGGCCGACACGTAGGCCGCCTTGTAGGGCGAAGCCGCGAGGGCGTGCGCGGAGGCGATCGCGACGAAGCGCCCGTCGCCGCTCTCGCGCAGCGCGGGCCACGCGTACTTC
>DATFRW010000351.1:0-56914 GCA_035262945.1 Solirubrobacteraceae bacterium
CGCGAAGGCGATCACGTCGTGGTGCCGTCGTTGTGAGCGACGAATCGGTGCTCGAACTGGAGGGGGTGACGAAGGTCTACGGCGAGCAGCCGCCGGTCCCCGCCCTGCGAGGGGTGTCCTTCTCCGTGCGGCGGGGCGAGCTGGTGGCGATTGTCGGGCCTTCCGGGTCGGGCAAGTCCACGCTCCTGCACGTCATGGGGACGCTGGAGCGGCCCAGCAGCGGCGTGGTCCGGATCGGTGGGGTCGACGCGGCGCGGCTCGGCGATCGCGAGCTGTCGCGGCTGCGTGCTCGGGAGATCGGGTTCGTGTTCCAGCAGTTCTTCCTGGCCGAACACGCCACGGTGCGCGAGAACGTCGCCGACGGGTTGCTCTACGCGGGCGCCCCCGCCGCCGAGCGGTACCGGCGCGCGGATGAGGCGCTCGCGCGGGTCGGCCTTTCCGCGCGCGCGGGGTTCAAGCCCACCAAGCTCTCCGGAGGCGAGCGCCAGCGGGTGGGGATCGCCCGGGCGCTCGTCGGGCGTCCGGCGATCGTGCTCGCCGACGAGCCGACCGGGAACCTCGACAGCACCACCGGCGCATCGATCATGAAGCTCATCCGCGAGCTCAACGCCGCCGGCGCCACGATCATCATGATCACGCACGACGCGGGCCTCGCCGATGAGCTGCCGCGTCGGGTTCGGATGCTGGACGGCCAGGTGGTCTCCGATTGCGGCTGACGGACGGGCTGCGGGTGGCGAGCGTCGGGCTGCGCGCCCGGCCGCTGCGTGCCGCGCTGTCCGCGCTCGGGATCGCGATCGGGACGGCGGCGATCGTGGCGGTTCTCGGACTGTCGTCGTCCTCGCAGGCCGGGCTGCTCGCCGAGATCGACCGGCTCGGCACAAACATGCTCACCGTCGAGGCCGGCCAGAGCCTCACCGGCGGGGAGGCGAAGCTGCCGCTCGAGGCACCGGCGCGGATCACGCACCTGGACAAGGTCCAACTGGTGGCACACACCGGCCTGATGAAGGAGGAGAACGTCTACCGGAACTCGATGATCCCGGCGGGCAACAGCGGTGGCCTCCAGGTACAGGCCACCAGCCTGAACCTGCTGTCGGTGCTCACCACCGGCGTCGCGCGCGGCAACTGGCTCAACGCGGGCACTGCGCGCGAGCCGGTCGCGGTGCTCGGTTCGGCCGCCGCGGCGCAGCTGGGCATCGACCGGGTCTTTCCCGACCAGCGGATCTGGCTGGGAGGCCAGTGGTTCAACGTCGCGGGCGTCCTGAAGCCCTCGCCGCTGGCGCCCGACATCGACAACAGCGCCCTGATCGGCTATCCGGCCGCCCAGAAGTACCTCGGGTACGTGAGCGTGGCCGGCGGCAAGACGAAGGCCGGCCCCCCGAGCACGATCTACGTGCGCACGGCCACCGGTCACGAGGCTGCCGTGCAGTCGCTGCTCGCGCAGACCGCCGACCCCGAGGCACCAAACGAGGCAAACGTCAGCCAGCCATCCGACGTGCTCACCGCCCGGGCCGCCGCATCGGGAGCCTTCGACAGCCTCTTCCTCGGTCTCGGCGTCGTGGCCCTGATCGTGGGCGCCGTCGGCGTCGCCAACATCATGATCATCTCGGTGCTGGAGCGCCGCTCGGAGATCGGCCTCCGACGCGCCCTCGGCGCGACGAAGGGCCAGATCCGGACGCAGTTCCTCGCGGAGTCGATCCTGCTCGCCCTCATCGGCGGCGTCGTCGGCGTGCTGGCCGGGGCCGCGGCAACGGCCGTGTATGCCACCTCGAAGAACTGGGCCGTCGTGATCCCCGCGGAGGCGTGGTCGGGCGGTATCGCCTCGGCCATCCTGATCGGCGCATGCGCCGGCCTGATGCCGGCCGTTCGCGCGTCTCGGATGCCGCCTACCGTGGCGTTGCGAACGGTATGAGCGGGAACTCGGCGGGGCTCCCTACCGCGTCCTCGCTGTTCGCTGACCCCGCCCACTCCGTTGACTTGCACGCTCCAGCCACCCTACGGTCCGTCGCACGAAAGGGGGCTGCAAGTGAACCTCAGGCTTCGCCTCAGCGAATGGCTGCGCTACCGCCGCGAGCGTCGTGCAAGCCACCGACTCAATCGCGCCGGGCATCGCACCGATTGGTCCGCCGTGCGCGATGCCCGCACGAAGCACGGTCTGGAGCAACGGCCCGACGAGGATCAAGCGCGGAGCGGCGGCGGGACGTAGCCCGCTCCGGTTCGGTCGACCCCACGTTTGCGGCCCTTTCTTTGAAGCCCTCTGACGGACTCGAACCGTCGACCCCTTCCTTACCATGGAAGTGCTCTACCAACTGAGCTAAGAGGGCAAAATGCCTGCAAATCGGCATCCTTGTCGCACCGAAATCACTGGCGCGAACAACTCCCATACTGCGCTGGTACTGCACGCGGCGTCAGGAAGCGATGCGGACAAGCGGGCCATGCAGGCCCCGAGTGTAGACCAGGACCAGGTGCGGTCAGCGGCCACTGCGCAGCGCAGGTCGGAGCGGGATCGAGACATTCCGGCGACTCAGCGGGCCGGCGTGGCAGCCATGGCACGCAGCGCCGCTTCTACCGCGCCGTCGAAGCTGAATCCCTCCGACTGCTCATGGCGCATGTCCAGTTCGTGCAGATAGTGCCGATGGATCATCGCCGTCGAGGTCCCGCAGTCGTCGGCGATGCGCTTGATGTCCTCACCCGCAAGAACCCGAAGCGAGATGTGCCCGCGCGGGAGCGAGTACGGCGTCGTCTTCTTGAGGAACGTCATCTCGTGGTCGCGCGCGGCAGCGTCGCGTCCGCACGCCTTGATGTCGCGAATGAAGTTGTGCTGCTGCTCAAGCGTGTAATGGCCGTCGGCGCTGGCGCCGGGGATGATGAAGGCTTCGTCACCCGCCATCAGACCGCGAGCGATCAGACGCGCTCGCCAGTCGCAGAGCTGCTGGTACAGCCACGGTCGCATCGTCATCGTCCTCACACCCTCGGCGGTCTTGGCGGTGGGGATGATGCGCCCGACCCGTGAGCGCGCAAACATCCCCGCCGGGCCGCGCTACGCCCCCGGCGCCGACATCGGCGTCTCAATCCACGACGCCGCCCGCCAACTCGGCGTCTGCACCCAAACCGTCCGCCGCTGGCTGCACGAAGGGCTCCTGCCCGCCGAGCAAACCGCTCCGCACGCGCCGTGGCGCATCAAGCTCAGCGAGGACATCCGCCGGCGTTTCATTCCCGAAGTCCCCGACGGCTACGTCCGCCTCGCCGACGCTGCCGCCCGCACCGGCCTCGCCCGCCAAACCATCCTCAACCAAGTCCGCCGCGGCCAACGCGACGCCATCCACGTCACCCACGGACAACGCCGCGGCCTCCGCGTACAACTCCAGCCGCACGAACAAGGCCTCCTATCCCCGATCGGCGGCCACTGAAGTGTCCATTTCGTCGAAAGGGATCCTTTCGTGGATTGGTGCGCGGACGCTACCGCGCCTGGTCGACTGGCTCGCCAGCGGCGTTCGCGGCGGCGCCTTCGGTGCTGATCAGGACGACGTTCCCAGTCGATTCGAAGGGCGCCGCGTGGAGCCCTGCGAGGGCGGCCGCGCCGCACGGCCCGGCGAGTAGGCCGGCGGCGTGCAGTTCGCGCATGGCGGCGCGGGTCTCGTCGTCGGTGACGGCGACGGCGACGTCGAGCCCGTCGCGCACGGCCGGCCAGGCGAGCGAGGAGACGGTGCCGCAGTTCAGGCCGGCCATGATCGTCGGTGCGGAGGTGTCGACGCTCACCGGCTCGCCGGCGGTTAGCGAGGCCGTGACGCAGGCCGCGGTGACGGGCTCCACGGCGAGCACGGCGGGGCGCGCGCCGTCGGCGCGGTAGTGCTCGATCGCCGCTTGCAGCAGCGAACCGACGCCGGTCGGCACCACCACCAGGCCCGGCTCGAGCAGTTCGTCGATCTCGGCGAACAACGTCTTGTAGCCGGCGACGATCCAGTGCGGCACATCCTCGTAGCCCGCCCACGCGGTGTCCTGGATGAGCACGCCGCCGCTCTGCGCGGCCATTCGCACGGCGTCGTCGTAGATGCGGCCGGTGGCGATCACCTCGGCGCCCTCGGCGACGATCGCCTGGATCGTGCTTCCCGACAGCCCGGCCGCCACGTAGACGCGTGCGGGCAGGCCGAGTTGCCGGGCGATCCATGCCAGCGCCCGGCCGTGGTTGCCGTCGGTGGCCGTCACCAGCGTGGTGTCCATCCCGCGCGTGCGCTCGATCAGCGCCTCCAAGCTCGGCGCGGGCGGGAGGCCAAGCCGCGCGCTGAGCGCGCAATTGGTCGCCCACGAGGCGCCGAGGACCTTGAACGCGGGCAGGCCGAAGCGGTCTGACTCATCTTTGACGTAGAGCCCGTCGCGCAGCGGCACCAGCGGGGTGGCCGCGTAGCCGGGCATGGTCCGGTGAAAGGCAAGCGCCGACTCACCCGAGCTCGGCGCGATCCAACTGCGAGCGTTCGGGTTGGCCGCCCACGGGCGTGTTTGCTGATCCGTGGCCATCAGACGCAGAAGCGGGTCGCAAGTTCAATCAGCGTGCGGGTCACCGCTTCGAGCGAGGCGACGCTCACCCACTCCTCCACTGCGTGCTCGCCCTCGCCGATCGGCCCGAAGAGGAGCGTCGGGATGCCCGCGGCGGACAGAAACGCGGCATCGGTCCAGTAGGGCGCTCCCGACAGGGGCGGGGCCGCGCCGAGCTCGGCGGTCGCGAGCTCGCGCGTGAGACGCACCAACTCGTGCCCGGGATCGATGGCGAAGGGCTCGCGGGTCAGCCCGGTGCGGACCGACACGCCGTCCGCGGCCAGGGCTTCGAGCTCGGCGGCGAAGGTCGCCTCGGTCTCCCCCGGCAGTGTGCGGCGCTCGACCGTGATCGTGCAGCTCGCCGGGTAAGAGGACGGTTCGCTGCCGCCTTCGATCGTCCCGGCATGCACCGAGCCGCAGCCGAGCAGCTCATCGGGGTCGCGAGCGGCGAGCTCGGCGTCGAGCGCGCCGATCCCGGCCAGCACCGGCGCGGCGCGAACGATCGCGTCGACACCGAGCTCGGGCCGCGAGCCGTGGGCCGCAACGCCGCTCACCGTGAGCTCACCCCACACGAACCCTTTGTGAGCGACGATGATCTCGTGCCGCGTCGGCTCCGTGATCACCGCGGCATCGGCGCGCAGCTGCCCGACCACCTCCTGGACCCCGAGCGAGGCGTGTTCCTCGTCGGCCACGCAGGCCACCACGACGTCGCCGGCGACCCCACGCGCGGCCGCATCGCGGGCAGCGATCAACGCGGCGGCGAGACCGCCTTTCATGTCGCAGGTGCCGCGGCCGTACAGGCGATCGCCGTCGCGCCGTGGGCGGTGCGGATCGGTCATACCGTCAACGCCAACCGTGTCCATATGCCCGCACAAGGCCAGCGTGCGACCACCGCCCCGGCCACGCGCGGTGACGAGCACCGAGGGCCGCCCGGCCGTCCGCTCGAGCAACTGCACCTCAAGGCCCTGCTCCGCGCCCCAGCGAGCGATGAAGGCGGCGATCGTGCTCTCGCCGGCGCCGCCCGGCACCAGCGCAGGATTGATGGAATCGATGGCCACCAGGTCAGCGGCAAGCTCTGCGACGTTCACGAGCGGCATGGTCGCTCACCCCGGTCGATCGCTTCCAACGATCTTCTACGAATTCGCGATAAGCTCAGCTGATGCTCGACGCTCGCTGGCTGCGGACCTTCGCCGCGGTCGTAGAGCACCGCTCCTTCGGCGCCGCCGCAACGGTGCTCGGCTACACGCAGTCCGCGGTCTCCCAGCAGATCGCCGAACTCGAGCGCGCCGCCGGGCTCGCTCTCTTGGAGCGCCGCCCGGTTCGCCCCACCCCCGCCGGCGAGATCGCCCTCAAGGCCGCCCACCAAACGGGTGCCGTCCTCGACGCGGCCGCCACCGAGCTGCGCGCGTTACGCGATGGCACCGCGGGCACCGTCCGCATCGGCGCCTTCCGAACAGCCGCGGAGATGCTCGTCGCACCCGCGCTCGAAACCTTCGCCGACCAGCACCCCAACGTCCGCGTCTGCATCGCGCAACTCGAGACCACCGCCGCCTACGCCGCCCTGATCAGTGGCGAAATCGACCTCGCCGTCACCTTTGACGACCAGCTCGAACACGCCCACGCGCCCGCGCCGATCACCCTCCGCCACCTCTTCACCGACGACGTGCTCATCGCGCTACCCCACGGGCACCGACTCGCAGACCACGACGAAATCCTCCTCGGCGACCTGACATCAGAACGCTGGATCGACGCGCCCAACGCCGGCGACGACTTCGCCCTCGCCCGCCTGCTCCCTGACCGTGAACGCGGCACCTCCTACGACGGCGACGACTTCGCGGTCGTTCTCGCCCTCGTCGCCGCCGGACTCGGCATCGCCCTGATCGCCGGCCTGGCGGCACACGCGTCCCCCGCCGTCGTGACCAAGCGACTCGCCGGCCCACAGGTCGGGCGCGACATCAACCTCGCACGACTGGACCTACAGACCGTGCCACCCGCCATCAGTGCGCTCGAAGCCCACCTCGCCGACACCGGGCGCCAGTTGGGCGGAGCCCAGACTTAACCCTCAATCGACGCATCGTTCTGCTCAACGCGAGCGTCTTGCTACACGCGCCGGTGCACAGCGACACGGCGCGGCGATGACCTCCCGGAGGCGACGGTCAGCGGGCGAGGGAGCCCGCAATGCCCGGGGCAGGACCGCGTGGGGTCACGTGGACGTCGGGGCCATCGTGTTGCCGGTGTCGGCCAGCGCATGCCCTCGCCGAGGCCCTCGTTCTGGGGCGTCATCCGGGAGCGTGCGTTCCTTGCGCTCTGCGTAGTTGACGACGAGGCTCAGCGCAAGGCGCGCGGCACCGGGCTAGTGCACCTGCGGCGGCGTGCGCGCGCAGCCGACGCGGTCGCGCTGGCGCCGCTCACGCCGCCGGCCCCGCGCGCAGAGGCTCGATCAGCGATGTGCTCACGACAACGTCGGCGTACTGCCGGTCGAGGTCGAAGAGCGCTGTGCGGTGCGAGACGTCGATGCGGTCGAAGACGCAGTCCTCCGGGACGATGGTGCGGAAGTTGTAGGAGACGGCGTCGACCGCGGTGGCGCGCACGCAGTTGCTGGTCGAACCACCGGTCACGATCACGGTGTCGACGCCGCGATCGACCAGCAGAGCGAGTAGCGGAGTTCCGAAGAACGCGCTGGGCTTCTTCTTGACGAGCACAAGGTCGGAGTCGGCGGGCGCGACGGCGTCGGCGATCCGCGCGCCCTCGCTGCCCTCCAGGCACCAACCCTCGGTGCTCAGGAGATCGCGCTTGCGACCGTAGGCGCCGATGTCGGCGCCGTCGCGGCGCAGCTCGAAGCGCGTGTAGACGACCGGCGCGCCCGCCGTGCGCGCCGCGTCGAGGAGCGCAGCCAGGCGGTCGAGCGCGGCGACGGCGGCGGGTCCGCACGCGGAGGGGTAGTCGTGCGTCGACCCCGGCGGCGGGCCGACCATGTAGTTCTGGGCGTCGATCACCAGGACGGCGGGCCGTGCGCCCATGCCGACCCGGCGCCCGAAGCGGGCGCGCGCGACGATCTCGCGGTCGCGCTCGCTGAGCAGGTCGTCCCACGGCCGGGTCATCACACGATCGCCACCGGCTGGACGATCGACGCCGTCGCCCCGCGCAGCCGCGCGGGCAGGATCGCGCAGAAGAACTCGTGGACCCGATCGCGCACGAGCTCGTCGGTGCGGACGTTCTCCAGCAGGTAGCAGCCGTACTGCGCGATGCAGTGCTGGTGGACCGGGAAGACGAGGTCGTCGCGCTCCGCGCCCACCGCTTCGACGGCCCAGTTGTCGGCCCCGATGACGGCGACCCGGCGATCGGTGCACCAGCGCGCGGCAGACAGCCCGATCCCGGGCTCGCCCGCGGCGTAGGCGGCATCATCGACGCCCCAGAGCGCTCCCCAACCGGTGTGCACGAGCACGACGTCGCCCGCGCCGACCTCGATGTCCTGGCGCGCCGCGGCCGCCTCGAGGTGCTCGTCGGTGATCGCCACGGTGGGGCCAAGCATGTCCCGTCCCTCGAGTCCCGCGACGTCGAGGAGCACCCCGCGCGTGACGATCGGGGGCACGGACTCGATCCCCAGGCGATCGACGCCCGTGGCACTGACGACCTCGGCGTAGCGATGGCCGTTGTAGGCGTGCTCGGCGATGCCGATGTGCGCAAGGCCGTCGAGGTGCGTGCCGCTGTGCGTGGCGCCCGAGACGGCCTCCTCGAGGAACGCCAGCCGGTTGGCGCCGAGTTCGCGGCCGGGAAGGGCACCGTCGGTCAGCAGGGCGTGCTTCCAGTAGCGCCACATCTGCGCCGGCGAGCCCTCGTCGAGAACCTGGGCCAGGCCGTAGCGTCGCCCCTGGCGGATGAGGCCGGCGGCGGCGCGGACCGTCTCGGGCTTGATCTCGTTGGCGGCCCCCAGCGTGTCGTCGGGCCCGTAGCGCTGCGGAAACGGCAGGTCGGCGGGGTTCCAGACCTCCGTCATGGCTCTCGCTCCTCGGCGGTCGGCGCCCGCCGCAGCCCGAGCTGTTCGAGGATCGCGTCGGTGTCGGCGCCGATCATGGTGGGCCCGGTGTGGCGGATGACGCCTGGCGTGCGGCTCAGCCGTGCGACGATGCCAGGCATCGCGATCGTGCCGAGGTCCTCGTCGGGAGCCTCGACGATCGAACCGCGCGCGCGGTAGTGCGGGTCCTCGAGGATCTGCGCCGCGTCGTAGACCGGCGCAATCGGCGCCTGGACGGCGGCGAATGCCTCCAGGACCTCGTCGAGCGGGCGCGCCGCGATCCACTCGGCCACGAGGCGGTCCACCTCGTCCGCGTTGGCGCGCCGCGCCGCGGCGTCTGCGAAGCGCGGGTCCTGCGCGAGCTCGGGGCGCCCGATCGCAGCGAAGATGCGGTTGGTGATCTGCTGGGTGCCGCCCGACAGAGCGACCCACCGCCCGTCGCCGGTCTCGTAGGCGTTGCGAGGCGCGGTCCGCGGCGAGCGGTTGCCCTGGCGCTTCTGCACGACGCCGGCGTGCTGGTACTCGGCCAGCTGCGGACCGAGGATGCTGAACAGCGGCTCGTACAGGCTGAGGTCGATCACCTGGCCCTCCCGGCCGTGGCGCGCGTCGCGCCAGTAGAGCGCGACCATCGTGGCGAACGTGCCCGCCAGCCCGGCGATCCCGTCCGCCAGGCCAAAGGGCGGCAGCGTTGGCGGCCCGTCGGGCCAACCGGTGATGTGGGCGAAGCCCGAGAAGGCCTCGGCCAGGGTGCCGAACCCAGGCTGCGAGCTGCGCGGGCCGGTCTGCCCGAAGCCCGTCATGCGCACGAAGACCAGGCGGCGGTTGAGCGCCGCCAGATCCTCGGGGCCCAGGCCCCACGCCTCCATCCGCCCGGGACGGAAGTTCTCGATAAGGACGTCGGCCTGCGCGGCGAGACGGCGAGCGACCTCGCGATCGGCGTCCTTGTTGAGGTCGAGGGCGATGACGCGCTTGTTGCGCGAGATGACCTTCCACCACAGCGGCACGCCGTCCTTGGCCAGCCCCCAGCGGCGGGCGTCGTCGCCGCGGGGGTGCTCGACCTTGATCACCTCGGCGCCGAAGTCACCGAGGTTGGTGGCGATGAGCGGCGCGGCGTACAGACTCGAGAGGTCGAGCACGCGCACGCCGGCGAGCGGCATGGCCGGGGCGCTGCCGTCGACCGGCTCGCCGGCACCGGCCAGCCGACGCCGGGCGTGCGCGGCGACCGGATAGTCGATGAAGCGGCCGTCGATGTGGATGTTGGCCACGCCCTCGCGCTCGCTGCGGTCGAACGCGGTGACCACGGTCCGGGCGCGCGCCAACTCGGCCTCGCCCGGGACGAAGACCTCCTCGATGACGGGCAGCTGGGCCGGGTGGATCGCGTGCTTACCCGCGAAGCCGAGGGCGCGCGCCTCCTCGGCCTCGATGCGCAGCGTCTCGAGGTCCTTGAAGTCGGGGAACACGCCGTCGTGGGGCGGCGCGAGCTCGGCCACGCGCGACCTGAGCACGAGCTGGGCCTTGGCGCCCACGATCGTCGCGCTGAGGCGCCGGCCCGGCGGCGGCCACTCGAGGCCGAGGTCCAGGGAGAAGTCGCCCGCCCCGAACCCCAGGCAGTGCACGCGATCGCTGGCCCGGCCGATCTCGACAGCGCGCTCCAGCGCGGCCGCCGACTCGATCGTCGCGATGACCTCCACCGGCCGCGCGAGGCCGCGCTCGCGCTCGAGCGCGGTGAGCACGCCCGCGAGCGTCTGGACGTGCTCGGCGGTCTGGGCCTTCGGGAGCACGATGCCCGTCAGCCCGGGGACGACCACATGCTGGAGGTCCTCGTGGAGCAGGCCGCTCTCGAAGGAGTTGATGCGGACATAGAGCGTGACCGCGGGGCCGTGGCACTGGATGGCCGCGGCCACGATGCGCCGCGCCGTGGGTTTGGCCGACACCGCCACGGCGTCCTCGAGATCGAGGATGTACGCCTTCGCGTGGAGGCGCGGGATGTTGTCGAGCTTGTCCTGCGCGCCACCCGGGACGTAAAGCATCGCCGTGAGGGCCGCCGTCATCCCGCCAACCCGCTCCCCAGCGCCGCCGAGAGGCGCTCGGCCACAGCGCGCACACGCGGCTCGGCACGCCCCATTGCATCAAGGTCCCAGCGATCGGCGGGCCCGGCGACAGAGATCGACGCCACGGGAGTGCCCGCGCGGAACAGGGGGACCGACAGCGCGCCGACGCCCGGTGTGCGATCGCCGATCACCGCCATGGCCCCTCGTGCGCGGATGCTCTCCAGCTCACGCAGGAGTGCGTCGCGGTTACGGCCCGCCGCGGGCGTGATGAGCGGCCGGATCTCGCTGTCGGGCAGGAACGCAAGCATGACCTTCCCTGATGGACCGACACAGAGGGGCAGGCTCTCGCCGAGCGAGAGGACGCGGCAGAGCTCGTGCCTGCTCTCGGCCCCGGCCACGCACACGCGCCGGCGACCCACACGCAGGTGAAGGCTGGCGGTCTCTCCCGTCTCGTCGCGCAGGGACTGCAGGTGCGGGCCCGCCAGCGAGGGCAGGTCGGAGGTGCGCATGGCGGCCGCCGAAAGCGATAGGAGCCCTGGGCCGACGCCGTAGCCCTTGGTCGCGGGCTGGCGCTGGATGAGCGTCCGCTCCTCCAGGAAGCCGAGCAGGCGTGCCGTCGTGCTCTTGTCGATGCCGGTGGCGCCGGCCAGCTCCATGAGCTTGAGCGGTCGCGAGCTGCCGGCAATCAGCTCCAGCAGGTCGAGTGTTCGTGCCGCAGTCTGGCTCATGCAATTCTCATTGTACGAGAACAGATATCAACATGTGAAATGACCCTGGTCGAGCGCGAACGAGGTCTCCTCGATCGTGTTCGTCCCCTGGGTCACCACGACGCCGGCGTCGCCTTCGGCGATCCGGCGCCGGATCTCCTCGGCGAGCGCGGTGAGGTCCGCAAGCGTCAGTTCGGGCGTGGGCACCTGGCGGAAGGTGTCGGCGCGGATCCGAGCGACATCGGCCAAGCCCGGCACGTTCTCGACGCGCTGGTCGGCGGTCAGCGTGGGCGCGACGCCCGCGCCGGTCGGATGTTCGCGCCGGTGTCGGCGAGCCTCTGGAACGTGTCGAGTGATTGCTTCAGCCGGTCGACGTCGAGCCCCCGGGTGATGAAGACGATGCCCCCGGCCGGATCGGCGATCGCCGCTCGCGTGATGTGCTCGGGCATGTGCATGACGTGCTGGACGCCGTTGACCGAGGCGAGGGTGCCGTCGTCGAGTTCGATCAGTCCCTTGACGCGGAGCACCTGCTCCCCACGCGCGTGTAACAACATGCTGAGCCAGATCGAGAAGGCCAGCCAGTCGAGAGGCGCGTCCGC
Organism: Solirubrobacteraceae bacterium; assembly: GCA_035262945.1. Lineage (GTDB taxonomy): Bacteria > Actinomycetota > Thermoleophilia > Solirubrobacterales > Solirubrobacteraceae > JAOPZW01. Next base: position 11,903 of record DATFRW010000351.1, read on the forward strand.
CGGCACGGAGAGGACGCGAACGTCGTCGGTGTGGTGACCGCTGATCTCGGGCGTGTCTGGGTCCGCCGTCCGCGCGGCCGCCCCGGCGGCCGGTCGCAGCTCCTCGTCGCCCACGACGCCGTAGAGCGCAGAGCGAATGCGGGCAGTCGGGTTCAGCTTCGCCAGCTCGGAGACGAGGTGCTCGGCCGGCTGGTCGTCGCCAAGGAGATCGAGCTTGGTGAGCACCAGCTCGTCGGCGAGCAGAATCTGCTTGGCCACCTCGGGGTGGGCGTCGAGCTGGCCGGGTCCGTTGTAGCCGTCGACCGTGACGATCAGCCGCTCCACGTAGTAGTGGTGGCGGAGCATGGGGTGATGGGCGATCGTGAAAACGATCGGTGCCGGATCGGCAAGCCCACTGCACTCGATCACCACGCGGCTCAAGCGCGCTGTTCCGCGGTCGTGAGCGTCCAGCAACTCGACCAGGGTCTCCTCGAGATCCTCGCGTCGCGTACAGCAGGCGCACCCGCCGCCGACGATCGCCACCCGCGCCTCACTCGACCGCAGGAGCTTGTGATCCACGCTGACGGCGCCGAACTCGTTGACGATCACCGCGGTATCGGGCGCGCCGGTGAGCATGTGCCGGAGCAACGACGTCTTGCCCGAGCCGAGGAAGCCGCCGAGGATCGTGACGGGGATGCGCCCGGATTCGGTCACCCGTGCGGACGCCGCGCCGCGAGCCGCACGAGCACCGCAGGATCGAGCGGGTCGAGGGGGCGGCCGGTGAGCGACTCGGCGGCAGCCCAGACCTCGCCGAGGTTGCCGGCAACCCGGACGCCGCCCTTACGGTTGGAGATCAGCGACGTGACGCCACTCGGATCATCGCCGTAGCCCAGCCCGTTGACGGCCATGATCTGCGCGAGCATCGCACGTCGCCGCGCCCGGACGCTCGCACGCGACTCGTTTCCGACGCGAGCGTCGGTCCAGTGCTCCTCGCCGGCGACCCCGTAGCAGAGGATGCACACGCGTTTGTCATCCTTGGAACGGCTGACGGCGCCTGAAGTCGTCGGCAGCCTGCTCCATCGTCATCCAGGTCACGCCCTCATGCTGGTTCATGTAGGCGATCAGGCGCTCCAGCATGAGGAGCACCTGCGGCCGGCCGCTCACGTCGGGATGGATCGTGAACGCGAACACCGCATAGTCCATGTTCGCGAACACCCAGTCGAACTGGTCGCGCCACATCTCCTCGATGTCGCGCGGATTGACGAAGCCGTGGCTGTTCGGCGACCCCTTGATGAACATCATCGGCGGCAGGTCGTCGAGGTACCAGTTGGCGCCGATTTCCACCAGGTCGATCTCGCGGCCGCGCACGAGCGGCTTCATCCACTCGCTGGCTTGCTTGGTGAAGTCGATCTTCGTCCACTCGTCGCCCACGCGCGCGTAGAACGGGGTGAAGTCGTTGTAGCCCTGGCTGTGGTCGTACGTGAAGCCGTACTTCTGCAGCAGCTCGGCCGTGCCGCTCGACATCTCCCACCATGGAGCTACGTATCCGCGCGGCTTGCTACCGGAGACCCGCTCGATGAGGTCGACGCACTTCGCGAGCACGTCCTCCTCCTGCTTCGGGCTCATCGCCATGGGGTTCTCGTGCGAGTAACCGTGCGCGCCGATCTCGTGCCCGGCGTCGACGATCATCTTGATGGAGTCCGGGAAGGTCTCGATCGAGTGGCCGGGGATGAACCAGCTCGCGGGAATGTCGTACTTCTTAAAGAGGTTGAGCAGCCGCGGCGTGCCCACCTCACCGGAGAACATGCCTCGCTGAATGTCGGAGGGTGAATCCTCGCCGCCATAGGAACCCAGCCACCCACCGACGGCGTCGATGTCCACGCCGAAAACGGCATTGATCTCCTTCGCCACAGAACGCTCCCTTTATTGCGGTCCTTCAGAGGTGCGACGCCCTATCCGGCCCCGTCAGCGCGGAGCGTGATCGCCGTGCGCTCGGGTTCGCTCGCGAAGAAATCGCGGCGAAACTCTGCGCTATCCCGCCACTGGCGCTTCGGGAGGAGCCGACGGACGAGCGCGAACTGCTGCTCGCTGCCTTCAAACGGGAACGGGGTCATCTGCATGGCGGCCGTTCCGCCCGGCTCAAGGCGGTAGCCCAAGAACTCGCTGGCCGGCGGCGCGACGGTGTCGTTCATGCAGAACAGCAGCGACATGCGGTCATAGAGCTGCAGCAGCTCGTAGTCGTGCATGCGCTCGTCGGCGGTCACGCCGGTCTGGGCGTCGCGCGCCTCGAAGCTGCCCTCCTGCTCGGCGACGAAGGCCTCGATCTGCTCGCGTGCGTCCTCGGCAAAGGTCAGCTTGAGCTCCGGCTGGAGGCCGTACCGTCCGCGGTAGATGCCGGCGCCGTGCATCGAGACAAGCAGGCCCGCGTACGGATCCTGCTCGCCGATCGCCGCGATGCCGGCGCGATAGAAGGCGAGGTGAGCCAACACGCCGACGTCGAGGAAGTTGAGCGGCTTGCTCGCCTGCGAGTCGCACATCGGAGCCTGCTCCCAAACCGCCCAGCCATCGTCGTGACGCTCGGCGGCGGTGATCAACGAACGCGACCGGTCCGTTTGGTCGTTCCACCTGCGAGCGAAGTCGCCAGAGAGGTCCCCATGGTCGGTCTGCAGGACGACCTGCCAGTGGTCGCCAACATCGCACACGATCATCGAGTCCTCCGGTCCCTGATCAGTCCACCCTCGCCCAGCTCCCTGAGAACGTCCTGCGCGGCCTGCTCGATCGCCTGCACGTCGGCGTCCGTCCACGCGCGCGGACCGCCCGACTGGTGCACGGAGACGATGCCGGCCAGCCGCTCGCCCTCGAGGACGGGAGCCAGCATCTGCGCTTTGGCGCCGTAGGCCTGGATGAGCTCGGCTGGCGGCGCCGGATCTGCGCGCTCGAGTTCGTCCTGGACGAGGACGCGGCGCTCGCGGTCGAGCCACTGGAACGTCTTGGCCGCCCGCAGATCCCCCACCCCGCGGCCGCCCAACAGAGACGGGACCCCCGGCGCGACCGATTCGGCGACGATGGGGAAGACCGCGTCAGGCCGATCGAGGCGGATGGTCGTGCGACTGGCACCGGTCGTCGCCAACAGCCGGTCGGCGATCGCGATGAGCGAGCTCTCTGACATCGCTGGGCGCATCAGCATACCGTCGCATACAATGCCGCCCGCGTGTTGTTCGTCGGCATCGACATCGGGGGCACATTCACCGACCTCGCGCTGTACGACTCCGAGCGCGAGGAGCTCCATGTTCACAAGGTCCGCTCCACGCCGGACGACCCTGGGCGCGCGCTCGTGGAGGGCGTGTCGGAGCTCTGCGACCGCGCCGGCGTCGGCCTCGGCGACGTCGACGGGGTGCTGCACGGCACCACCGTCGCGACCAACGCCGTGCTGGAGCATCGCGGCGCCCCGACGGGCCTGGTGACCACCGAGGGCATGCGCGACGTCGTGCACATCGGGCGCCATCAGCGCCCGCAGCCGTACTCGGTGATGCAGGACATCCCGTGGCAGTCGCAGCCCTTCGTCCTGCGCGAGCACCGGCTCGGCGTCGCGGAGCGCATCGCCCCACCCGCGGGCGAGATCGTCGTCGAGCTCGACGAGGAGGCCGTGCGCGCGGCGGGCCGTACGCTGCGCGACGCCGGCGTCGAGGCAGTGGCGGTGTGCTTCCTGTTCTCCTACCTCAACCCCGAGCACGAGGAGCGCGCGGCGGCCATCCTCGCCGAGGAGATGCCCGGCGCGTTCATCTCCACCAGCGCCGGCATCTCGCCGCAGTTCCGCGAGTTCGAGCGCTTCACCACGGCCTGCATGAACGCCTTCGTGGGGCCGGGCATCGGCAACTACCTGCGAGGGCTCGGCGACGCGCTCGCCAAGCGCGGCGCGACGTCGGACCTGCTCGTCATGCGCTCGAACGGCGGCGTCGCCAGCGTGCAGGAAGCGGCGCAGCGGCCCGTCACCCTCATGCTGTCCGGACCGGCGGCCGGCGTCCTCGGCGCGCAGTGGGCCGGCGGCCTGCTCGACCGTCGGCGGCTGATCAGCTTCGACATGGGCGGCACGAGCACGGACATCGGCCTCGTGACCGAGAGCGGCGTGCACGAGGCGTCGTCGCGCGACACGCAGATCGCCGGGTACCCGATCCTGGTCCCGATGTTCGACCTGCAGACGATCGGCGCCGGCGGCGGCTCGATCGCGCGGGTCGACGAGGCCGGGGCGTTCGTGGTCGGGCCGCGTAGCGCCGGCGCCGATCCAGGACCGGCCTGCTACGGCCTCGGGGGTACCGAGGCCACGATCACCGACGCCCACCTCGTCCTCGGCCGCATCGACCCCGAGCGCTTTCTCGGAGGCGAGATGCGGCTGAACGTCGACGCGGCCGCGGCGGCCATCGACGCGCTCGGCGCCAAGCTCGGCATGGGGCGCCGGGAGACCGCCGAAGGGATCCTGACGCTGGCCAACGCCAGCATGGCCCGCACGATCCGCTCGATCACGATCGAGCGCGGCCGCGACCCACGCGACTTCACGCTCGTGGCCTTCGGCGGCGCCGGCCCGCTGCATGCCGCGGACCTCGCGTCGCTGCTGGACGTCTCCCAGGTCCTGATCCCACCCCACCCCGGGATCACGTCGGCCGCCGGCCTGCTCACCTCCGACCTGCGCTACGACCTCATGCGCACGGTCTTCATGCGCGAGGGCGACATCGACGCGGAGGCGATCAACGCCCAGCTCGACGAGCTCGCCGCCGAGCTGCACAAGCGGCTCGTGCGCGACGGCGCCGATCCCGCCGACATCCAGACCGAGCGCCTACTGGAGTGCCGCTACATGGGCCAGGGTTACGAGCTGCGCATCCCCGTGGGCACCGAGGGGTTCGCCGAGCCCCAGCTGCAGCGCTTCCACGCCGTCCACGAGGCCGAGTACGGGCGCGCGCACCCCGACCCGATCGAGGTGGTCAACCTGCGCGTGACGGCGACGGGGCGCCGACCCCGCCTGACGCGCGTCAAGCTGGGCTCTGGGACGCTGGACGACGCGACGCTCGGCGAGGCGCCGACCGCCTGGCGCGTCGACGGCGAGCTGGTCGAGCTGCCCACGCGCCATCTGCTGCGCGAGCAGCTGCCGATCGACGAGCCCGTGGCGTCGCCGGCGATCATCTTCCAGCGCGACACGACGATCGTCGTCCCACCCGGGTGGTCGGCGGTCGCGACGGCGGGCGGGCCGCTGCTCCTCAGCGCCCAGCCCCGATCCGACAACGGAGGCAGGAGGGTTCGATGAGCGCCGCCGAGCAGGCTTCACGCGGGTCGTCGGCCACCACGGTCGACCCGATCACGGTCATGGTGATCGGCGGCGCGCTGAACTCGATCGCCATCGACATGGGCTATCGGCTGGCGCGCATGTCGTACTCGTCGATCATCCGCGAGTCGGAGGACTTCGGCTGCGCGATCTGTGACAGCGAGGGCCGCCAGCTGTGCGAGGCCACGCAGTCCACGCCGCTGCAGTCAGGCCCGATCGCCGGCTACCTGGCCGGCATCGAGCGCCGCTTCGCCGAGCTCGGCGACGCATGGCGTCCGGGCGACGTCGTGGTCCACAACCACCCTTACTACGGGTCCTCACACCAGCCCGACGTCGCCTTCTGCGTTCCCGTCTTCCGCGACGAGGAGCTCATCGGCTTCTCGGTGACCACGGCCCACCACCTCGATCTCGGGGCGCTTACGCCCGGCAGCTGCGGCATCGTGAACGCCACGGACACGTTCGCCGAGGGTCTGCTCCTCAACGCCGTGCGCGTCGAGGAAGCCGGCGAACGAGTGGAGAGCGCGTGGCGCATCATTGCCGACAACACGCGCATTCCGCGGCTCGTGCTCGGCGACATGGAGGCCCAGGTCGCTGCCGCCAAGCTTGGAGCCGCCCGATACGCCGAGCTCGTCGAGAGCTTCGGTCTCGACGCGGTGCGGGCGGCCTCCGAGCACCTGATGGACCACTCCGAGCGCATGCTGCGCAACCAGATCGAGAAGCTCCCCGACGGGCGCTACGAGGCCGAGGGGATGATCGACGGCTTCCTCGACCACCCCGACCCGACGTACCGCAATCTGAAGATCAAGGTCGCGGTCACGGTCGACGGATCGGACCTGCACGTCGACCTCGACGGCACCTCGCCCGAGGTCGACCTCCCGATCAACATGCCGTTCGTCGGAACCGTCGACGTGGCCATCTACATGACCCTGCGCTCGCTGCTGCTCGACACCGAGCACCACGACGCGGTGTCCACGAACTCCGGCCTCTTCCGCCCGATCGCCATCTCCGCGCCGCTGGGCTGCCTGGCCAACCCGCGCTTCCCGGCGCCGACCATCGCGCGCTTCTGCCCCGGCAACATCGTCGCCGACACGCTGATGCGCGCGATGGCGCAGATCATCCCCGAACGCGTCGCCGCCGGCGTGGGCAACCTCAAGGTCGTGGCGTTCTCGGGCGCCGAAGACGGAGCCGCCTGGGTCTACATGGACATCATCGAGGGCAGTTACGGCGGGCGCCGCGGCAAGGACGGCCTCGACGCCGTCGACACGCTGTACGCGAACACGCGCAACAACCCCGTCGAGGACATCGAGTCCCACTACCCCCTGCGCGTGACGCGCTACGAGCTGCGCGACGAGGGCGCCGGCGCCGGTCGCTGGCGCGGCGGCCTGGGCTCGATCCGCGAGTTCGAGTTCCTTGCCGACGGCGGCTTCTCGCTGGAGGGCGACGGCAACGCGATCCCGCCGCCGGGGCTCTTCGGCGGCGGCCCGGGCCGGCCCGGCGAGGTGACGATGAACCCGGGGACCGACGCCGAGGAGGCCCTCCCGTCGAAGATCCCGTATCGCAGCGTCCGCAAGGGCGAGGTGCTGCGCCTGCTGGCGCCGTGCGGAGGCGGCTACGGCGACCCGGCCGAGCGCGACGCCGCCGCGCTCGGGCGCGACGCGGCTGACGGCATCGCGATGGGCAGCGCGTGACCGACCAGCGGACGAAGGCGGGCGAGCGCACGCTCGCATCCGACCTCGAGGACGCGGCGCGGATCGGCGGGCTGCCCGACGGCGGCGTGTCGCGCTTCGCGTTCACCCCCGAGCTCGCCGAGGTGACCGCATGGGTCAGCGAGGAGCTCGAGCGCCTCGGGCTGGAGCCCGAGACGGATGCCGCGGGCAACTTCTTCGCCCGCTGGCCGGCCGGCGAGGGTAAGCCGGTCCTGGCCGCCTCGCACTTGGACACCGTGCCCCACGGCGGGCACTTCGACGGCGTCCTCGGCGTGCTGACGGCCGTCGACGCTGTCCGCCAGCTGCGCGCGGAGGGCTTCGAGCCGGCCCGGCCGATCGTCGTGGGCGCGTTCATGGACGAGGAAGGCCCCCGCTTCGGCAACGGGCTGTTCGGCAGCCGCGCCTTTGTCGGCGACGACATGTCCGTGGCTCTGGCCAACCGCGACGCCGACGGCGTCAGCGCCGCCGACGCGATGCGCGCGGTGGGCCTGGACCCCGACCGCATCGGCGAGGCCAACCGCGTCGCCGACGTCGGGGCCTACGTCGAGCTGCACATCGAGCAGGGCCCGGTGCTCGACCAGCGCGGTCTGCGACTCGGCGTGGTCGACACGATCACCGGCATCTACGGCTACCGCGCCGAGCTACGCGGCGAGACCAACCACGCCGGGACGACGCCGATGGAGCTGCGCCAGGACGCGCTCGTCGGCGCGGCGCGCGTAGTCCTCGAACTGCGCGAGCGCGCCCGGGCCGACGACCGGCTGCGGGCAACTGTCGGCCGCCTCGAGGCGCTGCCTGGAGCCAAGAACATCGTCCCCGGCGGCTGCGAGTTCACCGTCGACCTGCGCCCGGCTGACCCCGACCAGTTCGAGCCGGCCGACGCCTGGCTGCGTGCGACGCTCGACCGGATCGCGGCCGAGGAGGGCCTGTCCGCGTCGCTGCACGTCGACTACGCCGTGCCCGCCGTGCCGATGGACCCCGCAGTGGTCGCCGCGATCGAGGATGCCGCGCGCGAGCAGGGTGTCGAGCCGCTGCGGATGTTCAGCGGCGCCGGCCACGACGCGATGCTCGTCGCGCCGTACGTGCCCGCAGGGATGATCTTCGTGCCCAGCCGCCGCGGGATCAGCCACTCCCCGGAGGAGTGGACCGACGTCGCCGACTGCGAGCTGGGCGCCCGCGTGCTCGCCGGGACACTGCGGCGGTTGGCGAGCTAGGACGCCATGTCGGGCCCGTCCGTCTGCGTCGTCGGGCTCGGAATCATGGGCCGGCCGGTCGCGGCGACGCTGGCTCGCGCCGGGCTCCCCGTCCGGGGCTGGAACCGTTCGCCGCTCGCCGCGGGCGCCCCCGACGGGGTCGAGCTCGTCGCTTCGCTGGCCGACGCGGCGGCCGCCGACGTCGTGCTCATGCTGCTGTCCGACTCGCGTGCGACCGGAGCCGTGCTCGACGAGCTCGAGCCGTATCTGCGGGGCGCGACGGTCCTCGACATGGGCAGCTCGGACCCCGCGGACTCGCGCGCGCGGGCCGCTCGCCTGGCGGCGCGCGGCGTGGGCTGGGTCGACGCTCCCGTCTCCGGAGGGCCCGACGGCGCGGCGCGCGCCGCGCTGGCGATCATGGCCGGCGGCGAGGAGCCCGACTTCGCCCGGGTCCTGCCGGTGCTCGAGGTCCTCGGCGCGAACGTCGTGCGCGTCGGCGGCCCCGGCGCGGGCCACGCGATGAAGGTCGTCAACCAGGTGATCGTCGGTCTGGGCATCGACGCGGTCGCCGAGGCGCTGGCGTTGGCGGGCTCCTTCGGCTTCAGCGCCGAGGAGGTGCAGGCGGCGCTGCGCGGCGGCTCGGCCGACACCTACCAGCTGCGCGTCATGGGCACGCGCATGGGGCGCCGCGAGTACGTGCCGGGCGCCAAGCTGACCACGGTCCGCAAGGACCTGGCGATGGCCGCCGGCGCGGCCGACGCGGCCGGCCTCGAGCTGCCGCACCTTCGCCAGGCGCTCGTCGCCTGCGACGAGGTGGTGGCCGCCGGGTCGGGCCACGAGGACTGCGCGATCGTCTACGAGCTGCGCGCGGCCGACGGCCGCCTGCGTGGAATGGGGAGGTGAGCCGTGTCGGATCTGGTGTCGCCGGTCGGGCTGGTGCTGGGGAGCGTGCTCGCCCCGGAGCACGTGCTCGCGAACGCGCGCATGGGCGAGGAGCTCGGCTTCGGCCGCGTCTGGATGGCCGAGGACTACTACTTCACCGGTGGCATCTCGGGCGCGGCGTCCGTGCTCGCGGCCACCGAGCGCATCCCGGTAGGGCTCGGCATCGTCTCGGCGGTGGCGCGCCACCCCGCGCTGCTGGCCATGGAGATCGCCACCATGGCGCGGCTGCATCCCGGGCGCGTGGCGCCCGCGGTCGGGCTTGGCCTGCGCGACTGGCTGCGCCAGATGGGCATCCATCCGCGCTCGACGCTCACGGCGGTGCGCGAGTCGATGACCGCGTTGCGCGCGCTGCTGGCCGGGGAGGAGGTCACGAGCAGCGGCGAGGTCTTCCACCTCGACCACATCCAGCTCGCTTATCCCGTCGAGGTGCCCTTGTTCACGGGTGTGATGGGCCCGCATATGCTGCGTCTTTCGGGCGAACTGGCCGACGGGACGCTGCTGTCGGTCGGCGCCAGCCCAGGCTACGTGACCTGGGCGCGCGAGCGCATCGCCGAGGGCGCCGCGGCGGCGGGCCGCGACGCCGGCGCACACGAGGTCTCGACGTTCGCCCTGTTCGCGATCGACGAGGACGGCGAGAAGGCGCGCGCCGATCTGCGCGAGACCCTCGGCTTCTTCCTGTTGACGATGGCCCAGAGCTCGCTCATCGAGGTGCTTGGGATCCGCGACGAGCTGCTCGAGCTGGGCAAGGACGGGCCGGAGGGCCTGGGCGCCAAGCTGCCCGACGAGTGGGTCGAGGACCTCGCGGTCGCCGGCGATCCGGCCGAGTGCGCGCAGAAGATCCGGCGCCTCCTCGACGCCGGATCCACCAGCGTTGACCTCTTCCCCGTGCCCGACCTCGCCTCCGCGCAGATCCGCCTCGCGGGCGAGCGCCTGGTGCCGCTGCTGTAGCCGGGCCTACGAGGCCGCGCCGACGCCCGCCCCGCTCAGCGACGCGCGCGTGAACTCGGTGTCCAGCGGCGTCTGCGTGACCCGCGGGTCGAGCTTGCGCTCTACGAACCGTCCGGTCGTCTTTGACCCCACGAAGTTGCCGTCGTCGACGAGCACGTTGCCGCGCAGGATCGTGCTGCGCACCTTGCCGGTGAGCTCCCACCCGTCCCAGCACGAGTACGGCTCGGACATGTGCAGGTCCTGCCAGTGCACGGTCCACTGTTTGTTGGGGTCGAAGATCATCACGTCGGCGTCGCCGCCCTCCCGCAGCTCGCCCTTCGTCGGCAGGCCGAGCAGTCGCGCCGGGTTGGTGGCGATGAGCTCGACCCAGCGGCTGGCGCTGAAGCGGCCCTTGGCCACGCCTTCGGAGTACAGGACCGGGATGCGCAGCTCGGCGGCCGCCTGGCCCGCCTGCATGGCGTCGACCTTCGTCCCCATGACGTGGAAGCGATCGTGCAGCTTGACCAGCGCGTGGTCGGTGCCCACCGCCTGCAGCCGGTCGTCGGCGATGGCCTCCCAGCACGCCGCACGGTCGGGTCCGAACTTCGGCGTCGGGTAGTTGTTGTAGAGCAGCCCGCGCGCGTTGTGGACCTCGCCGTCGAACTCGACCGGCGACTCGTCCCAAAGGTCGTCCTGCGTGAAGCTCAGGTAGGCCGACAGCGTCTCGCCGTACATCGGCAGGCCCTTCGCGCGCGCCTCGGCCAGCGCCTGGATGCCCGAGCCGGCGGCCATGTGCAGGATGTAGAGCGCCGACCCCGAGCGCTCGGCGAGGAACAGCGCGCGGCGGACCGCGGCCTCCTCGACGATGGGGCCGCGCACCTCGCAGATGTGGGCCCCATGGGTCTTGCCCTCGCGCACGTACTTGGCGGTGAGCCAGTTGGCGATGGCGTCGTCCTCGGCGTGGACGACGCTCATCCCGCCGTGCTTGGCGACCTCGCACATCAGGCCGTAGCGGCGCCCGTCGTCGGACATCCAGCCGTAGGTCATCATCGTCTTGACCGTCGGGACGCCGCTGGCGATGACGTCGCCGACCTGCTCGATGTCCTCGAAGGAGAAGTCCCCGGTGAGGATGACGTGCAGGCCGTAGTCGAGGGCCATGTTGCCTTCGAACTGGGCCTTGCGCGCGGCGATGGTGTCCATCGGGCCGGTCGGCGGATCCTGGATGGCGAAGTCGACGATCGTCGTGTTGCCGCCGTGGACCGCGGCATCCGTGTGCTCGGGGCCCTCGGTGACGAGCAGGTCCTGGAAGTTCATGGCGTAGTGCACGTGCGGGTCGATGCCGCCCGGGGTCACGAGACACCCGCTGGCATCGATGACGCGCTTGGCCTCACCGGCCGTCCCGGGCGGGTGCAGGCCCGAGATCCGCTCGCCGTCGATCGCGACGTCCAGCTCACTCTCCCCGCTGGGGCCTACCACGGTCCCGCCGCTGATGACCAGATCGTGGACCAACTGATCGTTGCTCATGTCATAGCCCTCTCGAATCGCGCCGGGCGGAACCGCTCCAGCGCATCGACCTGTTCGCCTTCCAACAGCTCCTCGCGCACGAGCTCGCCGAGCGCGGGGGCGATCGTCACGCCACTGTGCGAGACGACCGCGTAGAGACCATCTCGTGTCCAGCCCACCGCAGGCAAGTGGTCGGCGGGCAGCGCCCGGATCCCGATGCGCGCGCTCTCCAGCGCGGCGGTCTCCGAGCCGCGCAGGCGCCCCCGCGCCAGCTCCACCAGCTCGAGCGCCTCCGCGGGCGCGGGCGTCATCGGCGTGTCGGCGCGCATACGGGCGTCCTGCTCGTCGCCGTGCAGCAGCAGCCGGCCGGCGCCGTCGGGCCGGATCATCAGACCGTCGACGACCACCACCCGCCGCAGCCGGGCGACCGTCGGCGTGGTCAGCACGAGCAGGCCGACCGCCGGCGACGGGGCCGGCTCCGGTGCGGTCATCGGGAGCTCCACGCCCGCAAGGCGCAGGACGTCCTCGGTCCAGCGCCCCACGCAGGTGACCACGGCGTCGGCCCCGAGGGTCTCGCCCGTCGACAGCTGCACCCCGGTGACCGCCTCGCCGCTCGTCGCGAAGCCCGTGACCGTCGCGCCCGTGCGCAGCGAGACGCCGGCGTCCACGGCGCGCGCCAGCAGGTCGGCGAGCGCGGGGCGCGTGAAGAGGAAGCTCTCCTCCGGGTAGTAGGCGACCTTCCCGGCAAGGCCGTCGAGGCGGAGGTCGGGCTCGAGTTCGGCGACGTCCCCTGCGTCGAGGGCCCGGGCGCCGAAGCCGCGCGCGGCGAGCTCCTCGATCCGCGCTTCCAGCGCGGCGGCGCGATCGGGATCGCTCTCCCAGGTGAGCGTGCCGGTGATCGTCAGCCAGTCCGGGTCGCCGAAGTCCGCGGCCACGTCGTGCCACGCCCGGACGCCCGCGATGTTGAGGTCGAGGTAGCCGTCGAGCGCCGGGTGGCTGGCGTCGATCCAGGCGAAGCTCGTGCCGGTCGTGCCGGCGCCCGGCGTCGACGCATCGAGGAGCGTGACCTCGGCCGCGCCCTGCGCGAGACGCAGGGCCACGCAGGACCCCACGATTCCCGCTCCGACCACGATCACGCGGACCGGCACGGCTACTCCACCGCGCTCCCCAGAGCCACGGCGACGTAGTGTATACCGTCGCACACGAACGAGGAGAGGGAATGGCCGAGCACAACGCGATCGTCACGGGGGGCGGCGGAGGGATCGGCGGCGTGGCCGCCCGCGAGCTCGCGCGCCGCGGCTTCGCGGTCCTCGTCGTCGACGTCAACCGCGACGCTGCGCAGGCGACCGCCGACGCGATCGAGGGCGACGGGGGCACCGCCGCCGTGCACGTCAGCGACGTCAGCGACGACGCGGCGGTCAAGGCCTACGTCGACGCGTGCGTCGAGCGCTTCGGCGCTCCGGGAGCGTTCTTCAACAACGCCGCCTACGAGGGCGCGATCGCGGCGCTCGACGAGTACCCGCTCGACGAGTTCGACCGCACGCTGGCCATCAACCTGCGCGGCGTCTTCCTCGGGCTGCGCCACGTGATCCCCGCCATGCGCCGGGGCGGCGGCGGCTCGATCCTCAACACCGCGTCGCAGGCCGGCGTGCGCGGCGTGCCGAACCTCGCGGGCTACGTCGCCTCCAAGCACGGGGTCGTCGGCCTCTCGCGCGGCGCCGCGCTGGAGTGCGCGCCGGACATCCGCGTCAACTGCCTGTGCCCGGGCCCGACCTCGACGCGCATGATGCGCGACATCGAGCAGACCATCCGCGACCAGGGCGGCGACCCGAGCGGGTTCGTCCAGGCGATCCCCGCCGGGCGCTATGGCGAGCCCGAGGAGATCGGCACGTTCGCCGCCTGGGTGCTCGCCGAGGCGCCCGCGTTCCTCACCGGAGCGGAGCTGTGCGTGGACGGCGGGATGACGGTGAGCTAGGCCTCGACCGCGACGCGGTACTCGGCCGCGCGCAGCATCTCGACCGCCTCGTCGACCGACACCACGTCGCCGTACTTCTGGTCGATGTCGAACAGCGAAGCCTCGTGCGGGCCCTGCGCGCGATCGGTCACCGCCTCGCGCGGGACGACCACGCGGTAGCCGTGCTGCAACGCGTCGACCGCGGTCGCCCGCACGCAGCCCGAGGTCGAGGCGCCCGTCACGACCACCGTGTCGACGTGCGCGGCGGCCAGGTAAGCCGACAGCGCCGTGCCGAAGAAGGCCGAGGCGAACAGCTTCATGAGGACCGGCTCGTCGGGCCGCGGCCCGAGCCGCTCGTCGACCTTCGCCCAGCGGCTGCCCGCCTCGAGCGTGAGCAGCGTCGGGACCTTGTCGATGAACGCCTTGGCCACCCGCTGGCCGGCCTCGTCGTACTCGAGCGTGGTGAACGCGATCGGGCAGCCGGCCTGGCGCGCGGCCTCGAGCACGCGCACGTTCGCGGGTACGGCGGTGTCGGCGTCGCAGTACAGCGGCGAGGCCGGGTCGGTGAAGCCGTAGTTGAGATCGACCACGACGACCGCGGGGCGCTTTCCGGCGCCCTGCCGGCGGCCGAGGCCGCGCTCCTCGTAGAGCTTGCGCGTAGCGTCGTCCATGGTGCGGATTCTCCTCTCTCCGGGGCTTCTTCGCGCTCGAACGCGATGGTATGCAATCGTACGCCGTCCGCGAGCAGAGGAGGGAGTCAAGCCGCATGGGCCGACTTGATGGGATCGTCGCACTGGTCACCGGCGCCGGATCGGGCATCGGTCGCGAGACCGCGTCGCGCTACGGGGCCGAAGGCGCGGTCGTGGTGGCCGCCGACCTCAAGGGCGACACCGCCGCCGAGACGGCGGCGGCCATCGAGGCGGGAGGCGGGCGTGCAACGTCGCTGGAGATGGACGTCACCGACGCCGCCGGCGTGAAGGCCGGCGTCGACCGCGTCGTCGCCGAGCACGGCGGCCTCGACGTCGTCATCAACAACGCCGGGATCACGATCGTCGGCGCGGCGCACACCCTCGAGGAGGACGAGTGGGACCGCGAGCTCGCCATCAACCTCAAATCGGTCTACCTCGTGTCGCGCGCGGCGTGGCCGCATCTCAAACAGCGCGGCGGCGGCGCCATCCTCAGCACCGCGTCGATCGCCGGGCTGTGGGCGATCCCCGCCGATGCCGCGTACTGCGCCTCGAAGGCGGGGGTGATCATGCTGACCAAGTGCATGGCGCTCGACGGCGCGCGCGATGGCATCCGCGCGGCATGCGTCTGCCCGGGCTACATCGACACGCCGATGATCCAGGGCTACTTCGACGACCAGCCCGACCCCGCCGAGGCCCGCCGCTTCGCCACGGGCATCCATCCGCTGGGGCGCCTGGGCGACCCCGAGGACATCGCGGAGGCCTTCGTCTACCTCGGCTCGCCGCAGGCCAACTGGGTGACCGGCACCGCGCTCGTCGTGGACGGCGGCCTGACCAGCGGCATCTGGGCAGGCTGACGGGGGCGCGCGATGCGAAGGCTCGGAGTCGACGTCGGCGGCACCTTCACCGACCTGCTCATCGTCGACGAGGACGCCGGGACGGTGTCCGTCGAGAAGGTGGCCACCACCGCCGACCCCGCCGACGGGGTGCTGGCCGGGACCATGCGCGTCATCGAGGCGGCCGGCCTGCGGCCCGACGACGTCGACGACTTTCTGCACGGCACGACGATTGCGACCAACATCGTGCTCGAGCGCGACGGAGCCCGCGGCGGGCTGATCACCACCGAGGGCTTCCGCGACATCCTGCACACCGCCCGCCATCGCCGGCCGCTGACGTTCTCGATCTACCAGGAGGTCCCCTGGCAGGACCATCCACTCATCCCGCGCGAGCTGCGCCTGACCGTGCCCGAGCGCGTCACCGCGCCCGACGGCGCGATCGAGCGCCCGCTGGACGAGCAGGCGACCCGCGCCGCGGCCCGCCAGCTCGCTGCGCGCGACGTCGAGGCCGTCGCGGTCTGCTTCCTGTTCTCGTTCCTCAACGCCGAGCACGAGCAGCGCGTGCGGGCGATCCTCGAGGAGGAGCTCCCGGGCGTCTACGTGTTCCTGCGCAGCGACGTCGCGCCGCGCTACCGCGAGTACGAGGCGTTCTCCACGACCGCGCTGTGCGCCTACGTCGGCCCCAAGACCAACCGCTACATCGAGCGCCTCTCGCAGGCCCTCCAATCGGCCGGCGTGCGCGCCGAACTTCGCGTCATGACCTCCGCGGGCGGCGTGGCCACCGCCGCCGGGGCGACGCGCCAGCCGGCGAACCTGCTCATGTCCGGCCCGGTCGCCGGCCTGATCGGCGGGCTCTGGGCGGCGCGGCTGTCGGGCTTCGAGGACGTGATCACGCTCGACGTCGGCGGCACGTCGGCCGACATCGGCGTGGCGCCCGGCGGCGAGCTGCGCCTCAAGCACCTGCTCGACACCCAGATCGCCGGCTACCACGCGATGATCCCGATGGCCGAGCTCGACACGATCGGCGCCGGCGGCGGCTCGCTGGCCTCGGTCGACGAGGCGGGCATGTTCCACGTCGGGCCGCAGTCGGCGGGCGCCGAGCCCGGTCCCGCCTGCTACCAGCGCGGCGGCGATCGCCCGACGGTGACCGACGCGATGCTCGTGGTCGGCAAGCTGCGGCCCGAGTCGTTCCTGGCCGGCGCGATGAGCGTCGATCCGGCGCTGGCCGAGCGCGCCCTGCGCGAGCACGTCTGCGAGCCGCTGGGCGTCGATCTCACCGAGGCGGCGGCGAGCACCGTCGGCGTCATCACCCACTCGATGATCCAGGCGATCGAGCTCAACTCGGTCCAGAAGGGCTACGACCCGCGCGAGTTCACGCTCGTGGCGCTGGGCGGGGCCGGCGGGCTGTTCGCCGCGGACATCGCGCTGGAGATGGGGATCCCGCGCGTCCTCGTCCCGCCCAACCCCGGCATCACCTCGGCGCTGGGCCTGCTGGCGACCGACACCCTCTACGAGCACTCCACCACCGAGATGGCGCCCCTGGACGAGCTCGACTGGGACAGGGTGCGCGACCAGTTTGCCCGCCTG
Source organism: Solirubrobacteraceae bacterium (assembly GCA_035262945.1). Classification (GTDB taxonomy): domain Bacteria; phylum Actinomycetota; class Thermoleophilia; order Solirubrobacterales; family Solirubrobacteraceae; genus JAOPZW01. The sequence goes on from DATFRW010000351.1 coordinate 28,527, forward strand.
GACGAGCGCGGGCGCGAGCAGCTGCGCCGTGACGGCGTCGCCGACGACGCGATCGAGCTGCGCCACTTCGCCGACTGCCGCTACGCCAACCAGGGCTACGAGCTGATGGTTGCCGCCCCCGACCTCGCGGTGGGCGCGCAGGCGTGGGCCGAGCAGCTCGCCGAGGGTTTCCACGTCGCCCACGAGCGCCAGTACTCGCGGCGCTTCGACGGCGCGGTGCACCTCGTCAACCTGCGCACGCTGGCGGTGGGGCGCCGGCCGCCGCTGCGCTGGCCCGAGCTGCCGGCGGGCGACGGCGACCCGGGGCGCGCCCTGCGCCACGAGCAGGACGTGGTCTTCGTCGTCGACGGGCGCCGCGAGGCGCATTCCACCCGCTTCTACGAGCGCGCGGCCCTGCGCGCCGGCGACGATGTACCCGGGCCGGCCGTCATCGAGCAGTTCGACTCGACCACGGTGGTGAGCCCCGGCATGGGCGCGCGGGTGGACCCGCGCGGCAACCTGATCCTCGAGGCGCGATGAGCGAGACAGAGACCGTCCGGCCGACCCTCGACCCGATGACGCTGCGCGTGCTGGGCGGCGCGTTCGGCGCGATCGCCAAGGAGATGGCGCAGGTCATCTTCCGCACCGCCTTCTTCCAGATCATTCGCGAGGCCGAGGACCTCGGCGCCGGCCTGTACACCCACGACGGCCAGGAGATCGCCGAGAGCGAGACGACCGCCATGCACTGCGGCTCGATCGGCGCCTACCTGCGCGGCATCGTCGAGGTCTGGGGAGGTGACATCGAGGACGGCGACGTCTTCCTGCATAACGACCCGCTCCATGGCGCCTCGCACATCGCCGACGTGTGCATCGCGGTGCCGATCTTCTGGGAGGGCCGGCTGATCGCCTGGGCCGCCGACACCGCCCACCTCGCCGACCTTGGCGCCGCCTCCGCAGGCCTGTGCACCGACGCCTTCGACTACTTCGCCGACGGGCGCAACTACCGTGCGCTGAAGATCGAGACCGGCGGGCAGCGCAACCAGGAGCTGGTGCGCCACATCTTCGACAACGTCCGCACGCCCGACGTCAACCGCGGCGACATCGAAGCGCTGTACACCGCCTCGCAGCTCGGCGCACGCCGCTTCGGCGCCCTGCTGGACAAGTACGGGGCCGACGTCGTGATGGCCGCCGCGCATGCGTGGATGGACCACTGCGAGCAGCTCCTGCGGCGCGAGATCGAGAAGGTCCCCGACGGCGACTACGAGGCGCCCGTCCAGTGGATGGACGACGACGCGCGCAACCGCGACCACCCGCTCAACATCAATGTGAAGGTGGTCAAGCGCGGCAGCGACGTGACCATCGATCTCACCGGCAGCCACCCGGAGGTCGAGACGGCGGTCAACGCCCCGCTCGAGGGCTCCACGAAGATCGCCGCCTACTTCATCGTGCGCACGATCTTCCTCGACCAGGCCACCCACGCCGCCTACATCCCCAACAACGAGGGGATGTTCCGCCCCGTCCATGTCGAGGCGCCCGAGGGCAGCCTCTTCAACCCGCGCTTCCCGCGCGCGACCTACGCGCGCTTCTGCGCCTGCCAGATCGCGGCCGACAGCGTGCTGCTCGCGCTGGCGGACGCGCTGCCGCAGCAGGTCTGCGCGGGCACCGGCGCCGAGGTCCACGTGATCGCCTTCAGCGGCATCGCGCCCGGGTCGCGCGCGTACTGGGTCTACGTGCAGGTCAACGAGTCCAGCTGGGGCGGCCGATACGGCAAGGACGGCATGGACTCGATCGGCTGCCTGATGGAGAACATCCGCAACAACCCGATCGAGGAGGAGGAGCTCTCCTTCCCGGTCCGGGTCGAACGCTACGAGCTGCGAGACGAAGGCCCCGCGCCCGGCCGCTGGCGCGGCGGGCTAGGGGTCATCCGCGCGACGCGCTCACTCGGCGAGGGCTGGGTGACCTCCGAGGCTGAGCGCCAGTTCGATCCGCCCAAGGGTCTCTTCGGCGGGCACAACGGTCGCACCGCGAAGACCGAGGTGCGCCGCGCGGACGGCAGCGTGCTCGAGCTGCCGTCGAAGTTCACCTCGTTCAAGCTCATGCCCGGCGACGTGATCGAGTTCCGCACCGCCTGCGGCGGCGGCTACGGCGATCCCCTCGAGCGCGACCCCGAGGCCGTCGCCCGCGACGCGCGCGACAAGCTCGTGACCGTCGAGGGCGCGCGCGCCGACTACGGCGTCGTCCTGGACCCGCGGACGCTGGCGCTCGACCGCGAGGCGACCGATCGCGCGCGGGCCGCGGCGCGTCAGCCCACTGTGACGCCCTCCGGCAGCACCCCGTAGTCGAACTGCGGCACCTCGCCACGGTCCTGCGCCATGCGCGCGCGCAGCTCGCCGGTCGCCCGTTCGTCCACGCCGTTGCCGTCGAGCACGACGCCGTAGTCGCGCTCGGACGACTCGCGCGAGACCAACCCGCGGTTGACGTCGCGCAGGACCTCCTCCGCCGGCCGCTCGAGGGGGTCGCCCCACCCCCCGGCCCCGGCGGTGCGGAAGACGAGGCGGTCGCCGGCCTGCACGGGGTGGGCGTCGACCTTTGAGGGCAGCTCGATCTCGGTGCCGTCGGCCTTGATCAGCAGCTTGTGGCTGCGCCCGCCGGCACGGCCACCGCCGATCCCCCATGGACTGATCAGCGCGCGATCGTCGTGGACGGTGAACTCGCCCGGCCCCGTGAAGACGTAGAGCTTCTCGATGCCCGTTCCGCCGCGGTGCAGCCCGGCGCCACCGGAGTCACGGACGGGGATGTAGTGGTCGATGCGGACGGGGTAGTAGGACTCGGTGTACTCGGAGGGCGTGGTGCGGAACATCGGCCACCACGAGTGGCCGTCCAGGCCGTCGGCGATCGGGCGGCCGGGGATCCCGCCGAAGAGCAACTCGACGAACTGGAAGTAGCGCCCATGCTCGTCGGTGCCCGAGAACACGAACGCGGGGCTCGTGCCGTAGCCGGCGGCCATCGCCAGGTCCGGGGCCTTCTGCCCCAGCGCCCCGCTCTGGCAGTCGAAGAAGCGCGTGTGCGTGTTGACGCGGTTGGAGAGCGGCGCCGGGAAGCGCGGGTTCAGCAGCGAGCCCTCCGGCAGGGTGACCTCGAAGACGTCGTAGAGCCCGTCGTTGAACAGGATCTGCGGATCGAAGGCCATGATCATGTAGATCCCGAAGAACAGCTTGCAGAGGCCCTCATTGATGTGGAAGTTGATCGATCCGGGAGCCTGGTCGGACGTCCCCGTCCAGTCGACGTGGCAGACGTCGCCGTCGCGCCAGATCGTCAGCACCATCTTGAACGGGCCGTTGCCCAGGCCGTCGTCGTCGACCCAGTCGGTGAAGCTGACGCGCTCCTCGGGGATGTACTGGTGGATGAGGCGCACCATCGCGTCGCGCGTGCGCGTGAGCAGCGCGTCGCAGGCGGCCGAGAAGGTCGCGCGCCCGAAGCGCTCGCAGATCTCCACCACGCGGCGCTCGGCCGCGCGGCAGCCGCCGATGAGCGCCATGAGGTCGGAGCGGTTGACGATCGGCGTGCGCGTGTTGTTGAGGATGATCTGCAGCGCGGTCTCGTTGAGCACGCCGCCCTCGAAGATCTTCACGGGCGGGATCCGCAGGCCCTCCTCCCAGATCGACAGCGCCTCGTTGACCTGGCTGCCGGCGACCTTGCCGCCGACGTCCATCATGTGGCCGAACATCGAGGCGAAGCCGACGTGCACGCCCTCGTGGAAGATCGGCAGGATCACCAGCCAGTCGTTGCAGTGCGAGATCGACCCCTTGCACAGGTAGGGGTCGTTGAGCAGGACGACGTCGCCCTCCTCGATGCGCCCCTCGAAGCGCTCGATCACCTCGGGGATGTAGGAGCCGAACTGCCCGACGATCATCTGCCCGCGCTCGTTGCAGATCATCGGGAACTCGTCGTGCTGCACCCGGATGGTGGGCGACATCGCGGCGCGGCGCACCACCTCATCCATCTCGAAACGCGCGTTGATGAGCGCGTTCTCGATGAGGTCGAGCGTGATCGGATCCACGGCGGTCTGCGTCATGTGGCCTCCGGTGCGATGAGCAGATTGAGGTAGGGGTCGACGGTGGCTACGTGCCCCGGCAAGACGATCGTCGTGGCGTCGTACTGCTCGACGATCGCGTAGCCCTCGATGCGAGCGCCCGCGTGCAGCTGCGCGCGCGAATAGGTGGGGACCTCCTGCGCCACTCCGCCCGCCCACACCGTGTGCGTGCCCGACTGCGCCGCCGACGGGTCGGCCGGCCCGGGATCGTGGCGCGGGATCTGCGGCGAGCGCGTGCCGCCCTGCGCGACCGCCCGCAGGCTCACGATCTCGGCGCCGCTGGGCAGCCGGAAGCCATAGAGGCGCTCGTGCACGACGTTGAACCGCTCGGTGAGTGCCTCGAGTGTCAGGTCGGGGAGCTCCCCGGCGCCGACGTCGATCGGGATCTCGAAGCCCTGGCGCTGGTAGCGCGTGTCGACGACGTAGTCGACGCGGCGGTCGGCGTCCGCCACCCGCTCGCCGGCGAGCCATTCGTCGGCCAGCCCGGCCAGTGCGCCCAGACGCGCACGCAGCTCGTCGGCGTCGGTGTCCTCGGCGTCGCGGATGAAGGTCTCGCTGAACTCGTTCTTGATCTCGGCGGCCACGAAGCCCAGCGCCGAGAGCACGCCCGACTCGGGCGGCACGAGGACCGGGAAGCAGCCCAGCAGCGCGGCCAGCGCGTTGGCGTGCAGCCCGCCCGCGCCGCCGAACGACACGAGCGCAAACTCGCTGGGCGGTAGGCCCTTCTGCACGGTGACCACGCGCAGCGCGCCGAGCATGTTCTCGTTGACGATGTCCACGATCCCGGCGGCCGCCGCGTGCACATCGAGGCCCAGCCGCGACGCGATCGCGTCCACCGACGCGTGGGCGGCGTCGACGTCGAGGCCGATCTCGCCGCCCAGCAGCCGGGGCGGCAGATGCCCCAGCACCACGTTGGCGTCGGTCACGGTGGCCTGGGTGCCCCCGCGCCCGTAGCACGCGGGCCCGGGATCGGCGCCGGCGCTCTGGGGTCCGACCCGCAGCGCGCCGGTCATGTCGGCGATGTAGGCGATCGAGCCGCCGCCGGCGCCGATGCTCTCGACCTCGACGGATGGCGCGCGCACCGGGAACTCGCCAACGGTTGTCTCGCGCGTGATGATCGGCTGGCCGCCCGAGCAGGTGGCGACGTCGGTCGACGTGCCGCCCATGTCGAAGGTGAGGATGCGATCGAAGCCCGCGGCGGCGGCCACGAACGATGCGCCCTTCACGCCGCCGGCCGGGCCGGAGAGCATCGTGTGGACCGGGATCGAGCGCGCGGACTCGAGGCTCATGAGGCCGCCATCGGACCGGACGACCTGCAGGTCGGCACCGGCGCGCACCTCGTCGAGGCCCGTACGCAGGCTCGAGAGGTAGCGGTCGAGCACGGGCGACACGTAGGCGTTCATCACCGTGGTGACCGTGCGCTCGTACTCGCGGAACTCGGGCATGACGTCGCAGGAGATCGACACCGACAGGCCGGGCGCCTCCGCGCGCGCGATCTCGGCCACCTCGCGCTCGTGCTCGGGGCTCGCGAACGCGTTCATCAGCGACACGGTGAGCGCCTCGACCCCGCGATCGCGCAGGTCGGCGACCGCGGCGCGCGCCGCGTCGCGGTCGAGCGCGCGCACGACGGTGCCGTCGGCCGCCATCCGCCCGGGCACCTCGCGCGTGTCCTCGTAGTCAGCGATCGGCTCGGGCTTCTCGTAGATCATCCAGCCGAACAGCGGCCCCGGGGTCCACGCCTCGGCGAGGTGCAGCATCGAGCGCCAGCCCTCGCTGACGATGAGCCCGACGCGAGCACCGCGCTTCTCGAGCACCGCGTTCGTCGCCACCGTGGTGCCGTGCAGGATCGCGTCCAGTCGCTCGGGCCCCACGTCGGCCAGCCGGCCGATCACGGCGATGCCCTCGAGCACGCCAACGGACTGGTTCTGGGGCGTGCTCGGCGTCTTGGCCAGCCACACCTCCTCGGACTCCGTGTCGTGCAGCAGCAGGTCGGTGAACGTGCCCCCGACGTCGATCCCCATCCTCAGCATGGCGGAAGACTATGGGTTCGGCGAGCCGACGATCTAGAAGTCCGACATTGGGACGCGATCGGCGGTTACGTCCGGCTCATTGGGGCCCATCAGGGCGTCGTCCCGCGCCGCGGAATAGTATGTCGGACATCACGGTAGCCTCCGAGGAAGCAGTCAGCGAAGGCGAGATCCGCAGCGCCGTGCGCGAGCTCTGCGCGCGCTATCCGGACAGCTACTGGCGCGACATCGACCGCAGCGAGGCCTACCCCGAGGAGTTCGTGCGCGCACTGACCGAGGCGGGGTGGCTCGCCGCGCTGATCCCCGAGCGGTACGGCGGCGCCGGACTCGGGATCTCGCAGGGCGCGGTGATCCTCGAGGAGGTCAACCTCTCGGGCGCCAACGCCGGCGCCTGCCACGCGCAGATGTACGTCATGGGCACGCTGCTGCGCCACGGCAGCGACGAGCAGAAGGACCGCTGGCTGCCGCCGATCGCCGCCGGCGAGCTGCGATTGCAGGCCTTCGGCGTCACCGAGCCCGACGCGGGCCTCGACACGACGTCGATCAGGACGCGCGCGCGCCGCGACGGCAACACGTACACGATCGACGGCCAGAAGATCTGGACCTCGCGCGCGCTTCAGAGCGACCTGATGCTGCTGCTCGCGCGCACGTCGCCGCCCGATCCCGAGCGGCGCTGGTTTGGCCTGTCGACGTTCCTCGTCGACCTGCGCGAGGCCGGTGACGCGGTGCGCATCGTCCCCATCGAGACGATGCTCAACCACAACACCACCGAGGTCTTCATCGACGGGCTGCAGGTGCCGGCCGAGAACCTCATCGGCGAGGAGGGCTTCGGCTTTCGCTACATCCTCGACGGCATGAACGCCGAGCGCATCCTCATCGCAGCGGAGTGCGTGGGCGACGGCCGCTGGTTCGTCGAGCGGGCGTCGAACCATGCCCGCGAGCGCTCGGTCTTCGGCCGGCCCATCGGGCAGAACCAGGGCGTCGCCTTTCCGATCGCCTGGGCGCACGTGCGGATCGAAGCCGCCGATCTCATGCGGCGGCGCGCATCGGAGCTGTACGAGCGCGGCGAGAAGTGCGCGGCAGAGGCCAACATGGCCAAGCTGCTGTGCGCGGACGCCTCGTGGCAGGCCGCCAACGCGTGCCTCGACACGTACGGGGGCGCGGGCTTCGCGCGCGAGTTCGACGTCGAGCGCAAGTTCCGCGAGACGCGTCTGTACCAGGTGGCGCCGGTGAGCACGAACATGGTGCTCGCGTTCCTCGCGCAGAACGTGCTGGGTCTGCCGCGGTCCTACTGACAGCATGCGCGCATGAGCGACAACGCCGACACCGCCGTGGGGATCTTCCGCGAGGCGGCCGGCGGATACGACGCCGTCCGCCGCCGCGTCGTCCCGTGCTTCGACCCGTTCTACGGCCACGTCCTGCGCATGCTGCTCGGCGAGCCGCGGCGGGTGCTCGACCTCGGCGCCGGCACCGGGCTGCTGAGCCGCATGGTCGCCGACGCCGACCCCGAGGCTCGCCTGGTCCTCGTCGACGGCGCCGCCGAGATGCTCGAGCACGCCGAACGCGCCCTCGGCGACCGCATCGAGGCCACCCACGTGCAGGACCTCGCCGACCCGCTTCCGGACGGGCCGTTCGACGCCGTGGTCTCGGCGTTCGCCATCCACCACCTCGAGGACCCGGCGAAGGCCGACCTCTACGCGCGCGCCTTCGAGGTGCTCGCCCCCGGCGCGCCACTCGTCAACGGCGAGCAGGTCGCCGGCCCAACGCCCCGGCTCGACGCGCTGTACCGCCGCTGGCATGAGGAGGACGCCCGTGCGCTCGGCAGCGACGATGCCGAGTGGGAGGCGACCATCGAGCGCATGCGCCTCGACCTATCGGCGCCGGTCGAGACGCAGCTTGACTGGATGCGCGACGCGGGCTTCGTCGACGTCGACTGCCCATGGCGCTCCGGTCGCTTCGCCGTGCTCTACGGCCGGCGCCCCGACGCCTGACCCGACCACGAGGAGGCAGACCATGGCGGACATCACCGAGATCCGGCAGCCGGGCAGCTACAGCTACGTGTTCTCGCCCTATCCGGAGCCGGTGGCGACGGTTGATCCCGGCCAGACCGTGGCGATCCACACCGAGGACGCCTTCGAGGGCCGCATCACGACCGAGCAGGACCTCCCCAGCAAGGTGCTCGGCTCCTACCTCAACCCGCAGACCGGGCCGATCTACGTCAACGGCGCCGAGCCGGGCGACACGCTTGCGGTCACGATCGAGTCGATCGAGCCGGCGCGCGACTGGGCCGTGAGCGTCTTCGTCCCGTACTTCGGCGGCCTGACGGCGACGCAGGCCACGCGGTTGCTGCACGACCCGCTGCCCGAGCGCCTCTACTTCTACGAGCTACGCGACGGCGTCTTCCGCCACGGCGACCGGCTCGCCATCCCGTGGCGCCCGTTCCTCGGCACGATCGGCACGGCGCCCCAGCTCGAGGCGGTGTCCGCCCTGACGCCCCACAACCACGGCGGCAACATGGACGTGCGCGACACCTGCCCGGGCAACACCGTCTACCTCCCGGTGCGCGTGCCCGGCGCGCTCTTCTACACCGGCGACGCCCACGGCAGCCAGGGCGACGGCGAGCTGTGCGGCGTGGCGCTCGAGATCTCGGCGCGGTCGGTCCTGAAGTTCGACCTGATCAAGGGCCAGGCGATCGACTGGCCGCGCATCGAGTCGCCCAAGAAGCTCATGACGGTGGGCAGCGCGCGCCCCATGGAGGACGCCGCTCGGATCGCCTATGCCGAGCTCGTCGACTGGCTGGCGGCCGATCACGGCTTCGAACGACTCGATGCTTACCAGCTGCTCACCCAGGCCGGCGAGATGTACGTCGGCAACATGGTGGACACGAACTACTCGCTGGTGGCCGGGATCGACAAGAGCTACCTGTCGTAGCCGGCCTCCAGGGCCTGGACGAGGGCCGTCACGGTCTCGCAGACCGGGGCGCGCAGCCCGACCGCCCGCGCGCGCGGCCCGATGGCGCCGCTGATGACCGCGACCTCGGTGCGCCGGCGGGCCACGACGTCCTGCAGCATCGAGGGGCGCGCGCCGGGGATGCGCGTGCCGAAGGCGTGGACGTAGGCGACCGGGTCGTCGAACCCGGGGCGCACGCCGTGCGCCCAGCCGACGTCGTAGGCCTCCTGCGCGCAGCCGGCGGCGACCGACCACGCCGCGGGATCGTCGAGCACGTCGCCGATCGACATCCCGGTGAGCGCGCAGACGGCGCTGAAGGCGACGTTGCAGATGAGCTTCTCCCAGACGAGCTTGTTGACGTCGTCGAAGGTGGCGACGGTGAACCCCGCGCCGCGCCAGACGTCGGCCACGCGCTCGATGCGCTCGCTCACCGGCCCGGCGCGCTCGCCGAGGCGCAGCAGCTCCATGCCGTTGTGGTGCACGTGGCCGGGAGCCTCGATCGAGGCGCCGAAGCCGCCCGCCACGCCGACCGCCACGGGCTCCTCGCCGAGCGCCGCCACCACGCGCTCGACGCTGCCCAGACCGTTCTGGATCGGCAGGACGACCGTCTCGGGCCCGAGCAGCGGCGCGGCCGAGCGCGCGGCGTCCTCGACGTCGCCCGCCTTCGTGGCGATGACGACCAGGTCGACCTGCCCCGCGTCGCGCGGGTCGGTGGCGGCCGGCATGCGCACGACGCGGTCGCCGCTTGCCCCGCTGACGCGCAGGCCGCGTTCGCGAATGGCGTCGATGTGCTCGGCCCACGTGTCGACGGCCCAGACCTCGTTGCCCGCGTCCGCGAGCAGCGCGGCGTACACCGAGCCCATCGCCCCGGTGCCGACGATCGCGATCCTCACTGCCGTGCCCTGCTGCTCATGCCAGGAAGTAGGCGCGATTGAGGGGCAGCTCGCCTGCGGGCTCCAGGCGCACGGGCTCGCCGTCGATGCGCACCTCGCGCCGCTCGCCGTCGACCTCGACTGCCGGCGTGGCGCCGTTGCGCGGCAGGTCGGCCTTGCGGACGGTCCGCGTCCCGCGGACGAGGGCGACCGGTCCACCCCACGCGCCGCGCGCCCGCTCGATCCCGGTCGCCGCGCTGAACACCGTGGCCAGGTGCGCGGGGCCGGCGCCGGTGCCACCCCAGAGCGCGCCCTGCACGAGCGGCTCGCCAAGGCGGGTGGAGCCGCTGCCCGACGCGAGCGGCCCCCACACGGGGAAGCCGCTTTTCAGGATGAGCTGAGGCTTGGCGCCGAAGAACGCCGGGCGCCACAGGACGATGTCGGCGAGCTTGCCGGGCTCGAGCGAGCCGACCTCGTGGGCGATGCCGTGCACGAGCGCGGGGTTGATCGTCAGCTTGGCGAGGTAGCGCAGGACGCGCTCGTTGGTGCCGTCGTCGCCCGCGGCGCGCGCCATCACGTGCGCAAGCTGCCAGGTTCGCCGCGTCACCTCGCCGACGCGCCCCATGCCCATGGAATCAGAGCTCATCATGCTGATCGCGCCGAGGTCGTGCAGGACCGATTCCGCGGCCATCGTCCACGCGCGGATGCGCCCGCGCGCGGCGGCGGTGTCGAACGGCAGCAGCGGGTTGAGCCGGTGGACCGTGCGGATCATCTCCTCGTGCTCGGCCACCGCGTTGACGCCGAAGGGCACGGTCGGCGAGGTCGACGAGGGCAGGACATTGTCGTGCGAGACCGCCTCGAGGAGGTTGACCGGACCGCCGCCGCATCCCTCCACGTGGTAGGCGTGCACGGCCCGGCCGCCGATCGCGGCGAGCGTCTCCTCGAGCGTCGCGGACTCCCCCAGCCCGTCGGCGTGCAGCGCCACCTGCATGTCGTGGCGCTCGGCGGCGGCCAAGACGGCATCGACGACCCAGGGGTAGGCACCGACGTCCTCGTGGACCTTGTAGGCGCCGGCGCCGAGCGCGGCGAGGTCGTCGAGGAAGTCGGCGTTGGCGGTGCTGCCGCGCACGATGGGCAGCAGGTTGATCGGCACCGCACGCCACGCGCGCAGGATGTTGTCGAGGTTCGCGCGCGGGTTGATGCCCAGGTCGAACGCGCCCGAGTAGCTCATCGCCGCCATCGTGGTCGTCGCGCCCGCGAGGGCGGCGGGCACGAGCTGCGGGCCGATGAGGTGCACGTGCGAGTCGATCGTCCCGGGCGTGGCGATGAGGCCCTCGCCGGCGACGACGCCGGTGGCGGCGCTGATCGGGACGGTGACCCCGTCGTCGCGGTCGGGATCCCCGGCGCGGCCGACCGCGGCCACGCGCCCCTCGCGCACCCCGATCGACGTCTTGCGCACGCCGAGCACCGGATCGACGAGCACGACGTTGGTGACCACGACGTCGAGCGCCTGGTCGAGCGGCCGCTCGCCGGTCGCCATTAGCCCGTCGCGCACCGTCTTACCGAAGCCCACCACGGGCTCGTGCCCGGGCCGCCCGTCATCGGCCTCGACCGTCACGAACAGGTCGGTGTCGCCGAGGCGGACGCGGTCGCCGGTGGTCGGCCCGTACAGCGAGGCGTACTCGGCGCGGGTCAGTCCCACGTGATCTCGAGCTCCCGCGTCGCCCCCGCGGGGATCGCGACACTCGCGCCGGCGGGCAGGGCGAGCCTGGCCCCCTCGAGGCCCTCGCGCTCGAAGCGCAGCGCCGCGCTGGCCCGGGCCAGGGGGAAGTGGGAGGTCAGGTAGGCGTCGAAGCGGCCGGTGTTGGTCACCGTGATCTGCCCGCACCGGGCCGCCGCCTGTGGCACCGGCCCGTCGCCCGGGATCACCTCCCCCGGCCTCATCGCGCCACGAGCCCTTCGAGCGGCACCAGCCGGCTGCCGTCGCCGAACGTCGCCTCGACCTGCAGCGGCGCGTCGAGCAGCTCGGCGACGCCGGGCTCGAGCTGCTCGCGGGCGAACAGGCCGCGCACGCAGCCGCGCACCTCGTCGAATCCGGCGCCGGCCCGCGCGCGCTCGAGCGCGACGTCGCACGCCATCGCCACGCAGTCGGGGTGGCTGAGCCGGATCCCCTCGCGCAGCCGGCGCCGCGCGAGCTCGGCCGCGGTGAAGATCAGCAGGCGCTCGGTCTCGCGAGGCGAGAGCTGCATCACGCGGCGACCGGCGCCACCGCGGAGAGGTACTCCCCGTCGCCCGGCTGCCCGGTGACCTCGCCCTCGGCGTAGATGATCCGGCCGCGCAGGACCGTGTACATCGGGTAGACGCGCAGCTCGTAGCCGTCGAACGGCGACCACTTCTCCTGGTCGTGGTACTCGAGGTCGCGTGCGTCGAGCGTGCGCCGGCCGTTGGTCTCGACGACGGCGAAGTCGGCGTCGGCGCCCAGCGCGATCTCGCCCTTGCGCGGGCCGAGCCCGAAGATGTGCGCCGGGTTGGACGACACGAGGCGGGCGATGCGCGTGATGGGGATGTCGCGGCGGTGCAGCGCCTCGGTGGCGAACACCGGGAAGAAGACCTCGACCCCGTTGCCCGACCCGGGCGCCTGCGCCCAGATGTCCTCGGCCACTGTCTTGGGCAGCGGCGCGTGGTCGGAGCCGACGGAGTGCACCTTGCCGCCCGCCACCAGCCGCCACAGCCAGTCCACCGACGCGCGCTCGCGCGTGGGCGGGTTCCACTTCAGCCGGATGTCGGAGACCGAGTCCTCCTTGGTGGTGCACAGGTAGTGGTGGCAGGTCTCGGCCCACGCGTCGGCGCCGCGGGCCCGGGCGGCGGCGATCGCCTCGACCGTCTGCGGCGAGCTGGCGTGCGCCACCACGACGCGGGCGCCGGTGACCTCGGCGAGCAGGGCGACGTTCTGGGCGGCCGCGACCTCGCTGTACCACGGGCGCGCGTCGTCCCACGCGGCGAGGTCCTTGCGGCCCGCGGCCATCAGGCGCTCGGTCTCCCAGTCGACGATCTGGGCGTTCTCGCAGTGCACCGTCGTGACGCGCCCGAGCGCCGCGGCCCGGCGGAGCGCGTCGAGCGTCTGGCCCTCGTCGACGCCGGGGTACATCCCGGGCGGCGCCACGCCGCCGGTGAAGAGCTTGAAGGCGGCGGCGCCGAGGTCGGCCATCGCAGTCATCTGGTCGGGGTCCTCGGCGAGGTAGCCGCCGAAGCAGGCGTAGTCGACGTGGCAGCTGTCGCGGATCGCGTCGAGCTTGTCGCGCAGCGTGTCCGCCGTGAGCGTCGGCGGCTTGTCGAGCGGCATGTCGACCACCGTCGTCACCCCGCCCTTGGCCGCCGCCCGCGTCGCGCCCTCGTACGTCTCCCAGCCGTAGCCGCGGAAGCAGTGGAAGTGCTCGTCGATGACTCCGGGCATCACCGTCAGCCCCGTGGCGTCGATCGTCTCGTCGGCGTCGATGGCGGCGTCGGAGATCAGCGCGACGCGTCCGTCGCTGACGCCGATGTTGACCTTGACCACGTCGTCGCCCAGGACGACGTCGCCATTGAGGATCGCCAGGTCGAGATGCGTCACGTTGTCCTCCCGGATGTCGTCGCCGGCGGCAGCACGAGGTCGACCGGGCGCCCCTCGCAGAAGGCGAGGATCGCGTCGGTCATGCCCGAGAACTGGCGCTCGAGCGTTTCCTGGGTCAGCCAGGCGATGTGTGGCGTGATGATGAGGTTGGGCACTGCGGCGAGGCTGCGCGCGCGCTCGGCTTCCAGCGGCTCGCCCTCGACCACGTCGAGGCAGGCGCCCCCGAGGTGGCCGGCCGCGAGCAGGTCGCAGAGCGCCTCGGTGTCGACGATCTCGCCGCGCGCGGTGTTGACCAGCCAGGCGCCGGGGCGCATCGACTCGAGGCGGTCGCGGTCCAGCAGCCGGTGCGTCTCGGGAGTGAGCGCGACGTTGACCGAGACGGCATCGCTGCGGCGCAGCAGCTCGTCGAGGTCGACGCGCTCGACGCCCTCCGGGCGCACGTCGCTGCGCGACCAGCCGAGGACCTGCATGCCCACCGCGCGCGCGAGCGCCGCCACGCGCCGGCCGATCGAGCCCAGCCCGATCACCCCGAGCGTGTGGCCGGCGAGGTCGGCGCCGATGAAGCCGGTGAACTCCCAGCGCCCCGCGGCGGTCGACGCGGCCGCTTCGGCCAGCCGCCGGCGCCCCATCATCAGCATGCCGAGCGTGTACTCGGCAACCGAGGCGATGGGTGCCGTCGGGACCGTGACGACTCCCACGCCGCGGCGCGCAGCCGCTTCGACGGCGATGTGCGAGTAGCCGGCCGTGCGCGTGGCGACCAGCTCGAGACCCGGCAGCCGCGCGATCACGTCCTCGGTGATCGGCGTGTAGGTGTAGAGCGCGGCCAGCACGGTCGCGCCCTGCGCCCGCTCGACCACGTCGTCGGCGCTCGCGGGCCCGCGTGCGATCCGCGTCGGCAGCGATGCGGCGAGACGTGCCAGCCGTGGCTCGTCGGGCTCGAGGCAGTCGACCACCGCCACGAGGTGGGTCCCGGGCGCGGCGCTCAACCCTCGGTGCCGGCGGCGACGAACGGGCCGGCGCGGTGCAGCAGCCCGGGCACGTCGTGGCGCAACTCGCCGGCCAGCCAGTCGGCGATCGCGATGAGCGCGTCGAGGTCCAGGCCACTGTCCACGCCCTCGCCGTCGAGGAGGTAGACGAGGTCCTCGGTGGCGATGTTTCCGGTCGCGCGCGGCGCGAACGGGCACCCGCCGATCCCGCCGATCGACGCGTCGAGCAGCGTGGCGCCGTGCTCGAGGCCGGTGATCGCGTTGGCGTAGCCCGTGTTGCGGGTGTTGTGCAGATGCAGCCCGACCGGCGCGCCGCCGGCGGCCTCCAGCGCGGCGGGCACGAGACGGCGCACCTGCGCGGGCACGGCCACGCCGATCGTGTCGGCGAGCATGATCTCGTCCACGCCGGCCCCGGCCATGCGCCTGACGTGCTCGATGACCACGCCGGGGTCGACCGGCCCCTCGAAGGGGCAGCCGAACGAGGCGCCCAGCGTCGCGGTCACCTTCGCGCCGGCCTCGCGCCCCTCGGCGATGAGCTCCTCGGTCCCGCTGGCCGCCTCCTCGAGCGTCATGCCCTGGTTGCGCTCGGCGAAGGTGTCGGTCACCGGGTAGGCGAGGTGGATCTCCTTCACGCCGGCGGCCAGCGCGCGATCGACGCCGCGCCGGTTGAGCGCGAGCGCCGCGAAGCTCACGTCGTCGCGAGCCTCGATCGCGTCGAAGACCTCCTCGACCCCGGCCATCTGAGGCACGCGCTTGGGGTTGACGAAGCTGCCGGCCTCGACGCGCCGCAGCCCCGCGTCGGCGAGGCGCACGCACAACTCGGCGCGCACCTGCGGCGCGAGGGTCGTGACGTCGTTCTGCAGGCCGTCGCGCGGCCCGACGTCGCAGATGACGATCTCCATGCCTCAGCCTCCCGCGCGGGTCTCCTTGTTCATCCAGGCGTCGAAGTCGCGCCGCTCCTGGGCGATGCGGGCGGCGAGCTGCTCCTTCTCGGGCAGCGGCCCGAAGTCGAACTCGGACGGCTCGGCGCGCTCGGCCATCGCCTTCTCGCGCAGCGCCGTCGTGGCGCTCTCGTCGATCTCGCCGCGCGCGGAGACAACCACGCCGTACTGGTCCCGGGCCGCGTCGACGGTCACGAGCCCGGCCCGCACATCGGCCGCGACGCGCTCGGGCTCGCGGGTGAGGGGATCGCCGAGGCCGCCGGCGCCCGCGGTCGAGAAGATCAGCTGGTCGCCCTTGTGGACCGGGACGTTCTCGACCTTCGAGGGCAGGCGCAGCTCCTCGCCGTCCGCGGCGCGAATCAGGCGCTTCTCCGAGGGCTCGCCGTGGCGCGCGCCCTGCAGGCCCCACGGGAAGGTCTGGCTGCGGTCGTCCTGGTAGGAGATGAAGCCGTCCTCGAGGAAGCGGTAGACCTTGTCGACGCCGTGGCCGCCGCGGTGGTAGCCCGCGCCGCCGGAATCTGCGCGCGCCCTGTAGGCCTCCACACGCAGGGGGTAGTACTTCTCGAGGTACTCGGTCGGCACTGCCTTGAACAGCGGCCACCACGAGTGCCCGTCGAGGCCGTCGGCGAACGGCCGCGCGGGGATGCCGCCATAGAGGATCTCCAGGATCTGGTACGGGTTGCCGGCCGCGTCGGTGCCCGAGTACACGAAATTCGGGCTGGTGCCGTAGCTGCCCGAGACGGCGAAGTCCTCCAGCGCCTTGGAGAAGACGGCGTCGACGACGTCGAACTGGCGCGCCATCAGGCTCAGGCGGTTGCCCAGCGGCGCCGGGAACTGCGGCCGCAGCGCGCACCCGTCGGGGATCGTCACCTCGATCAGGTCGTAGTAGCCGTCGTTGAACACGAGGTCCGGAGCGAAGGCCATGATGAGGAAGACCCCGGCGAACATCTTGAACATCTCGTGGTTGAGCAGGAAGTTCACCGAGCCCGGCACCGCCGGGTCTGTCCCGGTCCAGTCGAGATGTAGGCGGTCGCCCTCGCGCCACATGGCGAGCTTGAGCTTGATCGGGCCGTGGCCGAGCCCGTCGTCGTCGGCGTGGTCCTCGAACTCGAAGCGCTCGCCGTCCGGCAGGTGGGTGCGGATGAGCTCGATGAGCCCGCCCCGCGTGCGATCGAGGATCGCGTCGCAGGCCTCGAGGTAGGTGTCGCGGCCGAAGCGGTCGCACAGCTCGAGCACCCGCGCGGCGCCCGCGGCCGTGCCCGCCGCGATCGCCTTGATGTCGGCCTCGACCTCCTTGGGCAGCCGGGTGTTGTGGCAGAAGAGGTGCAGGACCTCCTCGTTGAGCCGCCCCTGGTCGTAGAGCTTCAGCGGCGGCATCCGCACGCCCTCGTAGTAGATGCTGCGCGCGCTGATGGGCATGGAGCCGGCGGCGGTGCCGCCCACGTCCATGAGGTTCCCCCACTGCGATGCGTAGCCGACCATCACGTCCTCGTGGAAGATCGGCCGCAGGATCATGAAGTCGGGCGTGTGCGAGATCGACCCCTCGCACATATAGGGGTCGTTCAGCGCGATGACGTCACCGTCGCGGAGGTCGTCGACGGTGTACGGCGAGTGGTCGAGGATCGTCTGGATCGCGCTGCCGAACTGGCCGATGACCATGCGGCCCTGCCGGTCGGCGATGAGCGGAAACTGGTCGGACTGCTCGCGGATGACCGGGCTGACCGCGGTGGTCTCGAGGACGCGGTCCATCTCGTAGCGCGTGTTCGAGAGCGTGTTCTCGATGATGTCGAGCGTGATCGGGTCGATGTCGTGCTCGCGCACGAAGTCCGGCAGCTGCCGCCCGGTCTCGATGCTGGTCATCGGCTGCCCTCCAGCCCGCGGATGATGAGATTGCCGTAGCCGTCGACCTTGGCACCGTAGCCCGGCTCGATGACCGTGGTGGCGTCCTGCTGGATCACGATCGCCGGCCCGGAGATCGAGTCGCCGGCGTTCAGGGCGTCGCGGTCGTAGATCCCGGTCGGACGCCACTCGCCTTCGAAGAAGACCTGCTCCTGGCGCTGTGGTCGCGCCTCGGAGCCGCTGGCGTCGTCCGCGGCGGTCACGACCCCGTCGGCACTGGCGCTGGCGCCGACCACGCGCACCGTGGCGATCTCGATCGGCGCGCTGAGGTCGAAGCCGTAGCGGCGCCGGTGCTCGTCCTCGAACTGCTCCCGCACGCGGGCGGCGAAGCTCTCGTCGACGGCGCCGGGATCGAGCTCGCAGGGGATCTGGATGTCCTGCATCGCGTAGCGGCAGTCGGCATAGAACGAGAACGAGCGCCGGGAGTCGTCCACCCCCTCGCGCTCGAGCCAGTCGGCCGCCTCGGAGCGCAGCTCCGAGAGGACCCCGGAGAGGTCGGAGGCCGGCGTGTCCTCGGCGATCTTCAGGTAGGTGCGCGCGAACTCGTTCTGCACCTCGGCGACCTGGAAGCCGAACGCGCTGAGCACGCCGGGCGTCGCCGGGATGACGACCGGATCGGCGTGAATGAGCCGGCCGAGCGCGTTGGCATGCAGCGGGCCGGCGCCGCCGAAGGCGATGAGGCCGAACTCGCGCGGGTCGAAGCCGCGCTCGATGCTCACGACGCGAAGCGCGGCGTGCATGTTCTCGTTGGCAATGTCAACGATCGCCTGGGCCGCCTGCGTGATGTCGACGCCGAGGCCGTCGGCGACCTTGCCGACCGCGCGCTTGGCGGCCTCCTCGTCGATCTCCAGGGCGCCGGCGAGCAGCGTGCTCGGTGGGATCCGGTGCAGCACGACGTTGGCGTCGGTGACCGTCGGCTGGTCGCCGCCGCGCCCGTACGCCGCGGGGCCGGGCTCGGCGCCCGCGCTCTGGGGCCCGACGCGCAGCGCGCCGACCGGCGTGAGGTAGGCGATGGAGCCGCCGCCGGCGCCCACGCTGTGGACGTCCACGCCGCGCGACTGGAACTGGTAGTAGCCCAACTGGGCCTCGCGCTTGATCGTCACCGCGCCGTCGACGCAGATCGAGACGTCGGTCGAGGTGCCGCCGACGTCGAGCGTGAGCACGTTCGGCGCGCCGATGCGGCGCGCGAGGTAGGCGGCTCCGACCACGCCGCCCGACGGCCCCGAGAAGGCGGTGTCGACCGGGCGCTCCTTGGTGGACCGCGTGCTCATCGTGCCGCCGTCGGAGCGCACCACGCCGAGGCGGTTGGCGAACCCGACCTCGCGCAGGACGCGCTCGAGGCCGTCGACGTAGCGGATCACCTG
The DNA here is from genome assembly GCA_035262945.1 of Solirubrobacteraceae bacterium. Lineage (GTDB taxonomy): Bacteria > Actinomycetota > Thermoleophilia > Solirubrobacterales > Solirubrobacteraceae > JAOPZW01. The sequence goes on from DATFRW010000351.1 coordinate 47,247, forward strand.
CGGCTGCGCGTAGGCGTTGAGCACCGCGGTCAGCGTCCGTTCGTACTCGCGGTACTCCGACACGAGGTCCGAGGAGATCGAGATCGGCAGCTCGGGATGCGCCCCGCGAGCGATGTCGCGGGCGCGGCGCTCGTGCGCAGGGTTGACGTAGGAGTTCAGGAAGCCGACCGTGACCGACTGCACGCCCTCGGCGATGAGCTCGTCGATGGCGCGGCGCACCTCGTCCTCGTCGAGCTCCTCCACGACGGACCCGTCGGCGGCGATGCGGCCGGTGATCCCGCGGGTGTTCCACAGCTCGACCAGCGGTGGCGGCTTGATCATGCCCATCCAGCCGTACAGCGGGCCGGGCGTCCACGCGCGCGCGAGATGCAGGATCTGCTCGTTGCCGCGCGTGGTCAGCAGGCCGCCGGTGGCGCCCTTGCTTTCGAGGATGAGGTTGGTGACGACGGTGCTGCCGTGGAGGATGAGCTCGAGGTCGCTCGGCTGCGCCCCGACGCGATCGCAGGCCTCCTTGACGCCGGCGATGACGCCGACCGACTGGTCCTCGGGCGTCGACAGCACCTTGACCAGGGTGATCTCCCCGGAAGCCGTGTCCTGCATCTGGACGTCGGTGAACGTCCCACCAACATCAACGCCCAAGCGGTACCCCATCCCTACCTCCGTTCCTCGTCGCGGCTGAGGGTCACACCACACCCTGCTCGCGCAGGCGCTCGAGCTCGGCCTCGTCGACGCCGACCTCGTTGAGTACATCGGCCGTGTCGGCGCCGAGCGTCCAGCGGGCGGCCTGGCGAACGCGCCCCGGCGTTCGGGTCAGCCGCGGCACGACGCCGGGCGCGGTGATCCGTCCGTGGACCTCGTCGTCGTACTCGATGAGCAGACGGCGCTCCTTGAAGTAGGGGTCGCGGTAGACGTCCTCGGCGGTGTAGACGGGGGCGCAGACCACGCCCGCCTCGTTGACCAGTCCGTCGAGCTCCTCGGCGGTGTGCTTGATCGCCCACTCGCCGATGAGCTCGTCCAGCAGGTCCTCGTTCTGCCCACGAGCGTGATGGGAGTTGAAGCGCTCATCGTCGGCGAGCTCGGGCTTGCCGATGAGGGCGGCCAGGCGGCGCCACAGCGTGTCGTGGTTGGCCGCGATCACCACCCAGCGGCCGTCCTTGGATCGGTAGACGTTGGAAGGAGCGATCCGTGGCAGCCGCGGCCCGGTCGGCTCGCGGATGACGCCCGCCTTCTCGTACTCGAGCACCGAGGACTCCGTCATGGCGAAGCACGCGTCAGTGATCGAGGCGTCGACGACCTGGCCCTCCATGCCGCGCGCGTCGCGGGCGTAGAGCGCCAGCAGGATCCCCTGGAACGCCGACTGCGCCGCGAGCGTGTCGCCGAGGGAAATCCCGTAACGGGGCGGCGCCTCGTCGGGGTAGCCGTTGAAGTACCGCAGGCCCGACATCGCCTCGCTGGCCGACGCGAACCCCGGCCGGTCGCGGTAGCGGCCGATCTGGCCGTATCCGGTCACGCGCGCGTAGATGGCGCGCGGGTTGACGGCATGGACGTCCTCGGGTCCGAGGCCCCAGCGTTCCATGGTCCCCGGGCGGAAGTTCTCGACGATGATGTCGGCCTCCTGAGCGAGGCGCCGTCCGACCGCCTGGCCCTCTTCGGTGCGCAGGTTCAGCGTCACCGAGCGCTTGTTGCGCGCCAGGATCGACCACCACAGCGAGTGGTCGTTGTGGCGCAGGCGCCCCCAGTCGCGCATCGCGTCGCCCTTGGGGGGCGGCTCGACCTTGATCACCTCGGCGCCGAAGTCGCCCAGGAGCGTGCCGACGTAAGGGCCGGCGAGGAGCTGGCCGAACTCGACGGCCTTCAGCCCCTGCAGCGGCCCATCGGCCAGCGCCTTGCCCGCGTCGCGCGTGTCCGTGGTGCCGCTCTGGACGCCGGTCATGTCGCCTTTCTCACCCCGCGCCTGCGCGCGAACTGCGAGAGGGTCACGGCGACAACCAGCGCACCGCCGTAGAACAGCTGCTGGACGAAGTTCTGCACGCCGAGCAGCTGCAGGCCGGTGATGCCCGAAACGAGGAAGTAGACGGCGATGAACGTCCCGAGCGGGTTGAAGCGGCCGGGGTAGATCGCGGTCGCGCCCAGGAACGCCGCCGCGAAGGCGGGCAACAGGAACGTCTGCCCCGAGGCCGGGTCCGCGCCGCCGAGGCTGCCCGCGTACATGACGCCCGCAAGACCGGCCATGAAGCCGGTGAGGATGAAGGCGCCCCAGCGGATGCGGCTGACGCGCAGTCCGCTCAGGCGCGACACGCTGCGCCCGCGGCCGACGAACAGCAGCCGCCGCCCCAACGGGGTGAACTCGAACACGTAGAACAGCAGCAGGGTGGCCGCGACGCCGTAGTAGAAGATGAGCGAGATCCCGGCGATGCGGTTGCCGATCGTCCACTCGGTGAGCTGGTTCGAGACGCCCGTGATGTTGTTGCCGTGGCTGATCCACTGCACGATGCCGAGAGCGATCGTGCCGCTGCCCAGGGTGACGATGAAGGAATCCACCCCCACGAGCACCACCAACCCACCGTTGAGGAAGCCCAGCGTGGTCGCCGCCAGGACCGCGACGATGATCGCCGGCAGGATCGGCCAGCCGTGCTGGGTGTTGAGCACGGCGATGATCATGGCGCTCAACGACAGGTTCGACGCGATGGACAGGTCGAAGTCGCCCGCGGTGAGGGTGACGATGAGCCCGAGGGTGAGCACGAGCAGGACCGCCTGCGATCCGAAGATCGTCTGGAAGTTGCCCGACGTCGGGTAGGTGTCCGGCTTGATGAGGCTGAAGACGAGGACGACGACGCCCCAGGCGACCAGGAGCGCCCAGCGCTCGAAGTTCAGCGATCTCAGCGCCGACGGCGAGCGACGAGTCGGCTCGTCCGGTCCCGTTCGGGGCTCGACAGTCTCGATCGGCTCTGCGATCTCGCCGGGTGGGATGTTCTTGGCTTCCATCAGTCGCCAGCCTCCATCGCCGATTCCCTCAGTGTCACGCTGTTGTAGACCTGCTCGCCGATCCGGTCCTTGGTGACCTCGGTCCCCGAGATCTCCGCGATCACGCGTCCCCGGGCGAGAACGATCACGCGGTCGCAGATCGCGGCGAGCTGCTCGTAGTCGGAGCTGGCGCACAGGATGCACGCGCCCTGGCCGTGCGCCGCGTCGCCGAGCATCGCGAAGATCTGGGCGCGCGCCCCGATATCGACGCCTTGCGTCGGCTCGTGCAGGAAGATCACGTTCGGCTTGGTCTGCAGCCACTTGGCCAGCAGCGCCTTCTGCTGATTGCCGCCGCTGAGCGACTCGTACGTGAGCGCCGGGTCGGGCGGGCGGACGTCGAACTCGCCCAGCACGCGCTTCGCGCGCTTGCGCATGGGCCGCCGCTTGAGCCCGTACGGGCCCCTGTACTCGGGCAGCACCTGCAGCATCACGTTCTCCCCCACCGGCAGCTCGGGCACGCTTCCGTCCCGCTGGCGGTCGGCGGGCAGCAGAGCGAAGCCGTTGGCCACGGCCCGGTCGGGCGACATCAGCCTGAGGTCAAACGTCACGCCGTGCGTGCTCAGCGACCCCTCCGTGCACGCGCGCGCGCCGAACAGGAAGTACGGGATGTCCTCGAAGCCCGAGCCCATCAGGCCCGTGATCCCGACGATCTCGCCGCGGCGGACCTCGAGGTCGACGCCCTTGAGGACCCCGCCGGCGAGCCCCTTGACCGAGAGGCCGATCTCGCGACCCGACGGCTGGCTGTCGAGCGCCATGCTCTCCAGGCGCCGGCCGATGATCATCTGAACGAGCTCGGCCTCGGACGTGCTGGCGGTGTCGACGGTGCCCTGTAGGCGCCCGTCGCGCAGGACGGTGACGCGATCGGTGACCTCGCGGACCTCGTCGAGGTCGTGGGACACGAAGAGCACGCTCGCGTCGCCGCTGGCGACGATGTTGCGGACGATCCGGAACAGCGCCTGCGTGCCCTCCTGGGGCAGGAAGACCGTCGGCTCGTCGAGGATCAGCAGGCCGCCGGCGCTGTGGCGCGCGGCCTGCTCGGAGCGGATGTCCTCGACCGCCCGGACGATGGCCAGCAGCGCCCGCTCGGTGGGCGTCAGCGCGGTCACCAGCGCGGAGGGGTCGAGGTCGACGTTGAAGCTCTTGAACGTCTCGCGCGCCTTGCGACGCTCCTCGCGCCACGAGATGTAGACGCCCTTCTGGGCGATCAGCTCGCCAACGCGCAGGTTCTCGAGGACGGTCAGCTCGGGCACGAGCCCAAGGTCCTGGTGCACGAAGGACAGCCCGAGGTCTCGGAACTGACCTGGCGCCAGCGGCAGCGACACGTCCTCGCCGCTGACCTTGAGCTCGCCCCCGGGGTCGGGAGCGTGGAAGCCGTTGAGGATCTTGATGAGCGTCGACTTGCCCGACCCGTTCTCTCCGAGAAGGCCATGGACCTCGCCGGGGAGGATCGTCAGGTCGACGCCCTTCAGGGCCTGCTCGCCGCCGAAGCTCTTGGACAGGTTGCGAAGCTCGATGACCGGAACGCCGGACGCCGCGGGGCCGGAAGCGTTCGCTCCCGGCCCCATCGCCGACTGCCCGCTGGCGCGGTCGGCCGAATCCGTCATGGCGTCAGGACCCGCCGCCCGACCACAGCTTCGTGTAGCCGTCGACGTACGCGTTGCCGTACCCGAGGTTCGGGCTCGGCGGTGTGCCGGCTTCCTTGATGTTCGCGTCGCTGAAGATGCGCAGCGGCGTCTGCTCGTTGCCATCCTCGATGATCGGCGCGCCGGTGAGGACGCGCCCCACCTGGTCGGCGGTCGCCCACGCCAGCCACGTGATGTTCTCGCCGGCGTCCATGTCCATGATGTCGCCGTCCTGGATGAGCTTCATCACGGCGGGAGTGCCGTTGTAGGAGGCGATCTTCACGCTGCCCGACTTGCCGGCCGCCGTGATGCCCTGCTGGGCGAACAGCGACATCGAGTCGTAGATCGGCAGCACCCAGTTGACGCCCGGGTCCTGCTGGATCGCGGTCTGCGTCTCAGAGGCGATCTTGGTCGCCCAGTCGGCGAGCGGGACGTTGATCGACTTGAACTTGCACTTGGGACAGTGGTCGTCGAACTCCTTCTTCATGGCCGCCGTGATGCCGGTCGACGGCGGCACGTCGGGCGAGCTGAAGGAGATCACGTTGGCCTTGCCGTTGGACTTCGCGATCGCCCAGTCGGCCTCGAGCCGAGCGGCCTCCCAGAACGGGACGGTCACGAACGCCGTCGTCAGCGCCTTGGCCTCCGCGCCCGGTCCGTTCGGCGGCTGAGCATCAAGCTGACCGTTCTGGAAGTCGTGGGTGACCACGATCGGGATGCCGGCCGCCTTGGCCTTCTTCATGATCGGGATCATCAGCGTGAGCGGATGTCCCTGGGCCAGGATGATCACGTCGGCCTTCTGGGAGATCGCCTGGTTGATGCCGGCAGCCCATTCGTTCGGCGTGCCCTGGTTGGTGTACTCGACCCACTTGGCGCCGTACTTCTCGACGACCTTCTTGGCCTCCTTGTCGACCGAGACGACGTACGGGACGGCGCTCGTGACGGGGATGTTGAAGATCGTCTTGCCCTTGATCTTCGACATGTCGAAGGCCGGGGCGTCGAGCTTGAACTCCGGAACCGCGCTCGCCGCCTCGATCTGTTTGTTCGCGTACGCGACGCCGGGGTCACCCGACGTGGTCGATGAGCCGGTGCCTGAGCCGCCCCCGGAGGTGGCGCTCGAGTTGTCGCTACTGCTGCCGCACGCGGCGATCACGAAGGCGGCCCCCAAGACCGCCAACGCTAGCCCAAGGGCCTTGAAGGAACGTGGAAGGTGCAAAGTGCCGCTCTCCTCGATCTGGCTGCTATGCGAAGTTCTCCCGAGAACCCGAGGTCCCGCCACGAACCCAAGTCTCCTCCCAAGAAGAACCGAAGGTATACAGCGGTACGCAACCGCGCACTATGCAGAGCGTATTGAGGCTTCTCCGGCGCTGTCAAGGACGAACGGGCAGCCTCGGAAGCCCCCTGCTCGACCAACGGTCCACGTATCCCCCGTTGATGTCGGACTTCCAGCGCAGGCGACGATTCTCCCCTGTCAGCGCCGTGGAACGCAAGGGAGAACCGTGCTCGCCTACGAATGTCCGACCAAATCGGGGTCAGATTCCGAGCAGCTTGGCCGGCCGGCCCGCAAGCATCGTTGCGACGTCGCGCGACGACACGCCGTGAGAGACGATCGCGCGGGCGAACTCGGCAAGTCCGGCGGGATAGGCGGCGTTCTCCGGCTGGCCCAGGTCCGACGCGATGACGTTGCGCGCGGCCCCGCCCGTCGCCCGGATCGCTCCCGCTATGTCCGCGACGTCGGTGCGCCGCGGCGACCCCGGCGAGGCGGCGTACGCGCAGCGCTCGAAGACGAGCCCGGGGAAGTCGCTCGCCAGCGCGGCCTGCCGCCGCGGCGCGAGGTCCGGGACCACCCAGTCGGCGTGCTGCACCAGCGTGCGCGCGCCGGCGCGCGCAGCCTCCTCGGCGAGCTCACGGACCTGCCGCGGGCCGAGGTGGCCCGTCGCGAGCATGGCGTCGTGGGCCGCCACCGACGCGCAGATCGCCGCCAGCGCGGCGCGGCGGACCGGAGTCGGCCGCGCGGGGCGGACGCTGTAGACGGGGAACGCGCGCATGTGCGCAGCCGCGGCGACCGTCGGCATCCAGATCACGCGGGCGCCGAGCCGCAGGGACAGCTCGACCGTCTCGGGATCCACGCCGCCGCTGGCGAAGGCGTTGAGGACGAGGCCGCCGTGGACCTCGAGGCCCGTCGCCGCAGCGGCCGCCGCCGCCCGGCCCACGGTCGACTCGACGTGGCACTTGAGCACGATGGCACGCATCCCGGCGTCGCGCGCGCGGGTGGCCAGTTCGAGGTCGGTGTAGCGCCGCGGGACCACGTCGGGCCCGCCGTGGACGTGCAGGTCGACCGCCCCTTCGAGGAGCGCGTCGGTCACGCGGCCGGCACGCGGACACGCGCCGGGCGGGGCAGGAACTGCCCCTGCCCCTCGGGTCCGACGAAGTCGCCGGCCCGCACCATCGGCATGCCGCGCAGGATCGTGTCCGTGGGCGCGCCCACGTACTCGTAGCCGTCCCAGATGCTGTAGTCGACGGTGTGCAGCTCGGCGGTCCTGTAGGTGCCCGTGCGAGCCTGGTCGAAGACGACGAGGTCCGCATCGGCCCCCGGGAGCAGGCTGCCCTTGCGCGGCCACAGGCCCAGGCGGCGAGCGATGCCGCTGGAGGCGATGTGGACGAAACGCAACAGCGACCAGCCGCGCCGCACCACCGCCTCGGTGTGCAGCACCGCAAGCCGCGTCTCCAGGCCGTTGTGCCCCGCCGGCAGGGCGGGAAGCTCCAAGCCGATGGAGTTGCGGTTGGCCAGCGGCCCGGTGTAGTCGTCACTGGACACGTGGCACAGCACGCCGTCGTCCAGCGCGCGCCACAGCTCGTCTCGGTTCCACGGAGGTCGCAGCGGCGGGTAGTTGCCCCAGTTGGCGCCGTCGGGGCGCTGCACGACGTCGTCCTTGGAGAAGACGACGTAGTTGTGGCAGGCCTCCGCGAAGACGTCGGCGCCGGCGGCCTGCGCGTCGGCGATCTCTTGCGCCGCCGCCGCCGAGGTGACGTGCAGGACGAAGAGCGGGCACCCGGCGCTGCGGGCGAGGCGTATCGCGCGGGCTACCGCCTCCCCCTCGACCCAGTCGGGCCGGCTGTCGTCGTTGTAGCGCCAGTCGTTGGTTCCGGCCTCGATCAGCCGGCGCGTGCGGCTGGCGATGACGCTGGCGTTCTCGGCGTGGACGACGCCGATCCCGCCCGCCCTGGCCAGAGCCTCGAACAACTCGGCGGTCGGCCCGTCCCCCGGGTAGAAGTCGGGGAAGTTCATGAACACCTTCACCGTCGGGACGCCGGCCTCGACCACCCCGGGGATCTCGCTGAGCTCCGCGTCGTCCACGCTGCCGGTGACGATGAGGTGAAGGCCGAAGTCGCAGCTGATCTCCGCCTCCGCGTCCGCGCGCTTGCGCGCGACGGCCTCGAGCAGCGACCCGCCCGTCGGCGGCCGGAAGGCGAAGTCGATGACCGAGGTCGTGCCGCCGTACAGCGCCGCCCGGCTTCCCTGCACATAGGACTGCGACAGCAGCGGCGGCAGCGCGAAGTCGAAGTGGACGTGCGCGTCGATGCCGCCGGGCAGCACGAGACGGCCCGACGCGTCGATCAGCTCGTCGGCGTCGCGCGTCGCGATCTGCCCAGGCGCCGTGACCGCGGCGATCCGCCCGTCGGCCACCGCGACGTCGCCGGGGCGCGCGATGCGGTCATCGGCGAGCACGCCCCCGCGGACGAGGAGGTCATACCTCGGCATGGTCGGCGTCGGGCTCGTAGCGGGCGACGAAGTCCATCGCCTCCTCGACGCCGGTCACTTCCTGCCATTCACGGAAGGTGCCCATCTGCGGCCACAGCGCCTCGCTGGTGCCGTCGCGGCGCAGGACCGAGAGCGCGTCGCGCATGGCCCCCAGCGCGGCGAAGTAGGGCGTGCACGGGTAGATCGCGATCGCGTAACCCATCGCCTCGAGCTCGGCCGCCGGCAGGAACGGCGTCACCCCGCCCTCGACCATGTTGGCCATCACCGGGACTCCGTCCATGAGCGACGGGATCGTCTCGAGCTGCTCGCGCGTCTCGACGCCGTCGAAGAAGACCACGTCAGCGCCCGCCTCCGCGTAGGCGCGGGCGCGCGCGAGGGCGTCGTCGAACCCGGTGACCGCGATCGCGTCGGTGCGCGCGATGATCACGAAGTCCGGATCGGTGCGCGAGGCCACCGCCGCCCGCAGTCGCCCGGCGTGGGTCGCGGCCGAGACCAGGCGCTTGTCGCGGTAATGGCCGCAGCGCCGTGGCACGTCCTGATCCTCGAAGTGCAGGCCCGCGGCTCCCACGCCCTCCATCTCCCACATGAGGCGCTGCACGGTGAGCACCGACCCGAAGCCGGCTTCGCCGTCGCCCAGCACCGGCATGCGGGTGGCCCGCACAGCGCCGCCGACCTGGGCGACGGCCTCCGAGAGCGAACGGATCCCGAAGTCGGGCACGCCCGGGAACGAGGAACCCGACAGCCCGCCCGAGAAGTAGATGGCGGGGAAGCCGGCCCGCGCGACGAGCCGTGCCGAGAGGCCGTCGTAGGCGCCGGGGAGGACGGGCATCGCCTCGGCCTCGATGAGCGCCCGCAGGCGCCGTGCGTAGCTATCGGCCACTCGCGCTGCCCTCCAACGCCGCGGGCGCACCGAGGGCCGAGAGCACCGCCTGCGTCGTGACGCCGACGGCGAAGTTGTTGTGCAGGCGGCGCATCGCGTCCTCGTGCAGCTGCGGCGTGCGGTCCGCGCACGCGTCCTCGACGAGCAGCACCTCGAAGTCGAGGTCGCAAGCGTCGCGCACCGTGCTCTCCACGCAGCCGCTCGTGACCACGCCGGTGGTGATGAGCGAGCGCACGCCGAGCTGACGCAGCAGCACGCCGAGGTTGGTGGAGAGGAAGGCGCTGGCGGTGGTCTTGTCCAGGAGGACGTCGCCATCCCGCGGCTCGAGGCCATCGATCAGATCCGCCTGCGGGCTGTCGCGGGCCACCGCGATGCCGAAGTC
>DATFRW010000352.1:0-9904 GCA_035262945.1 Solirubrobacteraceae bacterium
GCCAACATCGGCAGGGGCCGGGCTGAGCCGGCTGTCGTTGTCGTCGGAGGCTCCATCAACGACGCCGGCGAGGACCCACGGGCCGTCGGCGCATCCGCGCGCCGCCTGTACGCCTACCTCGCGCGGGTCGACCCGGCCGCCAAGGTCGTCGTCGTGGTCTTCAGCCCGCGGATCCCGGCGCCCGCGAACTTCGCGGCGCTCGACAAGGCGGTCCTCGATGCCGCCGGGGCGAGCCCGAACGTCGTCGGGGCGCTCGATCTGCCGAGCGCGGTCCCCCGGACCGCGGCCGGCGTGCAGGCCGCCGACGGGCATCCCACGCAGGCGGGCCACGACCTCTACGGCCGGCTCATCGCTGACTTCGTCCGCGCACGGACACGTCGGTGACCGACGAGACGACGTTCACACGGTTTTCACACGCTACGCTGCGGCGCGCATGGCCCGCCTGTCCCAGGTCTTCACCACCAAGGATCGCGTCTTCTTCGACCTCTTCGAGGAGGCCGCGACGAACGTCGTGCGCGGCGCGGACCTGCTCGACCAGATGCTCGCGCACTATCCCGATCGCGCGGACCTGTCGCGCGACATCGTCATCTGCGAGCAAGAGGGCGACCGGATCACCCACGACGTCTACCAGCGGCTGAACTCGACGTTCGTCACGCCGATCGACCGCGAGGACATCCTCGACCTGATCACGGACCTCGACGACATCATCGACCTCATCGACGAGGTGGCCGACTACCTCGGCCTCTACAAGATCGAGGCGCCGATGGAGCAGGCGCAGCGCCTCGCGCATGTCCTCCTGCAGGCGACGCGGCAGATCGCCGAAGCGATGCCGCGGATGCGCACGTTCGCCCCGATCTCGCACTACACGGTCGAGATCAACCGCCTCGAGAACGACGGCGACCGCATCAGCCGCGATGCGATCGCCTCGCTGTTCGAGAGCGGGATCGACCCGCTGGTGGTCATCCGCTGGAAGGACATCTTCGAGCGCCTCGAAGAGGCGATCGACGCGTGCGAGCACGTGGCCAACACGCTCGAAGGCATCGTCATCAAGAACGCGTAGTGGGCTCAGACGTCGTCCTCGTCATCGTCGTGGTCACTGCGCTGGCCTTCGACTTCACCAACGGCTTCCACGACACCGCCAACGCGATCGCCACGTCCGTGTCGACCCGGGCGATGGCGCCGAAGGTCGCGGTGCTGCTCGCCGCCGCGCTGAACTTCGCCGGCGCGTTCATCTCGCTCAAGGTGGCGGCCACGATCGGCAGCGGGATCGTCGAGTCCGGCGCCGTCACGACGACGGTCGTGTTCGCCGGCCTCGTCGGCGCCATCGCCTGGAATCTCGCGACCTGGTACTTCGGCCTGCCATCGAGCTCGTCGCACGCGCTGATCGGCGGGCTCGTCGGCGCGGCGTTCGTCGCCAGCGGTCCGAGCGCGATCCAGGGCTCCGGGCTCGTCGAGAAGGTGATCGTCCCGGGCCTCGTCGCCCCCGTGCTCGCCTTCATCGTCGCGGGCGTCGCGATCCTGTGCGCCTACCGGATCGTCGGGCGCCTGCGGCCCGGCCCCGTGAACCGTTCCTACCGGCTCGGCCAGCTCGTCTCGGGCTCGATGTTCTCGCTCGCGCACGGCACCAACGACGCCCAGAAGACGATGGGCATCATCACGCTGGCGCTCATCGCCCACGGCAACCTGCCCTCCGACAGCTTCGACGTCCCCACGTGGGTCATCGTCTCGTCCGCGGCGGCGATCGGCCTCGGGACGTACACGGGCGGCTGGCGGATCATCCGCACGATGGGCAGCCGGATCATCAAGATGGATCCGGCGCAGGGCTTCTCCGCGCAGGGCTCGGGCGCGGCGGTGATCCTGGTCGCGACGCATCTCGGCTATCCGCTGTCGACCACACACGTGATCTCCGGCGGCGTCATGGGCTCGGGCGCGGCGAAGCGGCTGTCGGCGGTGCGCTGGGGGATCGCCGGGAACATCGCGATCGCCTGGGTGCTCACGCTCCCGGCGGCCGCGATCATCGGCGGCCTGGTCTACGCGTTCAGCTCGATCTTCGGTTCAGGTGCGCTCGGCCCGATGGTCGTGTCGCTGTCGATCCTCGGCGTCGTGCTCGCGTTCTTCGGGAAGCGCCTCGCGCGCGGCCAGGTCCTCACGGCGGACGCATGATCGCCGCGATCGACTGGGGCCAGATCTTCGAGCTCATCTGGGCCTCCGCCGTGGCGGGCATCGCCGTGGCGGTCACCTTCGCCGTGCTGATCGTCGGCGCGACGCGAGCGTCGGATCACCGGCGCGCGGACCGCGGCGGCGTCGCGGCCGCGTACATCGTGCTCGCCGGGATAGCCGCCGTCGTCTTCGCGGGTGGCGTGGTGCTCGGCATCTCGATCATCGTCAGCAAGTAGCGCGCTCATGTGGATCGGCCAGACGGTCGCGCTCGTGGCGAGCCGCGTGGTCGCGCCCCGGCCGCGCGACCGCATCGAACTCCTCGACCTCGTCCGCGCCGCCAAGGCGTTCGGCCTGAAGGTCAGCGTCCTGCCGCGGATGCTCGACGTCGCGGGCTCGTGATCCTGCTGCGCACGATCGGGTTCGTGCTCAGCCGTCGCGGGATGTGACGTCCGCGAAGGTGATCGCGCGGATCACCTTCGCCGGTGCGCCCGCCGCGATCGAGCCGGCCGGGATGTCCTCGGTGACGACCGAGTTGGCGCCGATCACGCAGCGCTCGCCGACCGTGACGCCGCTGGTGATGACGACGTTCGCGCCACACCACACGTTGTCCCCGACGCGGGTCGGGCCTTTCGTGGTGAAGCCCTGCCAGGTGACCGGGCGCGTCGGGTCGTCGAAGCGGTGGTTGCCGTCGGTGACGAAGCAGCCGTTGGCGAACATGCAGTGCGAGCCGATCTCGACGAGCTCGACGCTCGCGACCATGACGTTGAGGTTGAGGAAGCTGCCCTCGCCGATGCGCACGCGCGCGTCGCCGGGCGCGGTGATCCAGACGCCCGGCTCGAACAGCGTCTGAGCGCCGATCTCGAGGCGTCCTTCTCGCAGCGCTTCAAGCACGTTGCCGTGCAGCGGCCAGCGCGCGAACGCCTCGCGCCTGGCGAGCTCCCAGTGGATGCGGGCGCGATTCCAGGGGAGGCTGTTGCGCTGGTACCAGCGCCACTTCTGCCACCAGAGCCTCGCTTGGGCGGCGGTCACGCGTGCACCGTAACTTGCAGGTTCACGGAACACCGCGTAGTGGGCGTCGGGCGCGCGCGGACGGTGGTAGGCAACGCGCATGCTCGCACGTTCGCTGACCGCCGCACTGGTGATATTCGCCACGACCTCGGCGGTTTCCTCCGCCGCCGTGCACACTGTCGCGCCCGGAGAAACGCTCTGGGGCATCGCGATGGCCAACGGCCTGCCGACGAGCGCGGTCGCCACCGCGAACGGCCTCTCGCCCGAGGCGCGGGTCGTTGCCGGCACGAACCTGACCATCCCGGCTCCCGGCCAGGCGCCGACGCCCCCCGTCAACGCTGCCCCGGCCGCCAGTGGCGGCGGCGGCGCGGTCGGCGGTGGGTACCGCGTCCAGCCCGGCGACACGCTCAGCGGGATCGCCGCGCGCCAGGGCATCTCGCCCTCCGCGTTGGCGGCCGCCAATGGACTCGACGCCGACGGCTGGGTGATCTCGGGGACGACGCTGCACATGCCCGCCGCGGGCAGTGCGCCGGTCGCCGCCGCGACGACCACCGTCTCGGCGCCCGAGGCCATGGGCGCGTACAAGGTGCGCCCGGGCGACACGCTCAGCGGCCTCGCGGCCGCCGCGCGCGTCCCGGTGGCGCAGATGGCGCAGATGAATGGCCTGGATTCGCAGGCGCAGATCATCGCGGGCACCGTGCTGAAGCTGCCGACCGGGGCCACGGTCAACGCCACCGCTCCCGCCCCGGCGCGCACGATCGTGCCGCAGGCCGCGCCGATGCCCTCAGCGGGGCGCCTGACCGCTGGTCAGGTCGGGACGCTAGCGGCCCAACAGGGTGCGCCCTCTTCGCTGGCCGCGGCGATCGCGTGGCAGGAGAGCGGCTTCAACAACGCGATGGTCTCGTCCGCGAACGCGCGCGGGATCATGCAGGTGATGCCCGGTACATGGAGCTGGGTGCAGTCGAACCTCAGCTCGACGCGCCTGGACCCCTCGTCGCCGACCGACAACGTCAAGGCCGGCTCCCTGTACCTCGCCCACCTGCTGCGGGCGACGGGCGGCGACCCGACGATGGCCGCGGCCGCGTACTACCAAGGCCTGGACTCGGTGCGGCGGATCGGGATGCTCCCGGAGACGCAGCGCTATGTGGCGAATGTGATGGCGCTGCGCGGTCGGTTCGGGGGGTAGGTCGTCCGCGGCGCCGTTGCGGCGCCGCGTGGCCGGGCTTTGAGGGAGGGTTGCCGCAGAGTTGTGGCAATCGAGTGTTGCGTTGGCACAGCGCGCGGCCCGATCCTCGGTGCGTGGCCGAACTGCCCCGAATCAGCCGCGGAAACCGCGGCCAAACCGAGACAGTTCGCGCGCTCGCGGCCGCGACAAACAACTCACCCACCAACCCGCCGTGGTTATCGAAGACGTCCTCGCGGTACTCAATTGTCACAGCCGACAGGTCTCATCCGTCTGAGAGCGCGATGGCCGACGCCGACGTTCATCCCGAGCTCCGCCCCCTGCTGTTCTCGATCGCCTACCGGATGATCGGGAGCGTCAGCGAGGCCGAGGACATCGTGCAGGAGGCGTTCCTGCGCTACCACCGCGCGCTCGAGAACGGCGAGGAGGTCGTGGCTCCGAAGGCGTACCTCTCGACCGTCACGACGCGGCTCGCGATCGACCACTTGCGCTCGGCACGGGCGCGGCGCGAGGAGTACATCGGACCGTGGCTGCCCGAGCCGCTGCTCGGCGACGAGCAGGCGCCGGACCCGGCGGAGCATGCCGAGCTCGCGGATTCGCTCTCGCTCGCCTTCCTGACCCTGCTCGAGCGGCTGTCGCCCGTCGAGCGCGCGGCGTTCCTGCTCCGTGAGGTCTTCGAGTACCCGTACGACGAGATCGCCGGCGTCATCGACCGCAGCGAGGACAACGCGCGCCAGCTCGTCAGCCGCGCGCGCCGGCACATCGACGACGAGCGTCCTCGGTTCGACGTCTCGCGCGAGCTGCACGAGGCGCTGACCGAGCGGTTCATGGAGGCCACCCAGAGCGGTGACACCGACGGCCTGATCGAACTGCTCGCCTCCGACGTCGTGGTCTTCGCCGACGGCGGCGGCAAGGCGCAGGCGCCGCGCAGGACGGTCCACGGCCGCGACCGCGTCGCGCGGTTCATGGTCGGGATCGCGCGGCCCGAGCGCGGCGGCGCCGGCATCACGACCGAGCCCATCGAGGTCAACGGCCGTCCGGGCCGTCTGGCGCGCGACGCCGAGGGCCGGCCGGTGGCCGTTCTCACCCTCGATGTCGCCGACGGCCAGGTCCAGGCCGTGCGCATCGTCGCCAACCCCGACAAGCTCGCCCACCTCGCCGCTCACTGAGCGGACCGCGTTCCTGTCGCGGCATTCCGCAGTAGGTACCGTACGTCCATGAAGAGGCCGCGTAGGGCGCTGCGCCATGACGTCAGGGATGGGCTGGTCCGCTCGATCCTCGACGGCGAGTTCGGTCCCGGTGACCGGCTCATCGAGATGCACATCGCTCGCGAGTACGGGACCAGCCAAGGCCCGGTCCGCGAGGCGCTGCGCGAGCTCGAGATGCTCGGGTTCGTGCGTAGCGAGCCTCATCGCGGCACCTATGTGCGCGACCCGTGGCAGCGCGGCATGCTCGAGCTCTACGAGGTCCGCGCGGCGCTCGAGGAGTTCGCGGCGCGCATGGCCACGCCGAAGCTGTGCCACGACGTTTCCGCGCTGCAGGCCGAGGTCGACGGCATGGCCGCCGCGGCCGATCGCAACGACGTCCACGCCGCGGTCGAGCACAGCGAGCAGTTCCACCGGCTCATCGTCGAGGCCAGCGACAACCGGCTGCTCTACAACGTCTGGGACAGCCTGAGCATCACCGACCACACCGAGTTGACGATGGTCACGCTCTCGCTCGACATCCGCACGGTGGCCGAGTCGCACCAGCCGATCGTCGACGCGATCGCAGCGGGCGACGTCGAGCTCGCGTGCCGCGTCAGCCGCGAGCACCAGGCGTGGTTCGTCGACATGCTCAACAACATGGCGGAGCCGGAGGCGGCGTCCGTGGAGGCAGCGCCCGCCGAGCCGGAGCCGCTGCCCTACGGCTGAGGCGCCGCGGCCCGCTCGGCCGCGACGTGGATCGGCTGGCCGAGCAGGAGCGCGGCCGCCTCATGCAGACCCTCGCTCAACGTCGGGTGCGGGTGGATCGTCGCCGCGACATCGCCCGGCGCCGCCATCAGCTCGATCGCCAGCGCGCCGCCCGCCACGAGCTCCGTCGCGTGCGGGCCGACGGCGTGGACGCCGATCACCCGATCGGTCGCGGCGTCCGCGACGAGCTTCGTGAAGCCGTCGCGCGCGCCCAGCGTGCTCGCGCGTCCGGATGCGGCGAGCGGGAAGGTCGCCACCACCGGCTCGAGGCCGGCCTCGCGCGCCTGCTCCTCGGTCAAGCCGACCGAGGCGATCTCCGGGTCCGTGAAGACGACGATCGGGATCGCCTGCGCGTCGAACGCGGCCGGCTCCCCGCTGAGCACCTCCGCGGCGACGACGCCCTGCGCCATCGCCTTGTGCGCCGACGCGGGCCCGGCCACAACGTCGCCGATCGCCGCGATCCGCGGAGCGGCTAGGAGATCGGGGCCGACAGCAAGAAGCCCGTCGTCACCCACCGCGATGCCCGCCGCTTCCAACCCGAGGTCATCGGTGTTCGGAACACGGCCCAATGACGCCACGACGCAGTGAGCCTCAACCCCCTCAATGCCCGTCCCGACACGAACACCCACGCCGAGCCGCCGCAACCGCCGCAGCACCGGCTTCACCAGCGACGCCTCCACCTCGGGCAGCACCCGCTCCCCCGGCTCGACGACCGTCACGCGAGCGCCGAGCTTCGCGAACGCCGTCGCCAGCTCGAGCCCGATGTAGTCGGCGCCGAGCACCGCGAGCGTCGACGGTACCGCCGTCAAAGCAACGGCGGCCGTCGAATCGAGCGCGTCGGCGGGCACCGGCCGCGCCCGCGACCCGGTTGCCACGATCGCGTGCTCGAACTCGAAGAACAGCACGCGGTCCTCCGGCGTGTGCACGGCGACGCGGTCGGGCCGGTTGAAGCGCGCAAGCCCCTCCACCACGCGCACGCCGGCGCGGGCGAGCAGGTCGCCGACGCCGCGGGCCAGCGACCCGCACAGCTCCGCGCGCCACGCCTGGAAGCGCTCCAGCGACACGCGCACCCCGTCCGCGTCCAGCCCCGCGGCCTCGAGCTCGCGCATGCGGTACGCCGTGTTCGCCAGCTCGATGAGCGCCTTACTCGGGATGCAGCCGACGTGGAGGCACGTGCCGCCGAGCCCAGCGGCGCCCGCCCGCTCGACGAGCGTCACCTCGCGGCCGAGCTGCGCCGCCCGGAGCGCAGCGACATACCCGCCGGGCCCACCGCCGATGACGAGCAGGTCGGCGGCCTCGGCGAGCTCGCCGACGACCATCAGCCCAAGTCCTCGAACAGGAGCACGGGCTCCTCGAGCAGCCGCGCGACGTCGTTGACGAACGCGGCGAGCGTGTCTCCGTCGAGGAGCCGGTGATCGGCGGCGCTGGAGAGCACGAGCGTCGGGCGGACGACCGGCGCGCCGTCGACGGCCACGACGCGGTCGCGGATGGCGCCGACGCCGAGGTTGACCACCTCGGGCGGCCGCACGATCGGGGTGCCCATCCACGAGCCGAGGCTGCCGAAGTTGTTCACGGTGAACGTCGCGCCCGCGAGCTGCGGCGGGCTGAGCCGGCGCTCCCGCGCGGCCTGCGCGAGCACGACGATCTCGCGGGCGAGGTCCGCGAGCGAGCGGCGGTCGGCGTCGTGGACGACCGGGACGGTGAGGCCGTCGGGCCCGGCCGTCGCGATCCCGACGTGGTAGTGACCGTGCAGCGTGATCTCCTCGCGCTCGAGGTCGATCGACGCGTTGACGTACGGGTGCTGCTGGGCGGCGAGCACAGCGGCGCGGACGATGAACGGCGTCGCGGTGAGCGCCTTCGCGAGCGCCTCATCGCCCCGCTCGCGCGCCCGCTGCCGAAGACCGTCGCGGGCGCGGAGCAGCCGGGTCGCGTCGACCTCGCGGTAGTCGACGATCCGCGGGACCTCCAGCCACGCGCGCGTGAGGTTGTGCGCGATGGTGCGGCGAACGCCGCGGAGCGGGATGACCTCGCCGGGGGTGGGAGCTGGCGCGCTGGGCGCGGCCGGTGGAGTCGCGGCGGCGGGGGGAGCCGGCGCGGCTGCTGCCGCCGCGCGCTCGACGTCCTCGCGCACTATCCGGCCGTGCGGCCCGCTCCCCTCAATGCCCTCCAGCGCCACCCCCAACTCCCGAGCGAGCCGCCGCGTGGTCGGGGCCGCGAGCGGCACGGCCGAGCGAGCCCCATCGCCGCCCGCCTCGAACACCGCCAACACCGCCCCGACATCGACGATGTCGCCCTCCGCGCCACACAGCCGCGCCACCACCCCGCTCGCCGGGCACGGGATCACGACCGTCGCCTTGTCGGTCTGGATCTCGACCAGGTCCTGGTGCTCGCGGACGTGATCGCCCACCGCGACCTGCCACGCGATGATCTCGGCGTTCGCGATCCCCTCGCCGACGTCGGGCAGGCGGAACTCGAGCATCAGGCCGCTTCCATCGCCGCGCGCACGGCGTCGACCACGCGCTCCACCGAAGGCACGTACAGATCCTCGACCGAGCCCGGCGGATACGGCGTGTCGTACGCCGCGACGCGCCCGATCGGCGCCTGCAGCGACCAGAACGCCTCCTCCTGGATCGTCGCCACGAGCTCGGCGCCGAACCCGGCGGTCAACGAGCCCTCGTGCAGCACGATCGCGCGCCCGCACGCCGCCACCGCTGAGCGCAGCGCGTCGACGTCGAGCGGCACGAGGCTGCGCAGGTCGAGGACGCCGACCGAGTAGCCCTCCTCCGAGGCGCGCTCGGCTGCCCGCTCCGCGACGACGACCGCCGCGCTGTAGGCGACGATCACCAGGTCCGAGCCCTCGCGCACCACGCGCGCGTGGCCGAGCGGGACCGTGTAGTCCTCCTCCGGCACCTCGTCCTTGATGAGCCGGTAGCCACGCAGCGGCTCGCAGAACAGCACCGGATCGGGATCCCGGATCGCCTCGGCCAGCAGGCCCTTCGCGTCGTACGCCGTCGCCGGCATGACGACCTTCAGCCCCGGCACGTTGGCGTACTTGGCCTCGTGGGCGTCGGAGTGCAGCTCGGGGGTGCGGACGTTCCCGCCGAACGGCGCGCGGATGACCATCGGGACCGGATACGAGCCCTGCGAGCGGAAGCGGTAGCGCGCGACCTGCCCCTCGATCTGGTGAAACGCCTGCGAACCGAAGCCGAGGAACTGCAGCTCCGGGATCGGCACGAGGCCGCTGCACGCCAACCCGACCGCGGACCCGACGATGACCGCCTCCGCCAGTGGCATGTCCACCACGCGGTCGGCGCCGAAGCGCTCCTGCAGTCCCTCCGTGGCGCGGAACACGCCGCCGTTCACGCCCACGTCCTGCCCGAGCACGATCACGCGCTCGTCCTGCTCGAGCGCCTCGCCCAGCGCCGACCGGATGGCCTCGACCATCGTCATCACGGCCATCAGACGGCCCGCCCTCGCTGCCCCTCGAGTCGCCCCGGCGGCCGCTCGAAGACGTGGTCGAACATCGCCGACGCTCCCGGCGCGGCCGCTCCTTCGACCTCCACGAACGCCGCATCGAAGTCCGCTCGCAGCTCCTCGACAA
>DATFRW010000353.1:0-4466 GCA_035262945.1 Solirubrobacteraceae bacterium
AAGAGTGTCACGTAGAGCGCGCCGCCGGGGCCGATGGCCATCCCGAGCGGATCCTGGTCCCTGAAGCCCGCGGCGAACGGCGTCGTCGTGGCGTCGTAGCCGCCGCCGGGGCGGCGACGCAGCGAGATCCGGCGCACGGCCGGCGGGGTAGTCGCGCCAGGGACGATCGCGCCGTTCTCTGCGACGAAGGCCGTGAGGCCCTGGCCGCCCCAGTCGCGCGTCACCGCCACGCCACCGACACCCGCGTGCGCAGGCAGCGGCGCGAGCGGCGGGGCGGTGCCCGCGCACGCGGTACTGCCCTGGCCGTAGCAGCCGGGGAAACCGAAGTCGGGCGCCGCGCGGGTCACGTCGCGCACGAGGTTGAGCTCGTCGGGCGGGCGCCGGACGCCGAGGTCGTCGCGGCCGTCGTCGGTGACCAGCAGCGACGCGGTGCCCGGGATGAACGCCAGTCCGAACGGCCCGCGCAATCCCTTCGCCTCGATCCGCAGATCGCTGCCGTCGCCCTTGAACGACACGACCGTGCCCGACGTCGGGTGGCCGCCCGCCGAGGCGTCGTGCTCGGCGCCGACGCCGAGGTAGAGCCGCGCGTTCGGGCCCGGCAGGATCGACGCCAGGCCGTGCAGCCCGATCGAGAGGGCCGGGATCACCGTGCGCCGATGCGCGAAGCGGCGCCCGTCGAAGCCGCTGTAGCGCGCGACGACGCCGGTCACCTGGCTCAGCGCGTAGGCGACGTAGAGCCTGCCGCGGAACCACGTCAGGCCCAGCGCGGTCTTCGTGCCGCGGATGGCGTGGACCGGTTTGGCGCCCGGGCGCGCGACGTACCAGACGCCGTCGCCCTCCTGCGAGAACGGCGCCCCCGAGGTGACCCACATGCCTCCGCGCGCGTCGAAGGTGAGATTCGTCGCGTAGGGGATGCCGGTCGCGACGAGCTGCCCGGGCGGCGACGGAGTCTGCGCGCTCGCGGCGGGGGCCGCGACCGCCACAGTGGCAAGGCCGGCGAGGACTGCGCTTCGGCACCTCACCCGCCGACCCTATCGGCCAAACGCCACAGCGCGGGACAGGCTTGCCGAAACTTTCGGAAAGATGGCGCGGTAGGGTTCCGCCGTGGCCAGCGAGGAGCGAAACGGGGGCGGACGGGTCACGATCGCCGAGATCGCCGACGCCGCGGGCGTCTCGGTGCCGACCGTGTCCAAGGTCGTCAACGGCCGGTCGGACGTCGCCCCCGCCACGCGCGAGCGCGTCGAACGGCTGCTGCACGAGCGCGGCTACCGGCGCCGCGCACCCTCGGCAGAACGCCGCCCGGTGCTGCTCGACGTCGTCTTCAACGAGCTCGAGAGCCCGTGGGCCATCGAGATCATCCGCGGTGTCGAGGAGGTCGCGCGCGAGCATGAGCTCGGCGTCGTCCTCTCAGCGCAGGAGGGTCCCGGCGCGCTCGGGCGCTCGTGGGTCGACGCGGTCGCCTCGCGGCGCACCGCGGGCGTGGTGCTCGTCGTCTCGGAGCTCACCGGCGAGCAGGCCGCGCGCCTCGCTGCGCGCCGCATCCCGTTCGTCGTGGTCGACCCCGCGGGCGAGCCCGCGCCCGACGTCCCCTCGGTGGGCGCCACCAACTGGAACGGCGGCCTCGCCGCCACGCGCCACCTGCTCGAGCTGGGCCACCGGCGCATCGGCGTGATCGGCGGCCCGCCGACGATGCTCTGCAGCCGCGCACGGGTCGACGGCTACCGCGCCGCGCTCGAGACGGCGGGCATCCCGGTCGACCCCGAGCTCATCCGCTACGGCGACTTCCACGTGCCCAAGGCCTACGAGGAGGGGCGCGCGCTGCTCACGCTGCCCGAGCCGCCGACCGCGATCTTCGCCGGCAGCGACCTCCAGGCGTTCGGGCTCTACGAGGCGGCGCGGGTGCTCGGCCTGCGCGTGCCGGAGAACCTCAGCGTCATGGGCTTCGACGACCTACCCATGGCGCGCTGGGCATGGCCGCCGCTGACGACCATCCGTCAGCCGTTGACCGAGATGGCGGCGACGGCGACGCGGCTCGTGCTCGGCCACGGCGGGCAGCGGCGAATCGAGCTCGCCACCAGCCTCGTGGTCAGGCAGAGCACGGCGCACCTTCCAGCGCCAGCCGCTGATTCTTGAACCGCGGGTCGTCGGTGACCTCGCGCCCGAGCCAGGGCGGCCCCGCGAACGCGTCGGCGTCCTCCTCAGAGCCGAACTCGACCTCCGCGACGACGAGCCCGGCGAGCGCGCCCGCGTAGACGTCGAGTTCGACCGTCGGCCCGCCTTCAAGCGCGATCTCATAGCGCGTCTTCTCGATCCGCCGCCCCTCGGTCAGCGGCCAGAGCCGCTCGAACCGCTCCGGCTCGATCGCGAGCTCCTCCTCCGCGCGCGAGCGCCCGCCGCCGGACTTGACCGTCAGCGTCGCGTCGCCGGCGCGGCGGCGCACGCGCACCTCGGTGCCGTCAGGCGCGATCGCCAGGTAGCCCTGCTCGATCGCCGTCGCCGGCCAGCGATCCAGGTCCGCGGGCGGCTCGTCGACGAGGTACTTGCGCTCGATCTCGATCGCAAAACCGTAACGCCCGCCGGGAGTCAGCCGAACGTAGGCATGGGGCTAGCCACAGCACGACGCTCCGGTACCTGCACCTACAAGAGACGTGGGGACCGCATGGTCGGCGGGTCGCGGCGAAAGGAGACTGCTCGCCGTCATCCGACTCTCTCGAGGTACCAAAGTGCACACCAACACGTTCGCAGGGCGCATGGGCCGATGGAGCGCCAAACATCGCAAGACAGCCATCTGGGGCTGGATTGCGTTCGTTGTGATCGCTTTCGTGATCGGCAACGCCGTCGGCACCCAGAAGCCCGCCCACCAGGACTACATCGGGCAGTCCGGCCAGGCGGCCAAGCTGTTCGACAACCACTTCCCCAAGAAGGACGACGAGCAGGTCATCATCCAGGCGCCGAAGGGCGGCCACGCGACCGACGCGTCGGTCCGCAAGGCAGTCGACGACACCATCGCCGCCGTATCAGGCAAACCGGGCGTGATCGACGTCCAGTCGCCCTATACGAAGGGCAACGCGGACCAGATCTCGAAGGACGGCCGCTCCGTCCTCGTCGAGTTCTCGATCAAGGGCGATGACGACGCGGCCGCGAAGCTCGTCGACGCCACCACCGCCGCCGTCGCCAAGGTCAAGGCCGACAACCCGAACGTCTTCGTCGGTCAGTTCGGCAACGCGAGCGCCGAGAAGGCGATCAGCGACGCGCAGGGCAAGGACTCGGCGAAGTCGATGCAGCTGTCGCTGCCGGCCACGCTGCTGATCCTGCTCGTCACCTTCGGCGCACTCGTCGCCGCCGGTATCCCGCTGCTGCTCGGCCTGACGGCCGTGTTCGCCACCCTCGGCCTGGTCGGCCCCGTGAGCCACCTCGTGCCCATGGACAACACGGTCACCGAGGTCGTCATGCTCGTCGGTCTTGCCGTCGGCGTCGACTACTCCCTGTTCTACCTGCGCCGCGAGCGCGAGGAGCGCGCGAAGGGCGCGAGCCACCTCGAGGCGGTCCACACCGCTGCCGCAAGCTCCGGCCGTGCCGTGCTGGTCGCCGGCACGACGGTGATGATCGCCATGGCCGGGATGTTCTTCGCCGGCCTGAGCATCTTCACCGCGCTGGGCATCGGCGCGATCATGGTCGTCGCCGTCGCGATGATCGGCTCCGTTACGGTGCTGCCGGCCGTCCTGGCCTGGCTCGGCGACCGCGTCGACAAGGGCCGCGTCCCGCTGCTGCATCGCGTCCGCCGGGCGGACGGCGACAGCCGCGCGTGGGGCTGGATCCTCGACAAGGTCCTCAAGCGCCCCGCCGTCTCGGCCGTGCTCGCGACCGCGCTGCTCGTGGTCATGACGCTGCCGGCCTTCGGCATGCACACGGTCCTCAGCGGCAACGACGACTACTCGCGCAAGATCGAGGTCATGCGGGTCTACGACCGCATGCAGGACGCCTTCCCGGGCGGCCAGGTCCCGGCCGTCGTGACCATCGAAGGCA
Source organism: Solirubrobacteraceae bacterium (assembly GCA_035262945.1). Taxonomy (GTDB): domain Bacteria; phylum Actinomycetota; class Thermoleophilia; order Solirubrobacterales; family Solirubrobacteraceae; genus JAOPZW01. Next base: position 4,027 of record DATFRW010000353.1, read on the forward strand.
ATGACGTCACCACGCCGCAGATCGCCGCCGCCACCAAGCAGCTCGGCGACAAGGCGATCGCGACCGGCAAGTTCGACGCGCCGCTGAACGTCGACGTCAGCCCCGACAAGCACGTCGCGATGATCTCGATCCCCATGCAGGGCGACGGCACCAATGCCGCCTCCCAGCAGGCGCTCGACACGCTGCGCGGCGGGATCGTGGACGACACGGTCGGCAGGGCCCAGGGCGTCGACCACGCCTACCTCACGGGCGAGACCGCCGGAACGCAGGACTTCAACGACCTCCTGAAGTCCAAGGCGCCGATCGTGTTCGCCTTCGTGCTGTCGCTGGCCTTCCTGCTGCTGCTGGTGACCTTCCGCTCGATCGTGATCCCGATCAAGGCGATCGTGCTCAACCTCCTGTCGGTCGGGGCGAGCTACGGGCTGCTGACCTGGATCTTC
>DATFRW010000354.1:0-7972 GCA_035262945.1 Solirubrobacteraceae bacterium
CGCGCGACCGCATCCGCGAGTGGATCGACCGCGGGGTCTCGGAGGGCGCGAACCTCGCGGTCGACGGCCGCGAGCCCGAGGGCGACCTGCCGGGCGACGGCTCCTACGTCGCCCCGACCATCCTCGACGGCGTCAGCCCGGAGATGGACGTCGCCCGGGAGGAGATCTTCGGGCCGGTGCTGTCGGTCATCAACGTCGGCACGCTGGACGAGGCGATCGACGTCATCAACTCCAGCCGCTTCGGCAACGGAGTGTCGATCTTCACCGAATCCGGCGCGTCGGTCCGCCGCTTCCGTCACGAGGTCGAGGTCGGCATGATCGGCGTGAACATCGGCGTCGCCGCCCCGGTCGCCTTCTTCCCGTTCTCCGGGTGGAAGGACTCCTTCCTCGGCGACCTGCACGCCCACGGGTCCGACGCGGTCGAGTTCTACACCAAGAAGAAGACCGTCACGAGCCGCTGGTACTCAAGCGGGCAAGGGCACGGCGCCTACTTCGTCGAGAAGTAGCATGCGGTGCGCCTGCGCCCACGATGGGTAAGAGTGGGCTGCACACCGCTCCGAGGAGGGATATCTGTGAGGTTCAGTCTGGCCGCGGCCATCGTCGCCGTGCTCGCGTTCCCGGCCGCCGCGCTTGCGCACGACGGCCACGGTCACGGACACGGCGGCAAGGCCGTCAAGCGCATCGTCGTCATCTACGAGGAGAACCACTCGTTCGACAACCTCTACGGCGGCTGGGAGGGCGTCAACGGGCTGCGAAACGCGGACGCCGCGCACACCACGCAGGTCGACCAGGCCGGCGCGCCGTACGCCTGCCTGAAGCAGAACGACGTCAATCTCACCACGCCGCCGCTGGGCGCCGCCTGCGCGGCCGACAGCAACTTCGCCAACGAGCCGTTCCGGATCGACAACTTCATCGCGCCGACGGACACGACCTGCCCGGCGCCGGGAGTGTTCGCGGCGAACGGCGTGCCCAAGGGACAGGGCCTGCCCGGCGGCTGCACCCGCGACCTGGTCCACCGCTTCTACCAGGAGCAGTACCAGCTCAACGGCGGCAAGCAGAACCGCTACGTGACGGGCAGCGACGCGATCGGCCTGACGATGGGCACGTACGACACGACGGCTCTGCCGATCTACAAGTACCTGCACGCCCCGGGCCACCCGCGCTACGCGATCGCCGACGACTTCTTCCAGGCCGCGTTCGGCGGGTCGTTCCTCAACCACCAGTGGCTGATCGCCGCGGCGTCGCCGACCTTCCCCGGCGCGACCGCCGACCAGCACTCGCTGCTCGACAGCAACGGGATGCCGATCAGCTACCCGCTGTACACCGCCACCGGGCCGGTGCGCGACACCGCGGTCACGCAGGCGTGTCCGGCCGCCAACGGCCTTGCCTGCGGCGACTTCGCGGTCAACACGATTCAGCCGCCGTACCAGCCGTTCTCGTCCCCGACCGCCCTCAAGCTCCCGCCGCAGACCGGGGCGACGATCGGTGATCGGCTGAGCGCCAAGGGCGTCGACTGGGCGTGGTACTCGGGCGGCTGGTCGAACGCGGACGGCGACGTCAACGCGCCCGGCTGGACCAACGGCAGCGGGCCGACCTGCTCGGACCCGAACGCGGTGGCGGGCGCGACGTTCCCGAACTGCCCCGACAAGCTGTTCCAGTTCCACCACCAGCCGTTCAACTACTTCGCGTCCTTCGCGCCCGGCACGGCCATGCGCCGCGACCACCTGCGCGACGAGGCCGAGTTCGAGTCGCTCGCGACCGGGTCGAAGAAGCGCTGCGAGCTCAAGCCGGTGAGCCTCATCAAGCCGGTCGGCGCCGAGAACGAGCATCCCGGCTACGCGAGCGAGCACAGCGGCTCGAGCCATCTCGTCGATCTCCTGACCTCGATCCAGAACAGCCGCTGCGCCAAGGACACGATGGTCATCGTCACCTACGACGAGTTCGGCGGGCAGTGGGATCACGTCTCACCGCCGGGGCAGGGCGGGACGCCGGGCGCGCACGATCAGTGGGGCCCGAGCACCCGGATCCCGGCGCTCGTGCTCTCGCCGAAGCTGAAGGGCGACTTCGTCGTCGACAACACGCAGTACGACACGACGTCGATCATGGCCACCATCGAGCAGCGGTTCGGCCTCAAGCCGGTCAGCTCGCGCGACGCGGCCGTGAACAGCATGTTCGACGTGTTCTCGGCCAGGGCGCCGAAGCGCAACCACTAGGCGTACGTCAGCTGACGTAGTGCCGCCGCCGCCCACTTGCGGATGCGAGTGGGCGCGGCGGCGCCTACCCTCGATGACGTGATCTCGTGGCTGGAGCGGAACCGCCCGTGGGCCGACGTGCTCACCGGCATCGCGCTGGCCATCGTGTTCGTGACGATCACCCAGCTCGCGGTCGGCGACAACGAGGACCTCGACGCGATCGCGTACCCGTGCTGCGCGGTCGCCGGCGGCGCGTTCGTCGTGCGGCGCTCGTACCCGGTGGTGACGCTCGTCCTGACGGCGGCGGCGACCTCCGTCTACGGCGCGACAGACCAGCCGGGCGGGCCGATCTACCTGACGGTCTTCCTGGCCGCACTCAACCTCGCCGCGCTGCGCCCGATGCGCACGTGGCTGCCGTGGACCGTCGCCGCGGCCGTGGCGCTGGTCGCCTCGGACTGGGCGGGCCGCAGCCTCTCGTTCCACGTCATCCCGGCCGGTCTGTTGCTGGTGGCGCTGCCGTGGGTCGTGGGCGACGCGGTGCGAGCGAGGCGGCTGCGCATGGAGACCCTCGAGGCGCGCGTCGGGATGGCCGAGCAGGAGACGTTGCGGCGCGTCGCCGAGGAGCGGCTGCGGATCGCGCGCGAGGTCCACGACGTCGTGGGCCACGGGCTGGCGACGATCACGCTGCGCGCCGGCGTCGCCGACCGGGTCGCCGAGCGCGACCCCGACGAGGTGCGCTCCGCGCTTCAGGCCATCCGGAAGATCTCGCGCGAGTCGCTGGCGGAGCTCAGCGCGCTGCTCGGCGTCCTGCGCGCCGACGGCGAGGCCGAGCGCGCGCCCGCGCCCGACCTCGACGCCCTGCCGCGGCTGGTCGACGGCCTGCGCGACGCGGGCATGGACGTCGCGCTCGAAGCGGACCCGAACGGTGGTGGTCCGGTACCCGAGGTGGTTGGCGCCGCTGGCTATCGCATCGTGCAGGAGGCGCTGACGAACGTCGCGCGCCACGCGGGCGCGGGCGCCGCCGCGCGGGTGCGCGTGGCGCGCCATGACGGCGTCGTCGAGATCGAGGTGCGCGACGACGGCGTCGGCGCATCCGCCCTCACGCCGGGCGGCGGGCTGATCGGCATGCGCGAGCGCGCGGCCGCCGTCGGCGGCCGGCTCGAGGCCGGCGGGGCGCCGGGCGGCGGCTTCCGCGTCTGGGCGTCGCTGCCGGTGGTGCCACGGTGACCCGCGTCGTGCTGGTCGACGACCAGTCGCTGCTGCGCGCGGGCCTGCGCGCCCTGCTGGACGCGGAGGACGACCTCGAGGTCGTCGGCGAGGCGGGCGACGGCGAGGCCGCGATCGGGCTCGTCCGCAAGGAGCGCCCCGACGTCGTGCTCATGGACATCCGCATGCCCGGCACGGACGGCCTGGAGGCGACGCGGAGGATCGTGACCGATCCCGACCTGTCCGGCGTGAAGGTCGTGGTGCTGACGACGTTCGAGATCGACGAGTACGTCTTCGAGGCGCTGCGCGCGGGCGCCGCGGGCTTCCTGCTCAAGGAGGCCGAGCCCGGCGACATCGTCCAGGCGGTCCGCGTGGTCTCCGCGGGCGACGCGCTGCTCGCGCCGTCGGTCACGCGGCGCGTCGTCGAGACGTTCGCGTCGAGCGCGGCGCCGAGCGCCCCCGCGATCAGCGGGCTCGACGAGCTCACCGAGCGCGAGGCCGAGATCGTCGCGCTCGTCGGCACCGGGCTCTCGAACGGCGAGATCGCCGAGCGGCTCGTCATCAGCCCGGCGACGGCGCGCACCCACGTCTCGCGCGCGATGCTCAAGCTGGGCGCGCGCGACCGCGCGCAGCTCGTCGTCTTCGCCTACGAGGCCGGGCTCGTGACGCCGGGCCGCGGCGTGGCGTAGGCGGGCCGCCGCCGCTACGCACGCCTGCGTACGCGCGAAGCCGCCGCACGCCCGACGACAGCGCGGCCTGCGGGGCGGAGCATCGCCGGCATGAGCCAAGCCACTTCACCACTCGACGGGAAGGTCGCGTTGGTCATGGGCGCCAGCCGCGGCATCGGTGCCGAGATCGCGCGCGCCTACGCCGCCGCGGGCGCGGGCGTCGTGCTCGCCGCCCGCGACGAGCAGGCCCTCCACGCCGTCGCCGACGACATCGAGCGCACCGGCGGCCACGCCATCGCCGTGCGCACCGACGTGACCTCCGAGGCCGACGTCCGCGCGACCGTGAGCGTCGCGGTCGACGAGTTCGGCCGCGTCGACGTCGCGTGCAACAACGCCGCGGGAGGCGCCCCGCCAACGCCGCTCGCCGAGCTCGCGCTCGAGGACTTCGAGCGGTCGGTCAACACGAACCTGCTCGGCGGCTTTCTCGCGCTCAAGTACGAGATCGCCGCGATGCTCGAGAACGACGGGCCGGTCCGCGGCGCGATCGTCAATATCTCCTCGACCGCCGGGCTCGAGGGCGTCGCGAACCTCGCCGGCTACTCGGCCACGAAGCACGGCCTGATCGGCCTGACGAAGGTCGCCGCGCTCGACTACGCCGAGCGCGGGATCCGGGTCAACGCCGTCGCGCCCGGCCCGATCCTCACCCACCACCTCGAGCGCGCCGGCGAGAAGTACCAGCGGATGGCCGCCGACGCGATGCCGATGCGCCGGATCGGCCATCCCGGCGAGGTCGCCGACGCGGTCGTCTGGCTGTGCTCCCGGGAGTCGTCGTTCGTCACCGGCACGACGGTCGTCATCGACGGCGGCAAGATGGCCGGCACGCCGACGTTCAGCGCCAAGGCGCGGGAGATGGCGGCATGAGCGGCCACGACCATGGCCGGCTCGGCCGCCTCGGCGCCCTGATGCACCGCCGCCGCGGGCGCGTCCTCCTCGCCTGGGTGGTCGCGCTGGCGGGCGTCATCGCCCTTTCCCCGCTCCTCAAGGGCGACTTCAACGCCGATTTCTCCACCAAGGGCTCGCAGTCCGCGCGCGCGGAGACCGTGCTCAAGGAGCGCTTCGCGGGCCGCGCCGCCGACAACGTCACCGTCGTGTGGAAGGCCGATCGCGGCGCGCAGTCGCCGGCGATCCGCGCCCGCGTGGATCGCTTCGTCCGCCAGGCCGAGCGCCTGGAGGGCATCGCCGGCGCCGACGCCGTGCGCGTCTCGCGCGACGGCCGCATCGCGACGCAGGACCTCGAGCTCGACCGCCGCCCGGTCGACATCCCGAACTCGACCGGCAAGACGATGATCGACCTCGCCAAGCAGGCCAGCGGCGGCGGGCTGACCATCGCGCTCGGCGGCTTCACGATCCGCAACGCCGAGGGCGGCGGCAGCCCCGAGGGCGTCGGCCTCTTCGCGGCCGCGATCGTGCTGCTCATCGCCTTCGGATCGGTCGTGGCGGCCGGCCTTCCGCTGGCGGTCGCGCTGTTCGGCCTCGGCATCTCGGCGTCGCTCATCGGCGTGCTCGCCGCGGTCATGGACGTCCCCGACTTCGCGCCGGCGGTGGCAGGACTGCTCGGCATCGGCGTCGGCATCGACTACGCCCTGCTGGTCCTCACGCGCTTCCGCGCCACGCTCAACGGGGGGACTGACGTCGGCGGCGCGATCGTCGAGGCGGTCGGCACGGCCGGGCGCAGCGTGCTCATCGCCGGCACCACCGTGCTCATCTCGGTGCTCGGCCTGTTCCTCATGGACGTCAGCTACCTGCGCGGCGTCGCCCTCAGCGCCAGCCTCGCGGTGCTCACCGTGATGATCGCCGCGGTCACCCTGCTCCCGGCGCTGCTGAGCTTCGCGGGCCCGCGCGTGAACAAGTGGCGGATCCCCGGGCTCGGGCGTGCGCTGCACAGCGACCGGCCGACGCCCGCGACCCGCTGGAGCATGGCGATCCAGCGTCGCCCGTGGACCGCGGCGATCGCCGGCTCGGCGATCGTGCTCGCACTGGCCGCGCCCGTGCTCGGCCTGCGCCTCGGGTTCCCAGACGAGGGCAACGACAAGGCCGGCACGCCGACGCGGACCGCCTACGACCTCGTCGCCGAGGGCTTCGGCCCCGGCGCGAACGGTCCGCTGCTGCTCGTCGCCGAGCTGCCGCGCGGCACGAGCCCCCAGGTGCTCGACCGGCTGGAGCGCGCCGCCCGCGCCGACCGCGACGTCGCGTTCGTCTCGCCGGCGCGGCCGAGCCCGGACGGGCGCGCCGCGGTCATCACGGTCGCCCCCCGGAGCTCGCCGCAGGACGCGCGGACGACCGCGCTGGTCAGGCGGCTGCGCTCCGACGTCCTCCCCAGCACGCTCTCCGGCACCGGCGCCACCGTCTCGGTGGGCGGGACGACGGCGGCGTTCGTCGACCAGAGCGACCTCGTCTCGCGGCGGTTGCCGCTGTTCATCGCCGGGGTCGTCGGGCTCTCGTTCCTGCTGCTGCTCAGCGCGTTCCGCTCGCCGTTGATCGCGCTGAAGGCCGGAGTGATGAACGTGCTCTCGGTGGCCGCGGCCTACGGCGTCATCGCGCTGTTCGCCGGCGGCGGCTGGTTCGGCGCGGAGCTGCTGGGCATCGACCGCGCCACCCCGGTGGCGCCGTTCATCCCGGTGATGATGTTCGCGATCCTCTTCGGCCTGTCCATGGACTACGAGGTGTTCCTGCTCTCACGCGTGCGCGAGGAGTACCTGCGCCACGGGAGCACGACGCGCGCCGTGTCCGACGGGCTGGCCAAGACCGCCCGCGTGATCACGGCCGCCGCGGCGATCATGGTCGTCGTCTTCCTGGCCTTCGTCACCAGCGACGAGATCTTCCTGAAGCTGATGGGGATCGGGATGGCCACGGCGGTGTTCGTCGACGCGACGATCATCCGGATGGTCCTCGTGCCCGCGGTCATGCAGCTCATGGGGCGGGCGAACTGGTGGATGCCGCGGTGGCTGGATCGCGCCGTGCCGAGGCTCGCGCCGGAAATGCAGTGAAACGCTGGCGGTAGCATCGCTGTGGTGAGCGCGCCGGTCCGATATTCCGCCCATGCGCCCGGCGGCGGCCGCGACCTCTTGCGCGCGGTCGCCGCCGGGACGGCGGGGGCGACGGGCGAGGCGTTCTTCCGCTCGCTGACCCGTCACCTCGCCGAGGCGTTCGATGCCGAATTCGCGTTCGTTGCCGAGCTCATCGGCGATCCGTTGAGTCGCGGCCGCGTGCTCGCCACGTCCCACCCGGCCGAGGACCTGCGGGAAGGCAGCGAGTACGACATCGCGGGCACGCCGTGCGAGCTGATCACGCGGGACGACATGGTGAGCATCCCGGAGGGGGTGTGCGCGCGCTTCCCGCGCGACAGGTTCAGCGTTCGCCACGGGCTCGACGGCTACCTCGCGGTCGCCATGCGCGACAGCAATGGCGAGCAGCTCGGCTACATCGGCGTGCAGTCCACGCGCCGTCTCGACCCGACGACCGACGAGCGCGCCGCGATGGCGATCTTCAGCGCACGTGCCGCGGCGGAGATCGAGCGCCGCCGGCACGAGGCGGTCCTGCGCGCGCACGAGGCGGAGCTCGCCGCGTCGCGCGTGCGGATCGTCGAGGCGGCCGACGAGGAGCGCCGGCGCATCGGGCGCAACCTCCATGACGGCGCCCAGCAGCGGCTCGTCTCGCTCGGGCACATGCTCTCGCTCGCGGAGCGGCGGCTGAACGAAGATCCCGACGGTGCGAGCGCACTGCTCGAGCAGGCGCGCGAGCAGGCCGCGCTCGCCGGCGACGAGCTGCGCGAGCTCGTCCGCGGCCTGCATCCGGCCGGCCTCGCCGAGCACGGGCTCGGCCACGCGCTGGCGACGCTCGCCACCC
>DATFRW010000355.1:0-8974 GCA_035262945.1 Solirubrobacteraceae bacterium
GCCCTTGATGAGGTCGTAGCGGCCGCTCGTCGCCTTGTCGGCCGACTTCGAGTTGCCCAGCTCGAGATGCACCGCGCTCGGTGCGATCGCCACGAACGCCACGGCTACCACGAGCGCCGCCCCGGACAGGATCAGCGCCCAGCGCACGCTCCAGCGCATCGCGCCGAGTACCGCGAGCCCGACGAGCAGCGCGGTGAAGCTCGATTGCGAGAACGTCAGCACCAGGCCGCCCCACAGCACCAGCAGCAGGAGCGCGCCGACGATGACGTCGCGCTGGCGCCGCGCCCACAAAAGCCACGCCGACAGCAGCAGCATCACGATGGCCAAGAAGCGCCCGTAGATGTTCGGGTCGAAGAAGAGCGAGTTGACCCGGAAGTAGTCCTCGAGCTGGTTGGAGGCGATGACCTTCGGGTTGAGGAACAGGTGGCGGGTCGCGTACTCGACGAAGCCGACCCCGACGAGTGCCAGCGCGAGCACGAGCAGCACGCCGAGGCACACACGCGCCAGCCGCTGGGTCCACGGGACGCGCGCGATCAGCGCGAAGAGCAGCGCGAACGGCACGTAGAAGAACACGACGTTCTCGAGGGCGCGCCCGAAGTCGTCGGAGTAGCTCGCCTGCACGGCGTAGAGGGCGAGGTAGATCGCGAGCGCCCACTCGAGCAGGCCGGGGCGCCGCCCGCGCTCCGGCGGCTCCTCTCCGAGCAGGCGCGGAATGGCGTAGGCCAGCGTGCCCGCCGCGACCACGAGGTAGAGCGGCACGAGCAGGTTGGCGGTCGAGCCGCCCGACGAGATCGGCACGCGGAACGGCAGCGTCGCGGCGGCCGCGATCGGCAGCCATGCCGGGCGCTTCGCGAAGACGACCGCCAGCACCGCGACCGCGATCGCCGCCACGACCCCGCCCGCGGCCGCCAGCGCGGGGTGTCGGCGCAGCGGATCGAGCTGGTCCGAGCTCGCGATGTGGAAGCCGAGGATGATCGGGGCGAGGACCAGCGCGCCGAGCATCGCCGCCGCGCGCGCACGCGGCGAGGGCGCCACCAGGGCGCCGGCGGCCAGCAGAGCGGCGATGATCAGTGGGACAGGAGCGTCCATGTCCTCTGCATGAGGGCGTTGAGCTGCACGTTGCCGCTCACGAGCATCCCCGGCAGCTCGGGCAGCGGGAAGCGGTACACGTAGCCCTTGCCGAGCCGCGAGACCGCGATCACCGGCCGCCCCGTCTGCGGCTCCTCCGTGATCGCGCTGGCGACCGCCTCGGTGCCGAGCGTCGCCTCCTGGACGTCGCGGAACGGCCCGAAGGAGCCGGTGGTGCCGGCGAAGAACTCGAGGTCGTCGCCGGCCTCGACGAGGTTCGTCGCCGCCGGAAGCGCCTGCAGCGGCCGCAACGTCGCGCCGAAGAGGTCGGTGCTCGCGGGCGGCGTCGGGTCGATCATGCGGCCGCGCCGCGACAGCGACACCTGCCGGCGCAGCGAGTCGACGCCGAACGACGCCACGCTGCCGCCGTTGCGGACGAAGCGGCGCAGGCGCAACTGAACGGCTCGTGGAAGCCAGCGCACGTCGGAGGGCAGGATGACGCCCTTGTGACCCTCGAGACGCGGTCCCTTGCCCTGGGCGAGCGCGACGTCGGTGGTCACGTCGAAGCGGTGGCGGTTGCGGTCAAGCCAGGTGAGCAGCGGCGCGTCGCGGGTAGCGAAGTCGGCCGGGAGCCCGTCGCCCGCGTAGACCCGGAAGAGCTTGGCGCCGACGCCGCGGTCGAGCAGGTTGGGCAGGCCGTCGCCGTCGTCGTCGATCGGGTTGCGGCCCTGCCAGGTCATGACCGGCAGCACGACGAGCACCGAGCGCTTCTCGCGGCCCTGCACGGCGAACGGCACCGTCGTCGAGCGCGTCGCGGTGCGGACCTGCAGCAGGTAGACGCCGGACTGATCGCCCGGCGCGTAGATGCGCAGCTTCGGCTTGGTCTTGTGCCCGCGCTTGGCGATCTGGTTTGAGCCGACGCGGCGCACCGTCCACGAGTAGGGCTGCTGGCGCGAGTCGATGAGGAACTCCGCCGGCTCGCCCGCCTGCACCGGCGTCGGCGGCGGCTGCGCCGAGAGGTAGCTGACCCTGATCCCGCCGTGGCCGGGCAGCTTCGCGCCGTAGGGCGCGATCGGCAGGCCGCGCCGGTTGAGCGCCGGCGAGACCCCGCGGTTGCCCGCCTGGTCGCGGGTCTCGATCGAGACCAGGTAGGTCCCGGGCGACACCGGGCGCCCGGTGCGGGTGCGCCCGTCCCAGCGCCACACCTTGACGTCCGCCGGCTGCGAGGTGTCCTCGAGCACGAGCCGCATCGGGCCCGGGCTCGTCTTGAACACGCGGATCACGGCCTTGCAGCCAAGGGCGTTGGGCTTCTCGCGGCAGCCGGGACGCAGCGCGGGGGTGCGGAAGTGGACCTCGGCGGCGGACCCGTCGGGGTTGGGCAGAAGCTCCGGCCCCGGGCCCTTGACCGGGCCGATGGCGGTCACCAGCGGGCGCGGCGGCGTCGTGTCGAGGCGGATGGTGAGCGGCAGGGTCACGCTGCGCCCCTCGCGCCGCAGCGAGACGCGGATGCGGTACGACCCGTCGGGCGCCCGCCCGCCGTCGTCGGTCCGGCCGTCCCAGGCGAAGCGCGTCGGCGTGTAGGCCGGGATGCTGCGGTCGTCGGCCAGGATCCGCACCTCGTCGCCCTCGTGATCGACGACCGAGACGGTGACGTCGTCGGCGCGCTTGAGCTTGAAGCTGACGTACGCGCGGTCGTAGCGGCCGTCCTGGTTGGGCGAGAAGAACGGCGTGCGCGTGAACTGCTGGACGATCGACGGGGCGTTCTTCAGGCGTTGCGCGACGAAGAAGGCGCCGAACGTGGCGATCACCAGCGCGGCGAAGACGCCCGCGGCGAGCCGGTTCATGCGCTCCCCGGCTCGGGCAGGGTGACGATCGACGCGTTGGCGATCCGCTGTGCGCCGGCGCCGGTATTGCCCAGCGCGGCCAGCGCGAGCCGGATGACGCCGCGATGGCACACGACGAGCACCGGCAGCTGGTCGGGCCGGGCGCGCAGATCGGCCAGCGCCGCCTGCACGCGGTCGGACTGCTCGCCGAACGACTCGCCGCCGGGGTAGCGGAAGGTCGGGTCCGAGCGCTCGAAGCGGGCGAACCCCTCGGGGTCCTCCGCGCTGACGTCGGCGAAGGAACGACCCGTCCAGTCGCCGGTCTCGGTCTCCGCGAAGCGCGCGTCCTCCTGGGGCTCGAGGCCGATGCGCGCGGCGACGATGTCGGCGGTCTCGCGCGCCCGTCGCAGCGGGCTGCACCACAGGGAGACGAGTGCGACCTGCGCCGCCGCCTCGGCCAGCGCGGCCGCCTGCTCCCGGCCGGTGGCGTCGAGCGGGACCGCGAGGTGGCCCTGGAAGCGGCCTTCGTGGTTGTAGGCCGTCTGCCCGTGGCGGGCCAGGTGGATCACGGTGACTACTGCGCCTTGTCGGCCCCGACGAAGACGGCGACGGTCGCGCGGTCTGCCAGCGCTCGGGCGTTGGCGTCCATGGGCTTCACGCTGGCCGTCTTCACGCCGAGGATCTTCGCCACGTCCAGCGCGGCCGCGCGCGCCTTGGGCTCGAAGTAGATCTCGGTCGTGGCGCGCTGCTGGTTCGTGGTGTCGTTGGTCACCACGTTGGGTTCGTTGTAGCCGCGCGCGGTGAGCTTGTCGGCGGCGCCGCGGGCCAAGCCGGTGACGGTCGTGCCGTTCAGGACAGCGAGCGGGTACGACTTGCGATTGAGGCGCGCTGGCTGGGATGGGGTCCCCTTGTTGGCGCTCGTGGCCGTGGTGGCCCCGGGCTGGGCGACGTTGTTCGGCGCGGGCGGGTTGTTGTCGCTCCCACCGCCGGTGAAGAGCAGGACGGCGGCGGCGGCGATCGCCGCAAGGCCGAGCACGCCGCCGACGATCGCGGCGATGCGCCCCTTCGAGCGGGCGCTGTCGGTGCCGAGCACCGCGTTCATCGGCGAGCGCGGCGGCAGGGAGGCCGACGGCGTTTCCGCGCGCAGGGGGGCGGCGGGCTGTGCCGGGCGCGCGGCCGCGGCGGCCGTGGCCGCGGGGACGGCGACCGGGCCGGGTTGGCCGGCGGGCGTTGGAGGCTTGGCGGCCGGCGCGGCGGGAGCGGCGGGCTGCGCGGGTGCGCCGGGTGTGCCGGGCTGGGCGGGCGTGCCGGGTTTCGCGGCGGGCTGGCCGGGCGCGGGGGGCTGACCCGCCGGAGCGCCAGGCGCACCGTCCCCGGGCTTCGCCTCGGCAGGCTTGCCGTCGCCGTTCCCCGGCTTGGTCTCCTGGGGCTGGCCGGGCTGGCCGGGCTTCACCGGCGGCGGGACCGCCGTGCTGCTCCCCGTGCCGTTCTGCGGGGCCCCGGTCGCCGGCTTCGCGACCGCGGTCGCTCCCGCCGCGGCGGCGGCCGCAGTGGCCGGGGCGGCAACGCCCGGGGCGGCGGCGGGCGCGGCCGCGCCCTGCTGGGCGGCGGGCGTGACCGGCGCGGCCGGGCGCGGCTGCTGGGTCGCGGCGGCGCGGCGCTGGGCATCGGCCTGCACGCGCGCCTCGAGTTCGGCGGCGCGCTCGGGCGCGCGACCCGCCCAATCGCGCAGGCGTTTTACTTCGCGCGCCTGCGCGAAGTACAGCAGTGACAGGATGCCGAGGCCGAACACGGCCGCGATTCCCGCGTACGCGCCGTACTGCTCGATCTTGTCCTGCAGAGAAAAGGCGGCGACAAGTGCCGTCATGAAGCGACTGATGCTAGGGGACGATCCGTACGGCAGGCGCCTCACCCGTCTCCTGCGCGTCCGGACGGGTGGCTGAGAGCTCGCCGACCTTGGCCGCCAGACCGGCAGCGTCACCCTCGAGAACGAGCAGCGAGATCTCGTCGAACATCGCCTCTGCGGTCGGGGGATCCAGCGGCTCGCGGCGGGCGAGGGTGATCTTGTCGGCGGGGGTCGGTTTGGGGCGCTCGAAGGGGTTGAACAGCTCCTCGTGGAGTTTCTCGCCCGGCCGGCGCCCGACGATCTCGATGGCGATGTCGCCGTCGGGGCTGAGCCCCGACAGCTCGATCATGTCGCGCGCGAGCTGGATGATCGAGACGGGCTCGCCCATCTCGAGCACGAACAGCTCGCCTCCGCTCCCGAGCGACGCGGCGCGGATGATGAGCTGCACCGCCTCCGGGATCGTCATGAAGTAGCGGGTCATGCGCTCGTCGGTGACCGTGACCGGACCGCCGAGCGCGATCTGGCGGCGGAAGATCGGCACCACGGAGCCCGAGGAGCCGAGGACGTTGCCGAACCGTACGGTGGCGAACTTCGTCTCCGGCCAGCGCTGCTGGGCCGCCTCGACGGCGAACTCGGCCAGCGCCTTGGAGGCGCCCATCACCGTCGCGGGCCGCACCGCCTTGTCGGTCGAGACGAGGACGAAGCGCTTGACGCCGACCTCGCCGGCGACCCGCGCGACGAGCCGCGTCGCGAGCGCGTTGTTGCGCACCGCCTCGACCGGGTTGAGCTCCATGAGCCCGACGTGCTTGTAAGCGGCCGCATGGAAGACGACGCCGGGCCGGTGCTCGGCGAGCACCTCGCGCATCCGCTCGCCCTCCTTGCAGTCGGCGAGCACCGGGGCGAGCGTCGAGGGATGGACGTGGCGGTCGTCCTCGAGTTCGCGCTGGATGCGGAAGAGGTTCTCCTCCGAGTGGTCGACGAGCACGAGCCGCCGCGCCGCCACCCGCGAGATCTGGCGGCAGAGCTCGGAGCCGATCGAGCCACCCGCGCCGGTGACCATGACGATCTCGCCGCCGAGATAGGCGCCGACGCGATCGAGCTCCATCCGCACCGGCTCGCGGCCGAGGATGTCTTCGACCTGCACCTCGCGGACCTGGCGCACCACCTGGCCGGAGCCCGACTGCAGCAACTCGAACACCGTCGGCAGCGTGCGTACGGGGATCCCGCGCTGGCGCGCCGCGCGGACGACGCGCGCCCGCAGCGTGCCCGGCGCGGACGGGATCGCGATCGTGATCTCGTCGGGCTCGGACTCGTCGAGGATGCGCGCGAGCTGGTCGGTCGGGCCGAGCACCTTCACGCCGTCGACGCGGATGCCGCGCTTGAGCGGGTCGTCGTCGACGAAGCCGACGGGCGCGAGGCCGAGTTGCGGGTTGCGTAGGACCTCGCGCAGGACGAGCCGCCCGCCCTCGCCGGCACCGACGATGAGCACGCGGCGCGCGTCGCCGCGGGCGCGGAAGCCGCGCAGCGGCCGCTCGTACACGATGCGCGCGATGAAGCGCGCGCCGCCGACGAACACCAGCGTGAGCAGGAAGAACAGCGCCAGCACGCCGGTGGGGACGGAGATCGTCACGTCGCCCGCTCCCGACCGCACCGTCACCGGGTGCGTGACCGCCACGAAGCCGACCAGCGCCAGCGTGTTGACCAGGACCGCCTCGACGATGCCGATGTAGTCGCGCGTGCTCGTGTAGCGCCACTGCTTGAGCTCGAGCCGGAAGACCGTGAAGACGACGAGCGCCGCCACCACCACGAAGACGATGGTGGCGTCGAACAGGTCGTCGAAGCGCTCGGGCATGCGCCCGGCGTCGAACCGCAGGCGGTAGCTCAGGTAGTAGGCGGCGGCGACCAGGGCACCGTCGATCGCCAGCTGCGGAAGGGAGTGGCGATGGAGGGGGAACGCCGCCGAGCGCAGACGTCGGCGCATCGGGTCGGCATGATAGCCGCGCCCCAGGCGCCTTTACGCCGTCCTCAAGCGCCCTTCACGGCGACCGATCACCCGGAAGGCCGTGCCCCAACCCCCTACACGCGTACGGTTGCGCTCGACGTCGTCGTGCTGGCCGCCGGCCCCGGCAGACGGCTCGGCCACCTCGGCGCGGAGACGCCCCGAGACGCGCGGGGCATCGGTCAGGTAGTCGGCCGCGGGCGCCGCGGGATTGAGTTCGGGGCGCCGCAGCCGATTACCCGGGCGATGATCGCCTTTGCCGTGTGCGTCGCTTCGCCCCCGAAGTTCACCTCCTGCGCCGCCCCGGGGCTGCGGCTGGCGATGGAGGAGGACTCCGTCCTCGCCGAGCTCGGCACCGAAAGCTCGCTGCACGAGGCCTACAACGAGGCGCTCGATCACTTCGCGACCTACCCGGAGCTCGAGGCGCTCGTGCTCCTCCACGAGGACGTCGAGCTGCTCGATCCGGCGTTCTGCGACCGGCTGCGCGCGGCCCTCGCCGATCCGGCCGTCGCAGTGGTCGGCGCCGTCGGCGCGCGCCGCGTCGCCGGGCTCGCCTGGTGGGAGGGCACGATCGCGGGCCGCGCCCACGAGACGCGCGGCGTCGTCGACGGCGGCTTCGAGGACCCGGAAGTCGACGCGGTCGACGGCCTGCTGCTCGCGCTCTCGCCGTGGGCGGTCCGCACCCTGCGCTGCGACACGAGCACGTTCACCGGCTTTCACGCCTACGACGTCGACCTCTGCTTCCAGGCGCGCGCGGCCGGGCGCCGCGTCGTCGTCGCGCCGCTCTCGCTCTTTCACCACACGAAGGGCGGCTTCGGCGACGCCGAGGCGTGGGCGACCGCCGACGCCGCCTTCCGCGCCAAGTGGGACCTCAGCGCTTCGCTCGCAGCGGCGCGCTGAGCAGCTCGGCCAGGACGGCCGGATCGCGGCGGACGCGCTCCTGCACGACCGCGTCGCGCTTGGTCAGCTCGAGCTGCTCGGGGCGCTCCAACCGCCGGAGCCTTCCTTCGGCGATGAGCTTCTCGTCGACCGCGCCCAGGCGCCCTTCGAACGTCGTCCAGACCGGCGTCCCCAGCGCGACCGCCTCGCGGTTCATGGTCCCGCCGGCGCTGATGACGAGGTCGGCGAACGCGACGAGCGACTGCGCGTCGATCGCGCGCTCGGGGACGATGAAGCCGTCGAGCTGCGCGCGCTGCTCGGCGACCCGCGGCAGCACGACGGTCTGCGTGCCGCGCAGGCGGTCGAGCACGGTGGCGAAGAGGTCGTTCTCGAAGCGGTGGTAGAGCGATACCGACGGCGGCGTGCGGACCACCGCGATCGGCTGCGCCTGGTCGAGCGCGAGCTCGCCGAGGACGGCGATGTCGGGCTCGAAGTCGGCGAGGTAGTACTCCTCCTTCAGCCCGGGATAACGCTGGAGCTTGCCCCGCGCGCCGTAGCGGTAGAGCCGCTCGGGCGGGATCGCGTCGGGCACGACGACCGCCTGGGCAAGCCGGCAGTTGACGTTGTGCTGCACGGTCGCCCACTCGTAGTCGAACATCGTCGCGCAGGGGATCCGCAGCACGCGGGCCGCGACGGTGACGTCGTTGGAGCCGTGCCCGAACGCGAGATCGAACGGGCCCGCGCGCCGCGCCCAGCGCACGAGCGCAGCCGACCGGTCGAGCAGGCCGACCGCCTTCGCGGCCACCCGGCCGCCGCGGTGGCGGCCGATCACCTCGTGCTCGACGCCCAGCCGCTCGGCGAGCTGGACCGTCTGCGCGAAGTCGCGCGCGGTGACGCGGACCTCCGCGCCGCGCGCCTTGAGCACATCGATGATCGGCCGCAGCACGAGGACGTGCGGGCTGTTGGTGAGGTCAACCCAGATTCGCATCGCGCACGGCGGCGACCACCTCGTCGACCTGCTCGCGCCGCAGCGCGGCCGAGATCGGCAGGGCGAGATGGGTGCGCGCGAGCTCGTCGGTGAACGGCAGCTCGACGCCCGCGCCCCACTCCGCCATCGCGGCCTGGCGGTGGACCGGCAGGCGGTAGTAGCCGCTCGACTCGATCCCGTCCCCTGCGAGTGCCGCCTTCAACTCGTCGGGACGGTCGTGGCGTACGACGTAGAGGTGCCACGCGGGCTGCGCCCCGTCGACCGGCTTCGGCAGCCCCGCGACCTCGTCGAGGCCTGACTGCGCGTACCACTCGCCGACGTCGCGGCGATGGGCGGCCCACCGGTCGAGCTCGGGGAGCTGGACGCGCAGG
>DATFRW010000356.1:0-5782 GCA_035262945.1 Solirubrobacteraceae bacterium
CCGTCGGCGACATCGACGCGGCCTGCGAGCGCATCGGCGCCTTCGCGGGTCCCGGCTCGCAGGCCGCGCGCCGCGAGGCGCTCGCCGCGCTGTTCGCCGCCGCGACCGAGCCCGAGCAGCAGTTCCTGCGCAGGCTGATCACCGGCGAGCTGCGCCAGGGCGCGCAGGCGGGCGTCATGGTCGACGCCGTCGCGCGCGCCGCGGAGGTCCCGCGCGACGCGGTGCGCCGGGCGCACATGCTGCGCGGCGACCTCGGCGCGGTCGCGGAGATCGCGGTGAGCGAGGGAGCCGCGGGCCTTGCGGCCATCGGCCTGCAGGTCGGCCGCGCCATTCAGCCGATGCTCGCCGCGCCCGGCGACGACATCGACGCCGCGCTCGCACGGACGGGCCGGGCGGCGGTCGAATACAAGCTCGACGGCGCGCGCCTGCAGGTGCACCGCAGCGGCGACGAGGTGCGCGCGTTCACCCGCAGCCTCGACGACATCACCGCACGCGTCCCGGAGGTCGTCGAGGCGGTGCTCGCGCTGCCGGCCCGCGAGCTCGTGCTCGACGGCGAGGCGATCGCGCTGCGGCCCGACGGCCGGCCGCACCCGTTCCAGGTCACGGCGAGCCGCTTCGGCACCCGCCGCGCGGACGGCTCGGTGCCGCTGACCCCGCTGTTCTTCGACCTGCTCCACGTCGAGGGCGACGACCTCATCGACCGGCCGGGCGCCGAGCGCGCCACCGCACTGGCCGACCTCGTGCCCGGCACGAGCATCGTGCCGCGCGCGGTCGTCGCCGACGCGCCCGCCGCGCAGGCGTTCCTCGACGCCGCCCTGGCCGCGGGCCACGAGGGTGTGCTCGTCAAGGACCTCGACGCGCCCTACGCCGCCGGCCGCCGTGGCGCCGGCTGGCTGAAGGTCAAGCCGCGCCACACGCTCGACCTCGTGGTCCTCGCCGCCGAATGGGGCCACGGCCGCCGGCGCGGCTGGCTGAGCAACCTGCACCTCGGCGCCCGCGATCCGGCGGGCGGCGGGTTCGTCATGCTCGGCAAGACGTTCAAGGGGCTGACCGACGCGATGCTCACCTGGCAGACCGAGCGCCTCCTGTCACTCGAGGCGGCCCGCGACGATTGGACGGTCTACGTGCGCCCCGAGCTGGTCGTCGAGATCGCGTTCGACGGCGTCCAGACCAGCCCGCGCTACCCGGGCGGTGTCGCGCTGCGCTTCGCGCGCGTGCTGCGCCACCGCCCGGACAAGTCGGCCGCCGAGGCGGACACGATCGACGCGGTGCTGGCCGTGCACGCGGCGAGCGCCTAGGCGACGAACGCCTCCAGCCGCTCGCCCTCCTCGCGCAGCGCGCGCTGCGTTGCCCCGTCGAGGCGCTCGAAGGGCTCTGCCACGAAACGGCCGTCCTGCATGCGCCACGCGCCGGCGACGGCGCCGTCGACGAGGAAGGTCGGGACGGACTGCGGCGTGCGGGTGTTGAAGACGCGGTCGCGGTGGCGCTCGGGCAGGATCTGCGCACGACGCGCGTGGGCGAGCAGCGTCGCGTCCCATGTCGGCAGCAGCCGCACCGGCGCCGGCGTGTCGGGATCGGGCAGCGGCGCGCGCGGCAGGTCGAGCAGTTCGTCGCCGTCCTCGGTGCGCAGATGACGCAGCGTGAGCCGCTCGAAGGCCGGCTCGAGGTCGCGCACGCCCACGCCCGCCCAGTTGGCGACCTCGGTCCGGGAGGCGGGGCCGAAGCCCGCGAGGTAGCGGCGGACGAGGCGATCGACCGCGTCATCGTGGTCGACCTCCGGCGGCCCGAGGCAATCCTCCGCCGCCGCGTAGAGGTCGGCGCGGCGGCGCTCCCACGTGCCCGATGGCGGCACGCGCACGAGCTCGAGCCACAGGCCGACGCCGCCGGCAAGGCGCTTGTCGATGAGCCGCTCGATCTCGCCGCGTCGCGCCGGGCCTTCGCGCAGGCGGGCACGCAGCTTGCGCGCCGCGGCGCTGAGCTCGCGCGCCGTCGGCCCGTCGCGCCGCGTGCGCACCCACCAGTCGCGGCGGCCGTCGCGGACGGCGAGCGCCAGCGGCCAGTAGTCGCCCGCGGACACGAGGTGGATCGTCGAGCGCATGAGCGTGCCCTGCACGACGGCGCGGCGCTCGAGGGCGCGGGTGAGCCTGTCGCGCTTGAAGCCCGCGATCCGCGACCACAGCCCGATGTACATCGACGGCGCGTACTGCGCCTGCAGCCCGGCAACCCGCTCCAGCGCGCGCGGCAACGGCAGCCGCGCGCGGTCGAGCAGGAGCTGGCGCGCGAGCAGCGCACGATTGAGCTCGCGCGCGGTGAGGGTCCGCTCGGTCATAGCCCAGAGGCGTGGCCGTCGGCGCGCCCGTCCGAGCCGCCCACCAACGCCTCGCCCTCGACGAGGATCATCTGGCCCACCCCGAACGCGTGCGGGACCGCGGCGACCGTGACGTCGTGGCCGCGGGCCCGCAGATCGTCGGCCTCGCCCGCCAGCCCCGGCTCGACCGTGACGGACCGGCCGCCGATGGCGCGAAAGCGGGCGGCGTCGAGCGCCGCCTGGGGGTCGAGGCCGTCGTCGACGACACGGCGCACGACCTGGAAGTGCGCCTGGGCCTGCATCGCAGCGCCCATGACGCCGAACGGCCCGAGCAGCCCGCCGTCGGCGAGCATGAGTCCCGGCATGAGCGTGTGGAACGGCCGCCGCCCGGGCGCGAGCTGGTTGGGGTGGCCCTCCTCCTCGGTGAAGCCGGCGCCGCGGCTTTGCAGCGCGATGCCGGTGTCGCCCGCGACGACGCCGGACCCGAAGCCCTCGAAGAGCGACTGGATGAGGGAGATCGCGTTGCGGTCCTCGTCGACGGCGCAGAGATAGGTGGTGCCGGCGCCGGGCCAGACGCGCGCGTCGAGCGCGGCGTCCGGACGGATCCGGGCGCGCAGCGCGTCGACGTCCGGGAGCTCGACCGGCGCATCGCCGATCGTGCGCGCCGCCCAGTCGAGCGCGGCCTTCGCCGCCTCGATGTCGAAGTGCAGCCCGTCGTCGAGCCCATCCGCCACCGCGAGCGCGACGAGGGCCGTCGCTCCCTGCGAGTTCGGCGGCAGCTCGCAGACCTCGACGCCGCGATAGGCGCGGCGCAGCGGCTGCACCCATTCGGAGCGGTGGGCCGCGAGGTCGTCTTCGGACAGCCAGGTGCCCGCGGCGATCGCCGCCGCCACGGGGCCGGCGTAGAGCGCGGCGGGCCCCTGCTCGGCGATCGCCCGCAGCGTGTCCGCCAGGCCGGGGAGCGTGTAGCGCTCGCCGGGACGCGGCGCCGGCCACGGCGCCCGATCGGCTCGCCGCCAGTGCTCGGCGATCCTCGCCGTCGCCGCCACGCCGCGGCTCGCCGCGTCGATGGCCGGCGCGAGCGCCCGGTCGAGGCCGAAGCGGCCGAAGCGCTCGGCCAGGTCCGCCCACGCCCGCACCGCGCCCGGCACGGTGACCGAGCGCGGCCCGCTCTGGTCGACGGTCGTCGCGTCGAGCACCGCGGGAGCGCGACCCGACCCGTTGAGCCCATGCAACCGGCGGTCCCACCACAGCAGCGCGAAGCCGTCGCCGCCGACGCCGTTGTGCGGCGGCTCGCAGACCGTGAGCATCGCGGCGGCCGCGAGCGCGGCGTCGACCGCGTTGCCGCCGGCTTCGAACGCGCGCGCGCCCGCGCGCGTGGCGAGCACGTGGCTCGTCGCGATCATCGCGTCGCCGGCGATCGCCGGAAGCCTGGGCCAACCCGACGCCCTGTGGGTCGGTGCGAACAGCCGCTCGTTCAGCATGGCGCGCAACGTTAGTGGCACCGTTCCGCGTGCGGCTGTGCCAAGCTGATGGGGTGAACGTCGCGGTCCGAGGGCGTCGGGCTGTGGGTGGACGACGCACGATCGTCGCGCTTCTCGTGCTGCTCGCACTGGGGGGCGCAGTCGTGGTCGCCGCGATCGTGTACGACCATGGGCGCCAGGATCGGCTTGCTCCGGGCGTCCGGATCGGGGGCGTCGACGTGGGCGGCCTGACCGTCGATGCGGCGCGCCAGCGGGTGATGGCGCAGGCCGTCGAGCCTCATCGCCGCACCTTGCGCGTGCACGCCGCCGGGCAGACGTTCGCGCTGTCCCCGCGGCAGTCGCACATGACCGCCGACGTCGACGTCGCGCTCAATCGCGCCCTGGCCGATAGCCGCCAGGGGTGGCTGGGCGAGCGCGTCGCCCGTGAGCTGCGCGGTGACCACGTCGACGAGAACGTGTTCCTGAAGCTCCACTACGCGCGCGGGGTCGTCCCGCGACTGGTCAAGCGCGTCGGCGCCGTGGTCGCGCGCACGCCGGTCGATGCTTCGGTGCAGCCGAGCGCGACCGGCCTGACGGTCAAGCAATCGCACACGGGCCGCACGCTCAACGCGGTCGCCTTGCGGCGCGACGTCGCCACGGCGCTGCTGCTCACCTCGCGGCCCGCCGACATCGCCGCGCCGACGAGGCAGGTCGCGCCCAAGGTCACCACCGACAAGCTGGCGGCGAAGTACCCGGCCTACATCATCGTGGACCGGGCCGACCACGTCCTGCGCTTCTACCAGCACCTCAAGCCTGCCAGCACGTACCCGATCGCCGTCGGCATGCAGGGTCTCGAGACGCCGCAGGGGCTCTACGACGTGCAGTGGAAGCAGACCAACCCGTCCTGGTACGTGCCCAACTCGCCGTGGGCGGGCGCTCTCGCCGGCAAGGTCATCCCGCCCGGCCCCGACGACCCGATCAAGGCCCGCTGGATGGCGTTCAACGGCGGCGCCGGGATTCACGGCATCGACCCCAGCGAGTACGGGACCATCGGCCACGACGCCTCGCACGGCTGCGTGCGGATGCGGATCCCCGACGTGATCTCGCTCTACGCGCGCTCGCCGGTCGGCACGCCCGTCTACGTCGCCTGATCAGGCGGCGAGGCGCCGCCTCGCGACGTCGATCGCGTCGGGGTGGCTGTCGACGAGCACGAAGCGCCGCCCCAGCGCCCGGGCCACCGCGCCGAGCGTTCCCGAGCCCGCGAAGAAGTCCAGGCACCAGCCGTCGGGCCGTGACGAGGCGGCCACGATCCGTTTGACGACGCCCTCGGGCTTCTGCGTCGGGTAGCCGGTCTTCTCGCGCCCGGCGGTCGGCACGATCGTGTGAAACCACGTGTCGGTGAGGCGCTTGCCGCGCGCCGCCTTCTCCGGGCCGACCAGCGAGGGCGCGAGATACGGGACGCGCTCGACCTCGGCGTCGTCGAAGTGGTAACGGGCGGGATCGCGCACGTAGACGAGGATCGTGTCGTGCTTGGGCGGCCAGCGCCGGCGCGTCTTGCCGCCGTAGTCGTAGGCCCACACCAGCTCGTTGAGGAAGCAGTCGCGCCCGAAGAGCGCGTCGAGGTGGACCTTGACGTAGTGGCTCTCGCGCGGATCGAGGTGGACGTAGAGGGTGCCGTGTGGCGCGAGCAGGCGCCGCGCGTGATCGAGGCGCGGTGCGAGGAAGGCGACGTAGTCCTCATAGGCGTCGGCGTAGGCCGGCGAGCCGACCTCCTGCGTGCGGTAGCGGCGGCCCGCGAAGCCCGTGCGATCCCCGTTCGGATCGGCGACGACGCGCATCGAGCGCCGCCGCTGCTCGCGGCCGGTATTGAACGGCGGGTCGATGTAGATGAGGTCGAAGGCGCCGTCCGGCAGGCGCGGCAGGACGTCGAGGTTCTCGCCGTGGACGAGGAGGTCGTCGTCGAGCGCGACGCGCGGCGGAAGGTCGGATTCTGCGACGACGCGCACGCGAA
>DATFRW010000357.1:0-4728 GCA_035262945.1 Solirubrobacteraceae bacterium
CGCGGCCCACGACGAACGGCTCGAGCTGCTGCTCGGCCACGGCCGCGCGGCGGTGCTGCGCGCGCTGAGCCGGCCGTCGACCACGACGGAGCTGGCGGCGCGACTGAGCTACGCCCCGAGCACGGTGTCGGCGCACCTCGACGTGCTGTCGCGCGCCGGCCTGCTCGAGCGCCACCGCGTGCAGCGGCGCGTGTTCTACGGGCTCAACGAAACCGGCACCGCGCTCGTCACGCTTCTCGCGGACCTGCCGGCCGCGCTGAGCGCGTGAGGCCTGGCGGCCCCAGTTACCACGGGCTTCGCCCTCCCTTCGGTCTTGGCCGAATTCATCGCCGCCGCTGCCGGACGGCGACAGGCTGTCGGACATGCTCATGCATCCCGACATCCACAAGGCGCTCACGCGAACGGCGGACTACCAGACGCCCTTCGCGATCAGGTGCGACCCGGCCAAGCCGGCCCACCCCTCGTACGGCGCGAAGAAGGCGCGCACCTCGTCCTCTGTGGCCCGCGCCCGGAGGTTCCCGGTCATCCTGCGCCCGACCGCACGCAGGAAGTTGAGGTCGCCGGCCGGCACCTGGTCGTAGCGGCCTTGCCCGTACAGCGCCAGCATCTCCACCGTCCACGATCCGATCCCCGGGATCGCGCGCAGGCGGCGCCAGCCGCGCTCGTGGTCCGGGCCGGCGAGATCGGCCCGACCCGTCGCGACCTCCCGCGCCGCCTTGCGCATCGCCAGCGCGCGGCCTCCGCTGAGGTCGAAGGACTGCAGCAGCGCCGGCGCCACGCGCGCCAGCGTCTCCGCCGCGGGCAGGTCGCGCAGCCCCGTGCGCTCGCAGCGGCGCCCGAGGTGCAAGACGATCCGCCGCTGGATCGCGACCGCCCGCTCGACCTCGATGAGCTGCTGGCAGATCGCCCACGCGAGCGCCTCGAACGGGTCGGGCCTGCGGTTGACCCGCAGCCACGGCCGCTTGCGCACTGAGCGCCCGATGGCCGGGTCGTCGCGGAAACGGTCGTAGAACGGCCGCAGGTCGTCGTCGACGCCGAGGGCGAAGCGCATCCGGCGCAGCGCCTCCTCGGCGACGTCGGCGCTGTCGGCGCCGGCCACGAGGACGACGCGGTCGCGTGCCGGCTGGCCGACGCGGACGACGGCGGGCGCGCCCGCGACGTGCAGAAGACGCTCGATGCCGCCGGGCCGGCGGCGCAGCACACCGTCGGCGCCGCCGCCGGGAAGACGGAACGGCCAGGGCGGGCGAACCTCGTGCGTGACCTCGACCATCCGTGGCGGCACTCTACGCCCCGGCTCGGCCGCGGCCCGACGGCAAAGTCCGACCCAGGGGTCAAGTGCGCCCGCGAGGATGCCGATGGGGGCTTGGCGGGACCACGCATCCAACGGGGGCGCCCACCATGGGGAGTGCTGAATCCTGAGCGTACGAGCTCGCGTCTACGTCACGACCGTCATCACGGCGGGCCTCGGGCTGCTTCTCGCGCTCGCCGCGCTGCGCGGGGACGACCTGCTCCGCCACGGCGGGGCGGCGATGTGGATCCTGCTCGCCGCGATCCTCGTCGGCGAGCTCGTGCCGATCAAGCTCGGTCCGGACCGTGGCGAGGTCGCTCCGTCCACGACCTTCACGTTCGCGCTGCTGCTGTCGACCGGCGTCGCCGCAGCCGCGCTCGCGCAGGCGATCGCTTCGGCGATCGCCGACCTCGTCGACGGCAAGCGCCCGTCGCGCAGCGCGTTCAACGCCGCCCAGTATGCGATCGCGGTCGCAGCCGCGGGCGGGATCCTGCTTGCGACGGGAGTCCTGCCGCACCACGACGGCTTCGATGCTCATGACATCCCGGCGATCGTCGCCGCGGGCGGGGTCTTCTTCCTTGTCAACACCTGGCTGGTGGCGGGCGTCGTCGCGCTGACCACCGGCAGCCGGCTGCGCGACCAGGTCTCGACGGAGCTCATCCGCCAGTCGGCGACCGAGGGCATCCTGATCGGGCTGGCGCCGCTGGCCGTCCTGGCGCTCGACTCCGCGCCCGTGCTGCTGCCGCTGCTCGCGCTGCCGATGATCGCCGTGCACCGCGCCGGCCGCCACGCCATCATCGCCGAGCGTCTCGCGCTGCACGACTCGCTGACCGGCCTGCCGAACCGCGTCCTCCTCCGCAGGCGCGTCGAGCAGGCGATCAACCTTGCCGCCCGAGCGCGCACCGGCACCGCGGTGATGCTCCTCGACCTCGACCGCTTCAAGGAGATCAACGACACGCTCGGCCACCACTACGGCGACGAGGTGCTGCGCCAGGTCGGCGCGCGCCTCGGCGGCCTCGTCGGGCCCGAGGACGTCGTGGCGCGGCTGGGCGGCGACGAGTTCGCGATCCTGCTGCGGTCGGTCGACTCGCCGGCGGCCGGAGTCGCCGTCGCCGCCGCCGCGCGGCGGGCGATCGCGCAGCCCTTCGACGTCGCCGGCGTGCGCGTGGAGCTCGCCGCGAGCGTCGGGATCGCGGCCTACCCCGAGCACGGCAACGACGTCGACGTGCTCATGCAGCGCGCCGACGTCGCGATGTACCAGGCCAAGGAGGGCCGCACCGGGGTCGAGCGCTACGTGCCCGAGCTCGACGGCAACAGCGTCCAGCGCCTGGCGCTCGCGGGCGACCTGCGCACGGCGCTCGAGCGCGACGAGTTCGTCCTGCACTACCAGCCGAAGATCGACCTGCGCACCGGCGCGGTCACCGGCTCGGAGGTCCTGCTGCGCTGGGCCCACCCGGTCCACGGGTGGCTGACGCCCGACGAGTTCATCCCGCTCGCCGAGCACACCGGGCTCATCGTGCCTCTGACGAGCTACGTGCTCGAGCACGCGCTGCGCCAGGTGGGCGCCTGGAGGGCCGACGGGCTCGACGTCGGCGTCGCGCTGAACCTCTCGGCGCGCACGCTCGTCGAGCGCGACCTGCCCGATCAGATCGAGGCGCGTTGCGCGCGCTGGAGCGTGCCGACGAACCGGCTCGTGCTCGAGATCACGGAGAGCATGGTGGTCGCCGACCCCGCCCGGGCGTTGCCGGTGCTGGCGCGCATGCACGAGTTGGGCGTCGAGATCTCCGTCGACGACTTCGGCACCGGCTACTCCTCGATGGAGTACCTCAAGCGCCTGCCCGTGCGCGAGATCAAGATCGACCGCTCCTTCGTCATGCCGATGGCCACCGACGCGCGCGACGCCGCCATCGTCCGCTGCACGATCGACCTCGCGCGCAGCCTCGGCCTGCGCGTCGTGGCCGAGGGCGTCGAGACGCCTGACATACGGGCGCAACTCGTGGCCATGGGCTGCGACCAGGGGCAGGGCTTCTCGTTCTCGCGCGCGCTCCCGGCGGCGCAGTTCACCACGTGGCTGGCCGACCGCGAGCGGCGGCCGGTGGCCCTCAGCGTCTGACCGCGGCCACCGCGCCCGCCACGCCGCCGGTCTCCTGGGCGGTCACGCCGACCGCGTGCGCGGCGGCGGTGGAGCGCGGTCCCGCGACGACGATGCGGTAGTCCTGGGCGTCGAAGTAGCGGACGTCGGTGCGCGCCTCGGCGGCGGTGCGCGGGAGCCGGATGTCGGCCGCGACGTCGCGCAGGCGCGGGTCGACGAGCGTGCGCCCGTCGCGCGCCGCGGCGGCGTCGACGACGATCGCGGTCCGGGGCGCGGAGCGGCCGGAGGGCGCGTCGGGCGCCGCTCCGACCGCTACGGCGCCGGCGGCGAGGAGGGCGCCGATGAAGAGTCCGAGTACCGTCATACGTATTAGCATAGTACGTATGACGCCCAAAACCGTCAACCCGTCCCCGCCGCGCGTGGTTGCATTCCCGCCCATCCCCCGCTCCGCCCACACCCGCGTGACCAGCATCGACGTCGCCCGCGCCGCCGGCGTGTCGCAGTCGACGGTCTCGCTCGTGTTCTCCGGCAAGGGTCGGGGCCGCGTCTCGGAGGCGACGCAGCAGCACGTGCGCCGCTGCGCGCGCGAGCTCGGCTACCGGCCGAACGTCGCGGCGCAGGCGCTGCGGCTCGGCTCGTCGCGAGCGGTCGCGCTGCTGGTCCCCGACATCACCAACCCGTTCTTCAGCCGCGTCCTGCGTGGCGCGCAGCGCGCCGCGCAGGCCGCCGGCTACACCGTCGCGCTCGTCGACACCGCCAACGACCGCCGCTGGGAGGCGCAGTCGTTCGAGGCGCTCCGCGCCGGGCCGGTCGACGGCTACCTGCTGTTCGAGGTCACGCCGCCCGAGGGCCTGGCCGGCGAGGACCACGTCGTGCTCATCGAATCCAAGGCGCCGAAGCGATCGTCGGTCTCGTTCGACGCCCTCTCCGGCGCACGCGCGGCGTTCGACCACCTCGTCGGGCTCGGCCACCGCCGGATCGGCCATCTCGCCGCCGCCTTCGACGCGCCGACGTTCGACCTGCGCGAGCAGGCCCGCCGCGCCGCGTTCGCCGAGGCGGGGCTCGACCCCGAATCGCAGCCGCGCCGGTCGACGCCGATCACCATCGACGACGCGCGCGACGTCGGCCTCGGGCTGCTCGCCGAAGAGCCGACCGCCGTGTTCTGCGACGACGACGTCATCGCCGCCGGCATGTACCTCGCCGCGCGCGAGCGGGGGCTGCGCCTCCCCCGCGACCTCTCGGTCGTCGGCTTCGACGACATGGACTTCGCCCGGGTCCTCGAGCCGCCGCTGACCACCGTGGCGCTCGACGCCGAACTGCTCGGCGCGACGGCGTTCGAGCTGCTCGA
>DATFRW010000358.1:0-13481 GCA_035262945.1 Solirubrobacteraceae bacterium
CGTCGAGCCACGTCAGCGTCGAGTCGGGCAGGTCGTACTCGTCCTCGATCTCGCCGACGATCTCCTCCAGGACGTCGTGGATCGAGACGATCCCGGCGGTCGCGCCGTACTCGTCGATCACGATGGCCAGCTGCTGGCGCTGCTCGCGCATCTCCCGCAGCAGCGCGCCGAGGTCCTTCGTCTCGGGGACCACGAGCGCGGGGCGGGCGAGCGGCCCGATGGCGTCGGCCGGGTGGTCGCGCTCCGCCGCGATCAGGTCCTGAACGTGGACGATGCCCGTCGGCCGATCGAGGCTCCCGGCGCCGACGGGATAGCGCTCGTGGGGCGCCTCGAGCACCTGGTCAAGCGCCGCTCGCGGCATGAGGTCGGCATCGAACCAGGCGACGTCGAGGGCGGGGATCATGACGTCGCGCGCCTCGCGGCTCGCGAACTTGAAGACGTTGTGCAGCAGCTCCTCCTGCGCGCGCGGGATGACGCCAGCGCCCTCGGCCTCGTCGATGAGCGCGCGCAGCTCGTCGGCGCTGCGGATCGACTCGCCGGCCACGACCTCGCGGATGCCGAAGGGCCGCAGGAGCAGGCTGGCGGATCCCTGCAGCACCCACACTGCGGGCCGCAGGATCACGGAGATCAGCTCGATCGGGCGGGCGATGAGCACGGCCAGCGCCTCGGAGCGCTGGAGCGTGAGCGCCTTCGGGACGAGCTCGCCGAGGACCACCGAGAGGTAGGTGACGATCGTGAAGGCGAGCAGGAGGGACGCCCATCCCGGCAGCGCGTCGCCGAGCAGGTGGCGCACGAGCGGCTCGGCGACCGCGCCTGTGAGGATGCCGATCGCGGTGATGCCGACCTGCACGGTCGAGATCACCTTCACGGGATCGTCCATGAGCCGCAGCGCGGCGCGCGCGCCCTTGCTGCCCGCCTCCGCGCGCGGCGCCAGCGCGGCGCGGCGCGCGGTCACGACCGCGTACTCGCCCACGACGAAGAACGCGTTGGCCGCCACGAGGCCGAGCACCGCGAGGACGCGAAGGACGTCGCTCATGCCTGAAGAGTGCCCGGTTGCGGCATCGCGTCCGCCGCCCGCCCGACCGCCGCCAGCACGGCCTGCGTCGAGGGGCGCGCAGCGTCCGCCGCGCGCGTGACCGCGAAGAGCGTGCGGCTCACGTGGCCTTCGGCGATCGCACGCGGGGCCACGCCCGGACGATGCCCCATCATCGCGATGTCGGGCAGCAGCGACACGGCGAGGCCGTGCGCGACGACCGCGAGGGCGACGGTCGCATCGTTGGTGCGGTGGCGGATGTCGGGGTCGAAGTCGCCGAGGTTGCGGCACGTCCGCCGAGTGATCTCGTCCCAGCCCATGCCCTCGTGACCGGTCACCCACGCCTCGCCGGCGAGGTCGGCCAAGGCGACCGCCTCGCCTCCGCGACACGCCGGGTGGCGGGCGGGCAGCACCACGCGGACCGGGTCGTGCAGCAGCTCGTGGCGCTCGAGCCCGTCGGGCACGCGCCACGGCTGGTGCTCCCACTCGTCGCCGATGACCAGATCGACGTCGCCGAGCGCGAGCGCGGGCAGCGCCTGCTCGGGCTCGGCCTCGAGCAGCTCGCAGCGCAGCCGTGGCGCCTCGCGGGCGAGCGACTGCATCGCGGGCAGGGCGAGCTGCAGCGACATCGACTGGATCGCGGCGATGCGGGCGCGGCCGGTCACCTCCCCTGCGGCAGCGGCGAGGTCGGCCTCCGCGAGGGCGGCGCGCTCGAGCAGCGCGTCGGCGTGCTCGACGAGGACGAGCGCCGGATCGGTCAGGCG
The DNA here is from genome assembly GCA_035262945.1 of Solirubrobacteraceae bacterium. Lineage (GTDB taxonomy): Bacteria > Actinomycetota > Thermoleophilia > Solirubrobacterales > Solirubrobacteraceae > JAOPZW01. The sequence goes on from DATFRW010000358.1 coordinate 1,798, forward strand.
CACGCCGCGGCCCGCGCGCTCGAGCAGCGGCACGCCCGCCTCGCGCTCGAGGATCGCGAGCTGCTGGGACACGGCGGACGGCGTGAACTGCAGGGCGTCGGCGACCGCGGCGATCGTGCCGCGTTCGTGGAGCTCGCGGAGCAGGCGCAGGCGGCGGAGGTCGAGCATGGTTCAGGAACGCTACTGAGACTTCGTCACGAATCGGAATCGATCCTGATGCTTCTGCGCGACACCATGCACGCCGTGCGCCCCTCCTCCGGTCCGCTGATGTGCCTCGGCTCCGGCGCCGCCTTCGGCGCGATGGCGATCTTCGGCAAGCTCGCCTACGGCCAGGGCGCGACGGTGGGGACGCTGCTGTCCGTCCGCTTCGCGATGGCCGCCGCCCTCTTCTGGGCGATCGTCCTCGCCGGCGGCCACGCCCGCGAGCTGCGCGCGCTCCCGCGCCGCGACATCGCGGTCGGCCTGGCGCTCGGCGCGTGCGGCTACTCGCTGCAGTCGGGCCTCTACTTCACGGCGCTCGAGCGCATCGACGCGTCGCTGCTGTCGCTGCTGCTCTACACGTTCCCGGCGATCGTCGCCGGCGCCGCGGTCCTCCTCGGGCGCGAGCGCCTCGACGGGCGGCGGGTGCTGGCGCTCGCGCTCGCCCTCGGCGGGCTCGTGCTCGTCGTCGCGGGCGCCGGGGCCGGCCACCTCGAGGCGCTCGGCGCCGCCCTCGGCCTCGGCGCCGCGTGCGTCTACAGCACCTACATCCTCATCAGCGACGGCATCGCCGGGCGGCTCAGCGCGCCGGTGCTCTCGGCCCTGGTCTGCACGGGCGCGGCGATCGCGCTCGCGAGCGGCTCGGCGATCATCGGCACGCTGCATCCCGGAGCGCTGACACTCGCCGGCTGGGGCTGGATGGCCGGTATCGCCGTCGTCTCCACCGTGACCGCGATCTGCCTGTTCTTCGCGGGCCTCAAGCGCGTCGGCCCGACCACCGCGTCGATCCTCGCCACCGTCGAGCCCCTCGTGACCGTCGTGCTCGCGTTCCTCGTGTTCGGCGAGACGCTCGGCGGCGTCCAGATCTTCGGCGGCGCCCTCGTCCTCTCGGCGGTCGTGGTGCTGAACGTCCGCTGGAGCGCCAGAATGCGTGGCGATGACCAGGTTGTTCGCGATGCCGCTCGCGTTCTTCGCCCTCGCGCCGTTTCACTCGTCGATCAACCCGCTGTCGCCGCACGTCAAGACGGTGCTCAAGCGTGAGTCGTGGCACCCCGGGTGCCCGGTCGCGCTGTCGGGCCTGCGCATGCTCACCGTCACCTACGTCGGCTTCGACGGGCACACGCACACCGGCCGCCTCGTCGTGAACCGCACGGCCGCGGCGCCGCTGGCGCGGGTCTTCCGCCGGCTCTACGACCTGCGCTTCCCGATCCGCCACATGTCGTTCGCCGACGCCTACGGGCCGGTCGCATCGCGTCCCAAGGACGGCGACATCAGCGGGAGCTTCGAGTGCAGGCAGGCGGTGCCGTCACCGTGCGTCGGCGGCAGCGGAACCGGCACGTGGTCGATGCACGCCTACGGCCTGGCTGTCGACATCAACCCCGTCGAGAACCCGTACGTCGGCTGCGGCCAGAGCCGCGACCCGCGGACGAAGCCCTACTTCAACCGCTCCAAGCACCGGCCCGGGATGGTGACGCGCGCCGTCATCGGCGCGTTCGGGTCCGTCGGCTGGGGCTGGGGCGGAAGCTGGGCCGGCTCGACGAAGGACTACATGCACTTCTCGTCGACCGGCCACTAGCTCCCGCCACTTCCCACGCCTCAGTTGTCGCCGCGTACGTGCAGCTGCGCGCGGATCTCCCCTCCGGGATACAGCGTGCTGTGGACGTTCGCGTAGGTCGCGCCGACGAACATCGCGCTGACGAGCTCGTCGAACTGACCCGCGGCGATCCCCTGCCCAGCCGGGCCGATGACGTCGGCGGGCCGGATCGTCCCGCTGATTGTCGCCGGGGCGGCCGGGCACGCCTGCGTGCCGGCCGGGCCGTTGCCGAGGTTCGTGCAGAGGAACACGCTGATCCCTCCGGTCTGCGCCGGCGCGCCGAAGTGGATGTGCGCCTGCGTCACCGGGGCCTCGAGGCTTGCGTAGCTCAGGGTGTAGGAGATCTCCTGGTCCCTGATCTGCAGCTTGGCCCGGAATTCACCGGTCCCCGTGGTTGAGATCGCCAGCGGGGTCTCCTGATAGCCGGTCAGCCGCTCGCGTATCGACTTGCCGCCGCCGGCGACGGCGGTCGTCACCGCGATGACCAGCGCCGCCACGACTGCTACGCCGACGGCGAGCTTGATCCTGACATGCACGTCGCACACCTCCGCTCGATTGATGATCGAAGCGGCCCCCTTCAGCAGGAACAGCTACCGCGCCCGGCGCGCGCCGTCAAGACAGGTTGTAGGAGGTGGACGAAAACCGCGCGTGGTGCGTCTGGTTCTTCCATGGAATCCATCTACGAGCGGATCGGAGGCGCGCCGGCGGTGTCCGCGACCGTCGACGAGCTCTACGACCGCGTCATGGCCGACCCCGAGTTGGCGGGCTACTTCGCCAGGACGGATATGCGCCGTCAGAAGGCCCACCTGCGGGCGTTCGTCACGGAGGCGCTGGGCGGACCCAAGCGCTATCGAGGGCGTGAGATGCACGAGGCGCATGACGGCCTCGGCATTACGGCGGTCGCGTTCGATCGCGTCGTCGCGCACCTCGTCGGCACGCTCGCGTCCCTCGGCGTCGGGATCCAGATCATCGGCGCGATCCGCGACCAGCTGGCGCCGCTGCGCGGTCAGATCGTGGCTGCCTGACCCGCGGGTCGCCTCGAGCGGCCTCCTTCGGTTTCTTTCGCCTCCATAAGGGAATGAAAGGGCCATGCTCGGGAGGAGGCGGGGTTCCTACATCGCGGCGTGCATGCTCGCCGCGCTCACGCTGGCGCTCGCTGCGGCGCCGGCCCAGGCGGCCGATCACACGGTCACCTACGACAAGTACTCGTTCATGCTCGACGGCAAGCGCGTGTGGCTGTGGTCGGGCGAGTTCCACTACTACCGGCTGCCCAACCCGGACCTGTGGCGCGACCAGCTCGAGAAGCTCAAGGCGTCGGGGTTCAACGCGGTGTCGCTGTACTTCAGCTGGGAGTACCACTCGCCCGCGCCCGGCGTCTACGACTTCACCGGCGTGCGCGACATCGACAAGCTGCTCGACATCGCTCAGGAGGTCGGGCTCTATGTCATCGCGAGACCCGGGCCATACGTCAACGCCGAGCTGGACTCGGGCGGGTACCCCGGGTGGCTCTCGACGATCCAGGGCCGCGCGCGCACCGCGGCCGACGACTACCAGGCGGCGTGGGAGCAGTGGTTCGACGCGGTCAACCGCATCATCGCCCGCCACCAGTTCACCGACGGCCGCGGGCCGGTGATCCTCTACCAGATCGAGAACGAGTACGACGGCAGCGACGCGGCCTACATGGAGGAGCTCAAGGCGGCCGCGCGCGCCGACGGCATCACGGTCCCGCTGTTCCACAACGACAAGGGCCGCAACCTGCTCTGGTCGGCCGGCCCGGGCGCGCCGGACCTGTACGCCACCGACACCTATCCCGCCGCCTTCGACTGCAACCGCACCTCGTTCCCCGGCCTCACCGACTACCGCTTCCTGCGCGACGGCACCTCGTTCAACCCGCCGCGGCCGGGCGTCGGCAACCGGCCGTTCTTCTTCGGCGAGTTCCAGGGCGGCTCGTTCGACCCATGGGGCGGCCCCGGCTACGAGAAGTGCCGGACGCTCACCGGGCCGACGTTCGAGCGGATGTTCTACGACAACAACATCGAGAACCAGTTCACCGCCCAGAACCTCTACATGACCTACGGCGGGACGAACTGGGGCTGGCAGGCCGACCCGAACGTCGTCTACACCTCCTACGACTACGGCGCCGCGTTCAACGAGCAGCGCCAGCTCACGAACAAGGTCGCGGTCCTCAAGCAGCAGGGGTACATGGTCCAGACCGTCGCCGACATGCTGAAGACGGACGACCTCGGCGAGGTCGCGGGCAGCACGAACCCGGCGGTGCGCGTCTGGGTCAAGGAGAACCCCGACACGCACTCGCGCTTCTACTTCGTCAGACACGCCGGCAACGGCACGTCCTCGACCGACGAGACGACGACGTTCACCGTGAACGTCCCCGACGGCACGTACACGCCGTCGGTGCGGGTCAACGGGCGCGACTTCAAGATCCTCGCGGCGGGGTACGACCTCGAGCGCCAGCGCCTCGTCTACTCGACTTCGGAGATCTACACCCACATGCAGGCCGGCGACCGCGACGTCGCGCTGCTGCACGGGCGCAAGGGCGAGTCGGGCGAGACCGTGCTGCGCTACGCGAGCGAGCCGCACGTCGATGTGCTCGAGGGCAGCGTCGATTCGAGCTGGGACGCGGACCGCGGCGACCTGCACCTCAGCTACGTCCACGACGGCCTCGCGCGCGTGCTCATCAGCGGCGGCGGCCGCCCGCCGCTCGAGCTGCTGCTGGCCGACAGCGATACCGCGTCGACGTTCTGGCGGGTCGACACCGACCGCGGCCCCGTGCTCGTGCGCGGCGCCTACCTCGTGCGCAGCGGCCACTGGAACGGCCCGAACCTCGCGCTCGAGGGCGACACCGACCAGCCGTCGCAGGTCGAGGTGTTCGACCCGCGCGCGCTGCACGTGACCTGGAACGGCCAGCCGCTGCGCGGCACCGTCCCCGGCCCGGATCCGGTGACGCTTCCGTCGCTCGGTCCGTGGAAGTACGCGCCCGAGGCGCCAGAGGCTCAGCCGGGCTTCGACGACTCCGGCTGGACGGTCGCCGACCACACGACGACGAACAACCCGATCAAGCCGGCGACGCTGCCGGTGCTCTACACCGACGACTACGGGTTCCACTACGGCGACGTCTGGTACCGCGGCCACTTCACTGCGACCGGCGACGAGACCGCGCTGCAGCTGACCGCCGGGACCGGCCGCGCGGGCGCATGGCAGGTGTGGGTCAACGGGACCCACCTCGGCACCGTGCGGACCGGCACGGCGAGCGGCAACCAGAACTCGAGCGGGACGTTCACGCTGCCGCCCGGCCTGCTGACGCCGGGCGCGGACAACGTCATCTCGGTGCTCGTCCGCAACATGGGCCACAACGAGGACGGCGGCAAGAACGACGCGCAGAAGAACCCGCGCGGCCTGCTGGCGGCGACGATCGTCGGCGCGACGGCGCCGGTGACCTGGCGCATCCAGGGCGTCCGCGGCGGCGAGCAGCTCACCGATCCGGTGCGCGGGCCGCAGAACAACGGCGGGCTGTTCGGCGAGCGCGAGGGCTGGACGCTGCCGGGCTTCGACGACGACGCCTGGCAGACCATGACGCTGCCGCACCCCGAGAGCGCGCCCGGGATCGCCTGGTACCGCACGCGCGTGCGGCTCAACCTCCCGACCGACCAGGACGTCCCGGTCGGCCTGCGGTTCACCGACGACCCGTCACGCCACTACCGCGTGCTGATCTTCGTCAACGGGTGGAACCTCGGGCAGTACATCAACGACGTCGGGCCGCAGCACGTCTTCGTCCTGCCGCAGGGCATCCTGCGCCACCAGGGGACGAACACGATCGCGCTGGCCGTGTGGTCCGACGACGCGACGACCGGCGGCCTCGGTGGCGTGAGCCTCGAGGCGCTCGGCAACACCGCGACGAGCCTGCGCGTGCACAACGTCGTCAGCCCGGGCTGACGGTCAGCGGCGGGAGGCGTCCCAGAGCGCGCGCTGCTCGTCCAGCGTGAGCAGCCGCCAGCGGTCGGCCTCGTCGTCCCACACGAAGATGTGGACGTCGACGACGCTGTGCACGTCCTTGAGCAGGTCCACGGTGGCGCGCATGTCGGCGCCCTCGGTGAGCGTCTCCGACGACACGAGGTCGACGACCTTGAACTGGCGCGGCGCCCGCGGCGCGGCGGGCTTCTCGGCCGGCTTGCGCTCGACGCGCTTGGCGACCGGGAACTGCGGCGTGTCCTCGCCCCGGGACTTCTCGGGCGCGCGCTCGAGCGGGACCACCGTCGCGCCGGTGCCCTTCGTGCTCGTGTCCAGTACCCAGACCTTCCTCGCCATCTGAGTCCAGGATAGGCGTCGTTCTCGCGGGTAGTACCAGCGCTCGATGCCAACGCCACCATTGCCGCCCGAGCTCGACGATTTACATGGGCGGGCCGTACTCGCAGCGCGACCGCCGGCGGGTCAGTGCGTGGATCGAGGTGGACCGCTGGTACGGCTGGGCCGGCGGGGGATCTTGGGGGTCGTAAAGCTCTCCCACATACTGTAGGTACATCGCTAGGCTTGCGCCGATGACGGTGCCCGAGGCTCGCACGGATGCGCTCGCGGCCGGAGAGGAGGCACTCGGGCGCGGCGCCTGGCGCGACGCGCGCGCCTGCTTCGAGGAAGCGCTCGCGACGAGCGACACATCCGGCGGATGGGAGGGGCTGAGTCGCGCGGCCTGGTGGCAGGGTGACGAGGCAACAACGCTCGCTGCCCGCGAGCGCGCTCACCGGGCCTACCTGGAGGCCGGCGACGCGTTCGGTGCAGCGCGGATGGCGATGTGGCTCGCGTCCGACCATCTCGACTTCCGCGGCGACGACGCCGTTGCGCGGGCGTGGCTGCGCCGCGCCGCCGCGGTCCTCGACGGCTGCGAGCCGTGCGGCGAGCACGGGTGGATCGCGCTGCTCGACGCGGACATCGCGCTGCTCGTGGAGGCCGATCCCGAGCGGGCGGCCGACGTCGCGCGCGACGCGCTCCGCCTTGCCGCCGAGGTGGGAGACCGGGACGTCGAGGTCGTCGGCTTGGCGATCCTCGGCTGCGCGCTGATCGCATCCGGCGAAGTCGACGCCGGGATGGAGCGGCTCGATGCGGCGGGGTCGCTCGCCGTCGTCGAGCAGTTCGCCGACGTCGTGTCCCCGGGATGGGCGCTGTGCCACACGGTCTCGGCGTGCGCCGACGTCGGAGACTTCGCCCGCGCCGCGCAGTGGTGCCGCTCGCTGCACGAGTACACCGAGCGCTGGGCCGCCCGCCACTTCTTCGGCATCTGCAGGACGGCCTACGGCAGCGTCCTGACGGCGCAGGGCGACTGGCCCTCGGCTGAGCTCGAGCTGATGAGCGCCGTCGAGGACCTGCAGGCCACGCGGCCGGGCCTGGCCGCGCCGACCGCCGTCCGGCTCGGCCACCTGCGGGCCCGGCAGGGCCGCACGGACGAGGCGCGCCGCCTGTTCGAGAGCGCGCTGCCGCTGACGCACGCGGTCGTGGCGATCGGCGAGCTCGACCTCGAAGCCGGGGACGCGGTCGGGGCCGCCGATGCCGCCGAGCGCGTCCTGCGGCGGCTGGACGCGGGCGGCGTCCTCGAGCGCTTCCCCGCGCTGGAGCTCCTCGCGCGCGCCCGCGCCGCCACCGGCGAGCACGAGGCGTCCGCGGCGGCTGTCGCCGAGCTCGAGCGCGCGGTCACGGGCCTCGGCACCCCATACATGCGCGCGCGTGCGCACGTCGTCGCCGCCGAGGCCCTGCTTGCCGCCGGCGACCCCGATCATGCGCGCCGGATGGCCGAGGACGCCATCGATCTCTTCGAGGCCTGCTCGGCGCCGTACGAGGCCGCGCGCGCCCGGCTCGTGCTCTCGGCCGCGCTCGCCGCGCTCGACCGATCCGCCCATGCGGCAGCCGCGGCGAAGGCCGCTCGCGAGGCGCTCGCGCTCCTCGGCGCGCGGCACGACGGGGCCGGCGACGCGCTGAGCCCGCGCGAGCTCGACGTCCTGCGCCTCGTCGCGCACGGGCTCTCCGACGCAGAGATCGCGCAGCGCCTCTTCCTCAGCCCGCACACGGTGCACCGCCACGTCGCCAACGCGCGCACGAAGCTGCGCCTGCCCTCCCGCGCCGCCGCGGTGGCGTACGCGACCCGCGCCGGCCTGCTCTGAATCCCGGCGATGGCCGGATCCGGCCATCGCGCGCAATGGCCGGAACGACGGAAGTCGCGGCGCCGCCCGCCCGCGACCCTCACAGCCATGGCTTCCCTCACTTCGGCGATCAACGAGCTGCGCTTCCGTCTGCTCGGCGGTGTGGACGTGCCCGGCGACCCGGGTTACGAGGACACCTGCACGCTCTTCAACGCGATGATCCGGCGGCGGCCGCGGCTCGTCGCGCGCTGCGTCGGCGTCGACGACGTCGTCGCCACCCTCGCGCTGGCCCGCGAGCACGGCCTCCCGGTCGCGGTGCGCGCCGGCGGCCATTCGGTCGCCGGCCTGTCGCTGTGCGACGACGGCGTCGTCCTCGACCTCCGCGACATGGCCGACGTCGAGGTCGACGCGCGCGGCCGCGTCGCCCGCATCGGCGGTGGCGCCATCTGGGCGCAGGTCGATCGCGCCACGCAGGCTCACGGCCTCGCCGCCACCGGCGGCCGCGTCTCGACCACCGGCGTCGCCGGCCTCACGCTCGGCGGCGGCTCCGGCTGGCTCGAGCGCAAGCACGGGCTGGCCTGCGACAACCTGTTGGCGGCCGAGCTCGTCACCTGGGACGGGCGCGTCGTGCGCGCCTCGGACGACGAGCACCCGGACCTCCTGTGGGCGCTGCGCGGCGGGGGCGGCGGCTTCGGCGTCGTGACCGCGCTCGAGCTCGCCCTGCACCCCGTCGGCCCGGAGATCTTCGGCGGCCTCGCGCTGTTTGCGCTCGACCGGGCGCACGAGGTGGTCGCGCGCTTCCGCGCGGTCATGCTCGACGCGCCGCCCGAGCTCTCGCTGGCCTGCGCCTTCCTCACCGCGCCGGACGAGCCCGACATCCCCGGCGAGCTGCGCGGGCGCCCCGCCGTCGCCGTGCTCGGCATGCACGCCGGGTCCGAGGGCGAGGGCGACGCGGCGATCGCGCCGATCCGGGCCCTGGGCCCCGCGGCCGACCTCTTCGGGCCGACCGCGTACGCCGACTTTCAGCGCTCGGTCGACGACCCGCCCGGCTACCGCAACTACTGGACCGCCGAGAACGTCAGCGATCTCCCCCGCGACGCGATCGACCGGATCATCGCGCGCGCCGCGCAGCTGCCTGCGGGGCCCAGCCAGATCTTCATCGTCGCCTGGGGCGGGGCGGTCGCCGCCGTCGACGGCGGGCACTCCCCGCTCGGCGGGCGCGACGCGCGCTTCATCGTCCACCCGCTCCTGCTCTGGGAGGAGGCCGCCGACGACGAGCGCCTGTGCGCGCTGGGCCGCGCGATCCGCGACGACATGGTGCCGTGGGCGCTCGGCTCGACCTACCCCAACTTCCTCGGCGACGAGGGCGACGCGCGGATGCGCGCGGCGTTCGGCGACGGCGCGGCGCGGCTCGCCGCCGCCAAGGCCCACTGGGACCCCTACGGCGTGTTCCGCACCCACCAGGACCTGCGGCCGCAGCGCGCGGCCGCCTGACAAGGAGCAAGCGATGACCAGTTCACGAACCGCCTCGGCGGTGCGGCTGCCCTACGCCGAGCACGGCGATCCGGACGGCACGCCGGTGGTGATGCTGCACGGCCTCAGCGACTCGTTGCGATCGTTCGAGCCCGTCTTCCCGCACCTGCCGGCGTCGATCCACGCGTACGCGGTGACCCTGCGCGGTCACGGCGACGCGCCGCGGCCGTCGGACGGCTACGACGTCGGCCAGCTCGCCGGCGACGTGGTCGCGTTCATGGACGACGCCGGCATCGAGCGGGCGATCGTCGTGGGGCATTCGATGGGGACCGTGGTCGCCACCCGCGTGGCGATCGACGCCCCCGAGCGCGTGTCCGGGCTCGTGCTCGCCGGCGGCCGCGCGACGTTCCGCGCTCCGGAGCTCGAGCCGTTCTTTGCCGAGATCCAGTCGTTCGGGGAGGCGGTCGACCCGGAATGGGCACGCGCGTTCCAGCAGAGCACGATCGGGCGGCCGGTCTCCGACGCGTGGCTCGCCACGGTCACGCAGGAGAGCCTCAAGATGCCCGGCCGCGTGTGGAAGGCACTGGTCGAGCCCACGCTGCGCGCGGACCACGCCGACCGGCTCGGGGCGATCTCTGTGCCCACCGTGCTCCTCCGCGGCGAGCACGACGACATCGGCTCCGCGGAGGCGCAGGAGGAGCTGCTGCGTCTCATCCCCGACGCGCGCCTCGTCGTCCACGAGGGCGGCGGCCACGCCCTGCACTGGGAGGACCCCGCCCGCTTCGCGGCCGACCTCGCCGCGTTCGTACGCGCCATCAGCGCCTGACGAACGACCGGGCCTGCTCGCTCACCAGCGCGGTGAGGTTGCCGAGCGCGATGTTCGCGTCGGTGAGGTGCAGGCCCCACGTCGGATCCGGCGAAGGCTTCGGCACCGGCGCGCCGCCGCGCGCGGTGATCTGGAGCACGTGCGCGCCGCCCGATGTGCAGTGCGCGCGGTAGCTGCCGGGCGCCTCGATCCACGGCGTTGAGGCCTGCGGCAGCGGAACGCCGAGCAGGGCGATCCCGGCGGCGATCGTCGAGCCGGGGGCGAAGGGCTGCGTCGGATGGACCGGGTCGAGCAGGCCCGAGCCGCCGCGCAGCGCCGCCGGGTTGGTGCACAGCACCGCCATGCCCTTCTCGGTCGTACGCCCGAAGATCGCGTTCGCCGGGACCGGCTGGTTGAAGGTGGAGAACGCCACGACGCAGCCGACCTGGCGCGCCGAGCGACAGGCGCGGATGTGCCGGAAGTCCCCGCCGACGTCGCTGCCCCTGCGGACGAGCACGTTGCCGCCGAGGAGGATCGCCGAGACGAGGCGGCGGGACACCGCCTTGCCGTCGATCTCGCGGGCGATGAGCCGGCGCAGGACGAACGTGCCCTGCGAGTGGCCGATGATCACGACGCCGCGGCCGCGGTTGTACCTGCGCAGATAGGTGCGCCACGCCTGGCGGACGTCGGCGTAGCCCTGATCGTTGATCACGCCGCGCTGTGGCAGCCCCTGCAAGGTGGTCTGGCGGTACATCGGCGCGAAGACGCGGCACACGCGCGAGTAGCGCGCCGCCTGCCACAGCGCGATTGATCGCTCCTCGGGGTCGATCGCGCGGGTGGCGATCGGCCGCTTCTGGTCGCTGACCGTCGGATAGACGTAGAAGCAGTCGATGCTCGGCGTGCGCGTGGGGGCGGTCCTGGCGAGCCCGATCCGCCTGCCGGCTGGTGTGAAGCGGGTGGTCTGCTGGCCGGGCGTGCACGGGTTGTTCGCCAGGCCGGGCCGGCACAGCCAGACGGTCGCCGGCGGCGTGGCGGCGCTCGCGGGGACGGCGAGCGCGCCGAGGACCAGGCCCGCCAGTAGGGCCGAGCGGAGCGGAGCGGGCATGGGCGCGGAAGCTACTCGTGCACGCCGTCCGGCGCGCCGCGTAGCGTCCGAACACGTGTTCGTCGAGCCCGCCACCGCCAGCTATCTCGAGTCGCTCAACGCCGAGCAGCGCGCCGCCGCCACGCATCCGGGCGGGCCGCTGCTCGTGCTCGCCGGCGCGGGCACCGGCAAGACGACCACGCTCGCCGCGCGCGTCGCGTGGCTCGTCAACGAGGGCGCGGCGCCAGAGCGCGTGCTGCTGCTCACCTTCACGCGGCGCGCGGCGCGCGAGATGCTCGCGCGTGCGCGCGCGTATCTCGGGCGCTCGCCGAACGGCCGCCACGCGGGCAAGGTGGTCGGCGGCACGTTCCACTCCGTCGCTCATCG
>DATFRW010000359.1:0-2226 GCA_035262945.1 Solirubrobacteraceae bacterium
GGCGAACCTCGCGCCGTCGTTCGTCGCCGAGCGTTTGGCGGGTAGCGAAGGCGCGCCCGTGGCGGCTGCGGGCAACGGGGCTCGCCGGCGGCCCGCGGCGGCGCTGGACCCGACGGCGCGCGCCGAGCACGCGTTCCTCGCTCAGGCCCTCGCCGCGCCGACGGCCGGCCGCGAGGCCCTCACGTCGATCGACATCGACGCGCTCTTCACCTCGGACCTCACGCGCCGCGCGGCCGTCCACGTGCGCGACCGCCTCGCGACCGGAGCCGACCCGCCTGTCGGCGACGACGAGCTCGCGACGCTCCTCGCCGAGCTCATCGTCCGCGCGGGGGAGATGCGGTCATCCGAGGCGGCGCTGGAGGGCGAGCACCTCGGCCTCGAGCTGCTCGCCGTCGAGCGCGCGATCGCCGCGGCGCGCAGGGGGGAGGGCGGAGAGCTCGCGCCCCTCGTCGCCCGTCGTCAGGAACTCCGCCGCCGTCGCGACGCGGCCATCGCACGGGCGATGGACGAGACGCACACGCCCGCCGAGTAGTCCGCCGCTTAACGACGAACGGCGCCCGCGGGCGCCGTGCATCTCAAAGCTCCGGGGGTGGGACTCGAACCCACAACCCTTCGATTAACAGTCGAATGCTCTGCCTGATTGAGCTACCCCGGAATGCAGCCTGCGCGACGCAGGATAGAAGGCCTAATCCGTCGATCCTAGGGGAAGTGCAGCAAAGCCGCTCTCGACCTCGGCATGACAGTTTCGCGCACAGCAGCACGCATTTCGTCGCCTCCTGGCGTGCCTCGGCAATCGCGCGTGTCACCCCGTGTCGGCTGATGCCGAACTGCTTTGCATCCGGGTCGACATGGTGGAACTGAAGCGCTGCGACGCACCGGTCATAGCCGCACAGGACGCACGCACCGCCAGCCTCGGAAACAAGTTGTCGCTTCACGCGGCGGCGACGCTCAGCGACCTGCTCGCTGCGGCATCGCACGCAGCGAAACGTGCCGTCTCCACGAGGCACGTGCGGCGCGACACCATGCGTTGTACAGGGTAGATGCGGCTTGCGGACTCCGGCGGACGCGGCGGTCTTGGCAGCGCGGCGGCGGGCAGACCCGCTCGTTGTGAGTTCGTGTTTGGCCAGCCAGTGTCGGACCGTTGTCGGGCTGCGCTGGAGCACGTCGGCCATGTCGCGCAATGACAGCCGGCAGGCCACGATCTCAGCGAGCAGCTCGCGGTCGATCCCGCCGCGTGCGCCGTGCCGCGCCGCATGAGCCGAGCGAAGCTCGTACTTCTGCGCCCAGTACGCCACCGTCGACGGATCGCGCCCGACCTGGCGTGCGATCGACTCGATCGACCTCCCGCTCGCCAGTTCCGCCTCTAGCCACGCCCTCTCCACTACACGAACACTAGTTCGTATGCCGGACGGCAAAGTCCTCCAAGAGTCCCGCCGCGGCCTCGGCGCCGTCGTGCTCTGAAGCCCATGCGCCGAGCTCCCGCGCGCGGGCGCGCAGGCGCGGGTTCGAAAGCGCGCGCTCGACCGCCAGCCGGACCGCCCAGGGCGTGCACAGGCGCCGGGGGACGCGGACCCCGACGCCCGCCCAGTCGACGCGGGCGGCGTTCTCGTTCATGTCGCCCGCGGCGGGCACGATCACGACCGCGCAGCCGCTGGCCAGCGCGCGGGCGAGGGTGCCGTGGCCTCCGTGGCAGACGACGACGTCGCACGAAGGCATCGTGCGGGCGTAGGACAGCCAGTCGACGGCGCGCGCGTTGGCCGGGAGCGAGACCGGGAGCGGCTGGCGGTTGAGGCTCGCGAGGACGCGGACGGGGAGGTCCGCCAACCCGAGCAGGGCTGCGCGCATCAGGCGCTGGTCCGGGTCCTGGGAGGTTGACGGCGCCACCATCACCAGCGGTCCGTCGCCGGGCGGCAGCTCGACGTCGCCGGCCGCCGGCTCCCACAGCAGCGGCCCGACGACGTGCGTCGCGGGCAGGGGCGAGCGCCTCGGATACTCGATCTGCGGGAACGTCGCCACGAGCGACAGCGCGCGCGAGATCCCGCCGTGCACGTACGACAGCGGCCCCAGGCCGACCCGCGCGCGGGTCTCGTTGAGCTCCCGGCGCCCGAGCTCGAGCCCCGCATCGGTCGCGCGCGCGGCGGCGCCCCAGAACGCGCGCCCGACCGGCGTCCGCGGCAGGCGGGCCCCCAACGAGTACGGCGGCCAGCCCGCCTCCATCCGCGGGTC
>DATFRW010000360.1:0-6656 GCA_035262945.1 Solirubrobacteraceae bacterium
ACCTGGGCGAGGTGGTCGACGCCGGTGGGGGCCGGCACCGCGAGGTTGATGGTCTCGCCGCTGGCCCGCGAGAGGGCCTCGAGCGATTGCTCGGCAAGCTCGACGAGGTGGCGCTCGACGCCGCCGCGGTGGGCGAACCGCAGGATCGCCGGCCCTGGCTCGAGCTTGCCGCGCTCGCCGGACTGGTGCACGAGGCCGTGGCGCTCGAGCGCCGTGAGCAGCCGCGATGCCGTGCTCTTCGGCAGGTCTGCCGCCGCGGCCAGCTCCGCGAGGCTCATGGGCCCGTCGCTCGCGAGCAGACGCGCGAGCAGCTCGCCCGCCCGGTCGATGGCCTGGGTGCCCGGCACGGGCGCGCCGTGGAACTGTAGTTCCATTGCCGATAGGATCGCCGCCGCCCGGCCACCCGTCAAGAGGAGAGACCGTGTTCGTCAACACGATGCCCCGCTACGAGATCCTCAGCGAGGACGCGATGGCGGTCCTCGATCGCGGCTGGCGGCGGATCGTCACCGAGATCGGGATCGAGTTCCTGCTCGACGAGGCGGTCGAGCAGTTCCGCGCCGCCGGGCAGCAGGTCGACGGCCAGCGCGTGATCCTCGATCCCGAGTTCGTGCTCGAGCAGGTGGCCAAGGCGCCGCGCGAGTTCGACCTGCGGGCGCGCAACCCCGAGCGCTCCGCCCACATCGGCGGCCAGAACATGGTCTTCGCGTCGGTTTACGGCTGTCCGTTCGTGCGCCAGGGCGACGAGCGCCGCGAGGCGACGATGGCCGACTTCGAGAACCTCGTGCGTCTGTCGCAGGCGTTCCCGGAGCTCGACTCGCCCGGCGGCACGATCTGCGAGCCCAACGACCGCCCGCTGGACTCGCGCCACCTCGACATGGTCTACGCGCTGCAGACCCTGTCGGACAAGCCGTACATGGGCTCGGTGACGTCGGGTCCGAACGCGGCGGACACCATCCGCATGGGGGAGATCCTCTTCGGCGGGCGCGAGGCGATCGAGGCGACGCCCGCCTCGATCTCGCTCATCAACGTCAACTCGCCGCTGCGCTACGACGACCGCATGCTCAGCGCGCTCGTCGAGTACGCGCGCGCCGGGCAGGCCCTCGTCATCACGCCGTTCCTGCTCATGGGCGCGATGTCGCCGGTGACGATCCCCGCGGCGCTGGCGCAGCAGATGGCCGAGGCGCTGGCCGGCATCGCGCTGACGCAGCTCATCCGCCCGGGCACGCCGGTCGTCTTCGGCTCCTTCCTCTCGAACACCGACATGCAGTCCGGCTCGCCGTCGTTCGGCACGCCGGAGTCGGCGATCGGCCTGTTCTGCACGGGCCAGATCGCGCGCTCCTTCGGCCTGCCGTGGCGCTCGGGCGGCGGACTGAACTCGAGCCAGACCGTCGACGCGCAGGCGGCCTACGAGTCGCTCATGACGATGCTGCCGACCTTCCTGGCCGGCGCGAACTTCGTCATGCACTCGGCGGGCTGGCTCGAGGCAGGCCTGGTGTCCTGCTACGAGAAGTTCATCGTGGACGTCGAGATCCTCCGCGAGCTGCGCCACGAGTTCACGCCGCTTGAGATCGACGAGGCCAGCCTGGCGTTCGGGGCGCATGAGGAGGTCGGGCCGGGCGGGCACTTCCTCGGCGCCGCGCACACGCTCGAACGCTTTCGCGAGTGCTTCTACCGCCCGCTGCTGTCGTCGACCGAGAACTTCGAGCGCTGGAAGAAGAACGGCGGTCTCGACGCCACCGCGCGCGCCGGGCAGATCTGGCGGCGCACGCTGGAGGAATACGAGCAGCCGCCGCTCGACGAGGCGATCCGGGCCGAGCTCGAGGAGTACGTGACCCGGCGGCGGGCCGAGCTCGGCGACTGAGAGACATCCGTCACACAGCGCCTCCTACGTCGGGAAGGAGTGCGCCGCGACGCCGTCCTTCGTCACATCCGACAACCCGAAGGAGGCGGAAGTGGCACGAAGGTTCGGAGGACGCAGGACGGGGGTACTAGCGGGCGCCGCCGTCGCGGCGCTGCTGGCGGTGCCGGGCGTCGCGAGCGCAGCGGTGACCTCATCGGTCGCGGGCGGCACGCTCTCGGTTACGAGCGATGCCGATGACGCGATCGCCATCACGTGTGTGGCCAACCAGGTCAAGATCAACGGCGCCGACCCCGGCACGGGGGCCGCGAACTGCGACGCCATCACGGCGATCGCCGTGCAGGGCGGACCGGGTGCGAACAACATCAACCTCGCCGGGGTGACGACCGCGGACCCGGCGGTCGACACCGACTTCCCGGCCGTCACGTCGGTCACGATCGACGGCGGCGGGGGCGACGACCTGATCAACGGCAGCCAGTACCCGGACACCATCCACGGCGGGAACGGCAACGACCGCATCATCGGCGACAACAACGTCGCCGGAACGCGCGACAACTCGCAGGGCGACAACGGCAACGACACGCTCGTGTGGAACCCCGGCGATGGCGACGACATCAACGAGGGTGGTAACGGCACCGACACGATCGAGGTCAACGGCGGCGGCGGCGGCGAGCAGTTCGAGGTCAAGCCCTCGGCGACGCCCGGCCGCGTGCAGTTCGACCGCACCGGGCCGAACCCGCCGGGGCCGTTCAACCTCGACATCGGCACGGCCGAGCGCCTCGACATGAACGCCAACGGCGGCGACGACACGTTCACGGCCCAGAACGGCCTGAACGCGCTGGGCTTCGCCCTCGATGTCGACGGCGGCGTCGGCAACGACAACCTCGATGGCGGCGACGGGCCCGACCTCCTCAGCGGCGGCGACGGCAACGATCGCATCGCGGGCGACGACAACCCGGCTGGCACGCGCGACAACGCGCAGGGCGGGACGGGCGACGACACGATGGTGTGGAACCCCGGTGACGGCGACGACCTCAACGAGGGCGGCGACGGCAACGACACCGTCGAGGTCAACGGCGGCGGTGGCGGCGAGCAGTTCGAGGTCAAGCCCTCGGCGACGCCGGGCCGCGTGCAGTTCGACCGCACCGGGCCGAACCCGCCGGGGCCGTTCAACCTCGACATCGGCACGTCGGAGCATCTCGTGCTCAACGCCGGCGGCGGCAACGACAAGATCACCGGCAAGAAGGGCCTCAACGGGCTCATCCAGAGCACGTTCAACGGCGACGACGGCAACGACACGATCACCGGCACCGATGCGGCGGACGTCGTCTCCGGGGGCAAGGGCTTCGACGTGATCACCACGCGCGACAAGGCGGCCGACCAGGTCGAGTGCGACGGCGGCTTCGACCTCGCGTTCGTCGACCGCCGCGACACCGTTCGCGGGTGCGAGATCGTGCTCGGCGGCCGGCTCCGCGTCAAGCACTCGAGCAGCGTGCTTCACGTGACCGGGAACGTCGTGGGCACGAAGCTGACCTGCGTGGCGACCCAGCGCTGCAAGGGCACCGCGCGCCTGATGCGCGGTGGCAAGTCCCTGGGCAGCACGACGTTCACCCTGAAGCGCAACAAGGCGAAGACCGTGCGGATCAAGCTCGGCCCGCGGGGCCGCAGCCTCCTCGCGAAGGCCTCGGCCAAGGGCCTGGCCGTCCAGCTGCAGCTCGACTCGCGCGACAGCCGCGGCAACGGCTGGCGCACGACGAGCAACGTGCGGCTGAAGTAGTCAAGGGGTCAGACCCCTTGAGTCACCTGCACTCAAGGGGTCTGACCCCGGCCGGGCTGCTACGCGGCCTGGACCTCGGCGTCGATGGCCACGGCGCCTCGCGCCTTCGCCACCGAGACACGGTGGTGGCCGTCGCGCACCGCGTAGCCGTCGCCGACGCGCACGACCGAGATCGGCGGCAGCACCGCGCCGCGCTCCTCGGCCAGCCAGACCCGCTCCCAGCGGTCACGGGCCTCGCTGGACGGGCGGAACGCGCGGTCGAACATCGCGGCCTTGCTCGGCTCGAGCGTCCCGTCGATCTCGTCGATCGGGATCTCGCGGATGCCGTATGCCGGCCCGGCGGCGCGGCGGTGCAGGACGCGCTCGTCGTAGACGGCGAGGCGCCCGCACTCGACCGGCTGGCGGCGCAGCCGCCGGGCGACCGCGGCGCGGCGGCGCCGGCGCGCGATCCGCGTGAAGGCCTGCTCCGCATCGACATGTCCCGTGCCCGTCATCAACATGTCTTTATGGTCGGCTACGACGGCCGCGTCTACATCGGGCATGTGGAGCCAACTTCACGCAGGACCCCTTACGCGCCGCCTTACGACTCCTTACGCTGCGCCTATGGCCTCTACGTACGCGTTTGGTAACGAACGAGAGGTCCAGCGCGAGCGATTGCGCACGCTCGAGGCGCTGTTCGACCCGTGGACGACCGACCGGCTCGAGGCGCGCGGCGTAGGGCCCGGTTGGAGCTGCCTCGAGGTCGGCGCCGGCGGCGGCTCGATCGCCGCCTGGCTGTGCGACCGCGTCGGCCCGGACGGTACGGTCCTTGCCATCGACCTCGACACGACGGTGGTCGCGGAGGTGACGCGCCCGAACCTCGAGGTCCGCGTCCACGACGTGCTCGAGGACGGGCTCCCCGCGAGCGCGTTTGACCTGATCCACCTGCGCATGGTCCTGGCCTGGCTACCACGCGCTGGCACGGCGATCGAGCGGCTCGTCGCGGCACTCAAGCCCGGCGGCTGGCTCGTCGCCGAGGAGATGGACTTCACCACCGCGGCTCCGGATCCGCGGATGGGCCCCGAGGACCGCGCGCGCCTCGAGGGCATCGTCGCCGCGCACAACGCGATTCTCGCGCAGCGCAACGCCTTCGATCCCTTCTATGGCAGGCGCGTCGCGGGCGACCTCGCCGACTCGGGCCTTGCCGAGTGCGGGTGCGAGGGTCGCGTGTCGATGTGGCGCGGCGGCGAAGCGGGCGGTCGCGCATGGGCGCTGACCATCACCCAGCTGCGCGACGCGATGGTCGAGGCCGCGCTCATCGACGCCGCCGAGGTCGACGCGGCGCTGGAGCTGTTCGGTTCGTCGCGGATGCACGCGATGTCGCCGCTCATGATGGGCTCGTGGGGGCGCCGGGCATGAACGCCGTGCGCGGCTCTCGGCTGGCCGGCGCCGCCTACGTCGCGGGCGTGCGCGATCCGCGCGTCCTTGACGCGATCGCGACGATCCCGCGCGCGGCGTACGTCCCGGCCGATGAGACGATCGTCGCTGAGCGCGATCGCCCGATCCCTATCGCCGGCGGCCAGGTCACGACGCAGCCCTCGCTGGTCGCGGCGATGGTCGAGGCGCTCGCGCTCACCGGCGAGGAGCGCGTGCTCGAGATCGGCACGGGCCTGGGCTACGAGGCCGCGGTGCTCGCGCACCTCGCCCGCGAGGTGTGGAGCGTCGAGCGCCGCGCGGAGCTCGCGAACGCGGCCGTCGAGAACCTGCGCGCGCAGGGCGTCGAGAACGTCCAGGTGGTGACCGGCGACGGAACCGAGGGCCTGCCCGACCACGCGCCTTACGACGCGATCGTGCTCGCCGCGGCGTATCCACGCGTGCCGCGGCCGCTCGTCGAGCAGCTCGCGCCCGGCGGCCGCCTCGTGCAGCCGATCGGCCCCGGCGGCCACGAGGAGGTCACGCTCTTCCGCGGCGACGCGGGCGGGATCGTGCGCGTCCGCGAGGTGATCGGCGCGAGATTCGTGCCCCTCTACGGCAAGCACGGCTTCGCGCCGGGCCGCTGGGCGAGCCCGCTCAGCCGTTGACCGAGAAGCTCGAGTTCGGGTTGATCTCGCGCAGGCGCGAGTAGAAGCCGCCGTCGAGCACGACGCCGGCGTTGTAGGCGCAGGGCACCTGCACCGGATCGGCGTCGTGCTCGTGCCCATGCTCGACGCGGTCGATGAGCTCGGCCATGAAGTGCCCGACGACCGGCGCGTTCTTGAACTGGTTGCCGCTCGTGCCGATCGCCATGTAGAAGCCGTCCAGGACGGAGCGGTCGTAGATCGGGATCCAGTCGTCGGAGACGTCGTAGAGGTCGACGATGCCCTTGCGCTCGTTGGGGATTCGCAGCGACGGCATCCGGCGCGCGAGCCGGTAGACCTGCGCCTCCCACTGCTTCTCGGTCACGTGGCGGTCGAAGGTGTCCGGTTTGTCGACCCAGACCTTCGGATCGCAGTCGGGGTCCTCCGAGCCGATGAGGATGTTGTTGCCGCTCTCGGGGCGGAAGTAGATGCCGGTGTCGCCGTCCGACGTGTGGTAGCCGTCGTGCTCGAAGTCGAAGTCCGGCGGCGAGGGCACGTGGTGGACCTCGTGGCGCAGAGCGCGCGTCTTGACCTTCATCTCGTCCTCGACGCCGGCGAGGCGGTTGACGACGAACGAGTGCGGGCCGGCGACGTTGACGACGACCGGCGCGTCGATCTCGGTGCCGTCGGTCAGCGTCACGCCGGCGACGCGCCCGTCCGCCCGGCGGATCTCGGCGACCTCGGCGCGGTAGAGGAACTCGCCGCCCTTCGACTCGGCCGCGCGCTGCAGGTTGTGGGTGGCCAGCTGCGGGTCGTTGACATACCCCGAGCCAGGCGTGAAGACCGCGCCGTCGAGCTCGCCCGACGGCGCGTCCCAGAAGCGCGGGTCATCGGGGCGCTTGGGCGGATAGAAGGCGTCGGTTGTGTAGACGGGCACCTTCTCGCGCAGCGTCGCGTTGTCCCACTCCTCGTACTCGACGCCGAG
>DATFRW010000361.1:0-25060 GCA_035262945.1 Solirubrobacteraceae bacterium
GGAGAGGCGTTCACGGTGCGGTTCCGCGTGCGCGTGCGCGACGGGACCCCTTCGGGCACGACGATCGCCAACGGCGCCCGCGTGAACTTCATCGCGGAGGCGCTCGGGTTCGCGATCGAGACGCAGAGCAACGTGACCCACCTGGTCACCGTGGCGCCCGACCTCGCGATCGCCAAGAGCCACACCGGGACGCTGGCCCCGGGCACCGCCGGCGTCTACGTGATCACCGTACGCAACGACGGTGACGGCCCCACCCACGGCGACGTCCACGTCCATGACGCGTTGCCGACGGGGGTCATCGCGGGCGCTCCGGCGGGAGCGGGCTGGAGCTGCACCGCCGTGGCGGGCGTCGTGGACTGCACGCGCTCGGATTCGCTGGCGCCCGGCGCCGCGTATCCGGACATCACCATTCCCGTCGACGTCGCCTTCGACGCGACGCCGCCGTTGGAGAACACCGGCAGGGTGGCCGGCGGCGGCGAGGACGATCCCGCCAACGACGAGGCGACCGACAGCTCGACCGCGGAGGCCGCCGCCAACCTGGCCATCGCCAAGACCGGCGAGCCCGACGAGCCGCGCCCCGGTCAGGCGGTCAGCTACGTCATGGACGTCACCAACGACGGGCCGGCGCTCGCCACCGGCGTCGTGGTCGACGACCCGGTGCCCACCGGGCTCGCGGTGCGGGCCGCCAGCGCCGACCAGGGGACGTGCGACCTCACCGTGCACTGCGCGCTCGGCGCCCTCGCTCCCGGGCAGCTCGTCCACGTGACGGTACGGGCGGTCGTGGCGAGCGACGCGCCGCCGGGCCCGATCGCCAACGCGGCGGCGGTCGCGGGCGCGCAGCGCGATCCCGATCCCCCGAACAACCAGGCGACGGCGACCGTGAGCGTCCGCGCCACCGCGGACGTCGTGCTCGGCAAGCGCCTGATCGGCGCGGCCCGCGCTGGCGAGCCGGTGGCGTGGGCGATCACCGCCGTCAACCATGGCCCCCATCGGGCCGACGGACTCGTGGTCGTCGATCCGCTGCCCGCCGCGCTCGAGGAGCCGGCGGCCGACATCGTCGCGGGCGCGGGCCAGTGCACGATCGCCGCGCACGAGGTCCGTTGCACGCTGCACGCGCTGCCGGTCGGCGAGCGCGCCGAGATCCGCATCAGCGGCCGGTTGCGCGAGCACACCGGGGGCACGTTCCTCGACAACGCGGCCGAGTTGTTCGAGCACGAGGCGGATCCCGCCCCGCGGGCGGCGGCGCACAGCGACCAGGTCGTCGTGGAGCCCGCGGCCGACGTCGAGACGGCCGTTGACGCAACGCCGGGGACGCCCCTCGCCGGCGACGAGCTCACCTACCACGCCGAGGTGGAGAACCTCGGCCCGGCGACCGACCCGGACGTGCAGTTCACCGAGCGCCTTCCTGCCGGCGTCGTACCGGTCTCGCTGCCCGCGAACTGCACGGTCGCCGGCTCGGTCGTGCACTGCGCCGAGGGGACGCTGCGGGCGACGGAGTCGCGCACGATCGACGTCGTGGTGCGCGTCCTGCCGAGCGCCGTCCGCCGGCACCTCCGGGCGTTGGTCGCCGTGTCGGCGGCGCGGCCAGACCCGGCCCGCATGGACAACCGCGACATCGCGCGCACGGTGGTCGGCCGCTCCCGGCCGCACCCGAGCTTCACGGGGTGAACGCTCCCGCACGAAAGGAGTGAACTGTGATTCACTTCTTCGTGCGATGCCCTACCGCACGACCGAGCGCACCGAGGCGCGCCGCGCCGCCACGCGCGAGCGGATCGTGCGCGGCGCCCACGAGCTGATCGCCCGCGGCGGCTACCGCGAGGCGCAGGTCGCGGCGGTGGCCGCGCGGGCCGGAGTCGCGACCGGCACGGTCTACCGGCACTTCCCGTCGAAGGCCGAGCTCTTCGCCGAGGTGTTCCGGCGGGCGTCGCAGCGCGAGGTCGACGCGACGCGGGCGGCGAGCGCTGCCGCCGCGCCTGCCGCCGCTCGACTGACCGCCGTCGTCGACACCTTCGCCCGACGGGCACTGAGAGGCAGGCGGCTCGCGTGGGCGCTGCTCGCCGAGCCGGTCGACCCGGCCGTCGAGGCCGAGCGCCTCGCCTTCCGCCGCGCGTATGCCGCCGTGTTCGCCGACATCCTGTGCGACGGCGTCGCGGCCGGCGAGCTGCCCGCGCAGAACGTCGAGCTCACCGCGGCGGCGCTCGTCGGGGCGCTCGGCGAGGCCCTCGTCGGGCCGCTCTCGCCGGTCGCGGGCGACGTCGATGCGGACGCCCTCGTCGACGATCTCGTCACCTTCTGCCGTCGCTCCGTGAGCGAGGAGAACCAGCCATGAGCACCGTGACCCACGAAGTCTCCAACCAGGCGCCGCCGCTCGAGGGCCGCAACCTCTTCGACGACCACGCGGCGCTGCAGGAGGCGCTCGAGCGCGAGGGCGCGGGCTGGGCGCGCGAGCGCCTGCGGGCGCAGGGCGGGTTCTGGGGCGGCGAACCGATGCGCTGGGGCTTCGAGGCCAACGAGCACCCGCCGGTCCTGCAGACCCACGACCGCTACGGCAACCGCCGCGACGAGGTCGAGTTCCACCCGGCGTGGCACGCGCTCATGCGCGCGGGCGTCGAGCACGAGCTGCACGCGCTGCCCTGGCGGACCGACCGCCCCGGCGCGCACGCGGCGCGCGCCGCCGCCTACATCTGCTCGGCCCAGGCCGAGGCCGGGTTCGGCTGCCCGATCACCATGACGTTCGCGGCGGTGCCGGCACTGCGCGCGCAGCCCGACGTCGCCGACGAGTGGGTCCCGCGGCTGATCGCGACGACCTACGACCCTGAGCTGAGGGCGGGCAAGCCGAGCGCGCTCTGCGGGATGGCGATGACCGAGAAGCAGGGCGGCTCGGACGTGCGGGCCAACACGACGCGCGCGGTGCCCGCCGACGACGGCTGGTGGGAGCTCACCGGGCACAAGTGGTTCTGCAGCGCGCCCATGTGCGACCTCTTCCTCGTCCTCGCCCAGACCGGCGACGGCGTGACCTGCTTCGCGCTGCCGCGCGTGCTGCCCGACGGCCATCGCAACACGGGCTTCCAGCTCCAGCGGCTGAAGGACAAGCTCGGCAACCGCTCGAACGCCTCGAGCGAGGTCGAGTTCCGCGGGGCGCTGGCGCGGATGGTCGGCGAGCCGGGGCGCGGCGTGCCGACGATCATCGAGATGGTCAACCACACCCGGTTGGACTGCGTCATCGGCACCGCCGGCGGGATGCGCGCCGCCGTCGCCCAGGCGACCTGGCACGCCGCGCACCGCAGCGCGTTCGGCAAGCGCCTCATCGACCAGCCGCTCATGCTCAACGTGCTCGCCGACCTCGCGATCGAGTCCGAGGCGGCCACCGTCGTCGCGATGCGCCTCGCGCGCGCCTACGACGAAGCGGCGATCGACCCGCGCGCCGACGCGTTCAAGCGCGTGGCGACGGCCGTGTCGAAGTACCACGTCTGCAAGCGCGCCCCCGGCCACGCCTACGAGGCGCTCGAGTGCTTCGGTGGCAACGGCTACGTCGAGGCGTCGGGGATGCCGCGCCTGTATCGCGAGGCCCCGCTCTCCTCGATCTGGGAGGGCTCGGGCAACGTCATGGCGCTCGACGTCCTGCGCGCGCTGGCCAGGGCGCCCGAGGCGCTGGAGGTCTTCTTCGCCGAGGTCGGCGAGGCGGCGGGCGCCGACCCGCGCCTCGACGCCTTCGTCGCCGCGACGCGCGACGAGTTCGCCGATCCCGACGGGCTCGAGCCGCGCGCCCGGCGCGTGGTGGAGCGCATGGCGCTGGCGCTGCAGGGCTCCCTGCTCGTGCGCCATGCGCCCACCGCGGTGGCCGACGCGTTCTGCGCCGCGCGCCTCGGAGGCGACGCGGGCCTCAACTACGGCACGCTGCCTCCGGGCGCGGATGCCGCCGCGATCGTCGCGCGGCACGCGCCTGCCTAGAACACGACGCGGCGCGTGATGCGAATCTTCGTGGTGATGACGCCACCGGCGGTCGTCGAGGAGCCCTTGAAGCGGAAGCGCAGCCGGTACGTGCCGGTCTTGCGCAGCCGGAACCGCTTGGAGATCGTGCTCCCCTTGCTGATGCGCGCGTAGCGCAGCGAGTGGTACCGGCCACCCTTGCTGCCGCGCGCGTAGGAGATGTACACGCGCCCGCCGGCGCTCTTCTCGCGGACCTTGGCGCGGAGCTTGTAGCTCGGGCCGCGCGAGTCGGGGAAGGTGATGTCCTCGAAGTCGAACGGCGCGACCGCCGTGACCTGGATCGGCGCGCTCCACGGCGTGAAGTAGTTGTCCGCGCTGCCGCGCGCGACGAACGTGTAGATGCCAGGCGTGTCGAACGACGTGCCGACGACCCCGCGGGTCGTGTCGGCGAACGCCTCGCTCGACGGGCCGGAGATGCTGCCGTCGGGCGCCATCACCGCGCCCTTCGCGTACCGCACCTCGTAGCTGCTCATGCCGGGGTTCAGCGCGATCGGCAGCTCGTAGCGGGTGGTCGCCGTGCTGTTCGCCGGGCGGGTCAGCACCCGATTCGGCGGGCCGGTCATCGCGACGCCGGCACTGATCGTGTACTGCGCCTGGACCGACTTCGGCGTCCCGGAGCAGAGGCTGCCGGTGTACGTGGTCACCACGACGGTGTAAGTCCCGTTGCCGTGGTAGCTGGGGTGATCGTTGACGCCGTTGATCGACCAGCAGTACGAACCGTCCTCGCCGCCGGCGACGGCGCCGGACGGGTCCTTGGTCACGAGCTTCATGGACTGCTCGCCGACGTCCTTGTTGACCGTCACGGTGACGTCTGCGTTGCGCAGCGCCGTCGGCGCCGCGGGGTTGAGCGCGACCGGGCTACCCGCGTCCCCGGTCACGGTGATCTGCGCGGCGTGGGCGGCGCCGGGTGCAGCGGCCACGGCGACCACTGCCAGCGCCACGCTGCGCGCGAGCTTGCGATGCATCTTGGAGGAATCCCCCTTGTCTGGACCAGACCGCGTCGTGCGGCCCCCTGCCCGGCCCCTGCCGGGACCCCGTAACCCTACTTCTGATCAGGGGTTCTGCGGTAGTCGACACCTAGGGCTTGCCATTTTGGTGTCAGCACAGCAACCTACCCGTCTGCACACGTGCCCATTGGGAGGGGTGAAATGCTCAAGCGAAGTGCTGGGCTGGCGGTCATAGCCGCCGTCGCGATGATCGTCGCGGCGTGCGGTGGCAACGACAACAGCAGCGGTGGCAGCAGCACGAGCGGCGGTGGCCGCACGTCGCTGACGATCTATTCGAGCCTTCCGCTGCAGGGCGATTCTCGCCCGCAGTCCGAGGACGTCGTAGCGGGCGAACAGCTCGCGCTCGAGGAGGCCGGCAACAAGGCCGGCAAGTTCACGATCAAGTACGTGAGCCTCGACGACGCCACGGCCGCAGCCGGTAAGTGGGATCCGGGCCAGACGTCGTCTGACGCGCGCAAGGCGGCCCAGGATGCCTCCACCATCGTCTATCTCGGCGAGTTCAACTCCGGTGCGTCGGCGATCTCGATCCCGATCCTCAACGAGGCGGGGATCCTGCAGATCTCACCGTCGAACACCTACGTCGGCCTCACGCGCGCCCAAGGCGCCGACAAGGGCGAACCGGACAAGTACTACCCGACGGGGAAGCGCACCTTCGGTCGCGTCGTCCCGGCGGACCACATCCAGGCAGCAGCCCAGGTGACGTACCAGAAGGACGAGGGCTGCAAGAAGACCTACATCCTCAACGACAAGGAGGTCTACGGGAAGGGCATCGCGACGCAGGTCGAAAGCATCGCGAAGACCCAGGGCCTGCAGATCGCCGGCAACGACGGCATCGACACCAAGGCCGCGAACTTCCGCACGCTCGCTCAGAAGATCAAGACGAGCGGCGCGGACTGCATGTTCTTCGGTGGCATCACGCAGAACAAGGGCGTGCAGGTCTTCAGCGACGTCAACGCCGCGAACCCGACGATGAAGCTCTTCGGGCCTGACGGCGTGGCGGACGTGTTCGTGACGAAGATCAGCCCGAAGGTTGCGGCGATGACCTACATCACGAACCCGACGCTCGACCCGAAGCTCTACCCGCCGGCCGCGCAGGACTTCTTCACGCACTTCAAGGAGAAGTACAACCGCGACCCGTACCCCTACGCGATCTACGGCTACGAGGCGATGAAGGTCGCCCTGCTCTCGATCCAGAACGCAGGGGACAAGGGCAACGACCGCCAGGCGGTGATCGACGCGTTCTTCAACATCAAGAACCGCGACTCCGTCCTCGGCAAGTACTCGATCGACAAGAACGGCGACACGACGCTGACCGACTATGGCGCCAACCGCGTCAAGGACAAGAAGCTCGTGTTCGACAAGGTCATCAAGGCCCAGACCCAGAATCAGGGCTAAGGCGTGACGTGCCCGGGGGCGTCGAGCGATCGGCGCTCCCGGCTCACGCCGGCGTGACGCGGCCGGCAAAGGCCGCTCGACGGCGACGCAGCGGGTAGGCGCCTGCCACCATGTGAAGTGCAAATGGGGACAGGGTCAATTCAGCTGGCACGGGTCTTCGGGATCCGCATCGGAGCCAGTCCCAGCTGGTTCGTCGTCCTGTTCATCATGATCATCGGGCTGTCGTCGTCCTACACGGACCGGTATCCCGATACGACCGCCTATTCGGTGGCGGTGGCGAGCGCGGCGCTGTTCTTCCTCTCGCTGACCCTCCACGAGCTCGGACACGCGCTGGTGGCGCGCCGGCACGGCATCGGCATCGCTGGCATCGACCTGTGGTTCTTCGGCGGGATCGCGAAGCTCGACCGCGACAGCCGCTCGCCGGGCGAGGAGTTCCGCGTCTCGGCCGCGGGGCCGGCGGTGACGCTTCTGATCATCGTCGTCTGCATCGCGATCGGGCTGGCGATCTCGGGCTCGCAGGACTTCCTCGACGCCGTGGCGCTCAACGGCAACCCGTCGCCCGGGCTCGCGCTGCTCGGCTGGCTGGCGCTCGTCAACGCCTTCCTCTTGGTCTTCAACATGGTCCCCGCGTTCCCGTTGGACGGCGGGCGCATCGCGCGCGCAGCGGCGTGGAAGATCACCGGCGATCGCAACCGCGGCACGCGCTTCTCCGCGCGGCTGGGCCAGATCTTCTCCTACATCCTCGTCGGCGGCGGGATCTACCTGCTCGTCCGCGGCGACCCGTACACCGGCCTGTGGTTCATCGTCCTCGGCTGGTTCCTGGGTCAGACCGCGACCGGCGCCGTGGCCTCGAGCCGCTTCTCGGAGCGGCTGGAGGGCGTGACGGTCGCCGACGTCATGGACACCCAGCCGGTGTGGGTGCCCGGCAACACCACCGTCCTGGAGGCGCAGGACGAGTTCTTCCTGCGCTACCGCTGGCCGTGGTTCCCCGTCGCCGACCCGATCACCGGCCGTTTCCTCGGGCTCCTGCACCAGCAGCGGGTCGACGACGCGGTCGAGCACGGGCGGCCGGCGCTGCAGGTCTCCGACGTCGTCGACGCGCGGGCCGACGAGGCCTTCCGCGTGCGCGACGACACCCCGATCGAGCAGCTTCTGGGCTCCGAGGGGCTGCGCTCCCTGGGCGCCCTGATGGTGATCGACGGCGACGACCGCCTGCGCGGCGTCGTGACGATCGAGCAGGTCCGCCGGGCGCTCAGCTCCGCCGTTCCGGGCCGCGCCGGGTAGGGGCGGTTTTCAGACCTCCCTCTATAGAGTCCAGAGAGCCATGCCTGCACATGACGTCCTCATCATCGGCGCGGGTCTCGCCGGTCAGCGCGCGGCGCTGGCGGCCGCCGACGCGGGCGCGACGGTCGCGCTCATGAGCAAGGTCCACCCTGTGCGCTCGCACTCGGTGGCCGCCGCAGGAGGCATCAACGCGGCCATCAACCCGGCCGACGACTGGCGCTCGCACGCCTTCGACACGGTCAAGGGCTCGGACTACCTCGGCGACCAGGACGCCATCGAGATCATGTGCGAGGAGGCGCCGGGCGAGGTCATGCACCTCGAGCACATCGGCGTCACCTTCCACCGCAACGAGAGCGGCGAGCTCGACCTGCGCCCGTTCGGCGGCGCCTCGTTCAACCGCACCGCCTACGTCGCGGACATCACCGGCCAGGCGCTGCTGCACGTCCTCTACGAGCAGATCCTCAAGTACTCCGAGAAGGTCGACCGCTTCGAGGAGTGGTTCGTCACCTCGCTGATCCTCGACGACGAGGGCACCTGCGTCGGCGCGGTCGCCCGCGACGTGCGCTCCGGGCGCATGGAGACCTTCACCGCCAAGAACGTGATCCTCGCCTCCGGGGGCGCGGGCCAGTGCTACAAGCCGACGACCAACGCGCTCATCTGCACCGGTGACGGCATCGCGCAGGCCTTCCGGGTCGGCGCGCCGCTCATGGACATGGAGATGGTCCAGTACCACCCGACCTGCCTGGTCGAGACCGGTTTCCTCATCACCGAGGGCGCGCGCGGCGAGGGCGCCCACCTCCTGAACTCCGACGGCGAGCGCTTCATGGAGAAGTACGCGCCGAACAAGATGGAGCTGGCCTCGCGCGACGTCGTCTCGCGTGCCGAGCAGACCGAGATCAACGAGGGCCGCGGGGTCGGTCCCGACGGCGTCGGCATCTATCTCGACGTCACAGTGGTCCCGCGCAAGCGCACGCTCGAGGCGCTGCGCGAGATCGTCAACATCGGCAAGGACTTCGCGGGCGTCGACATCACGCGCGAGCCGATCCTCATCCGCCCCGGCCAGCACTACATCATGGGCGGGGTCAAGACCGACATCAACGGCGCGACGTCGATCCCGGGCCTCTACGCGGCCGGCGAGGTCGCCTGCGTGTCGGTCCACGGCGGCAACCGCCTGGGCGCGAACTCGCTGCTCGACACGCTGATCTTCGGCCGCCGCTCGGGCGAGCACGCGGCGGCGCGGGCGCACGCGATGCCGATGCCGTCGGTCGGCGACCAGCCGCGCACCCGCGACTCCGCGATGATCGCCGAGATCATCGGGCGCGAGCGCACCGGCCGGCGCGTGTCCGAGATCAAGGAGGAGCTCGGCGTCGAGATGAACCGCAACGTCGCGGTCTTCCGTGACGAGAACGGCCTGCGCCACGCCCACGAGGTCGTCCGCCGCCTCAAGGAGGAGGCGCGCACCGCCTACATCGACGACCGCGGGACCGTCTTCAACCAGGACGTGCTCGGCGCGATCGAGCTCGGGTACATGCTCGACTGCGCCGAGGCGACCGTGATCGCGGCGATCGAGCGCAAGGAGTCGCGCGGCGCGCAGTTCCGCACGGACTACCCCGAGCGCAACGACGACGTCTGGCTCAAGCACATCGACATCGCACGCAACGGCGACGACGTCCCCGACGTGTTCTATTCGCCCGTGACGATCACGCAGTGGCAGCCGGAAGAGAGGAAGTACTAGTGGCAGAGGCGCATCAGCCGGCGCAGGACTTCACCCTGCGGCTGCGCCGCTACGACCCCGAGTCGGGCGACGCGCCGTACTGGGACGAGCACACGATCCAGCTCGAGCCGCACCGCTCGGTGCTCGAGGGCATCCTGCAGGCCAAGGCGCGCTTCGACGGCTCGATCGGCATCCGCTGCTCGTGCCGCGCCGCGATCTGCGGCTCGTGCGGCGTGCGCATCAACGGCCAGCCCGGTCTGGCCTGCCACACCCACCTCGACAAGGCGCTCGCCTCCTCGCGCGACGGCGTCATCGAGGTCGAGCCGATGGGCAACATGCCCGTCATCAAGGACCTCATCGTCGACATGGATGCGGTCCACTGGAAGAAGATCCAGCGCGTCACGCCGTGGCTGATCAACAAGCAGCCGGTGCCCGAGCGTGAGTACCTCGTCCCGCGCGAGTCGATGATCGACGTGACGCAGTCGATGGCCTGCATCCAGTGCGGTGCCTGCGTCAGCGACTGCCTGTCGATGGAGGTCGATCCCCTGTTCATCGGGCCCGCGGCGCTGGCCAAGGCCTACCGCTTCGTCGGCGATCCCCGCGACGCCGAGCAGCGCGAGCGCCTGCGCGATCTCGCCGAGGACCCGCACGGCATCTTCGACTGCACCCACTGCTTCAAGTGCATCGACGCATGCCCGAAGGGCGTCGCGCCGATGAGCCAGATCATGCGCCTGCGCCGCCGCGCCACGGGCGACCACCACATCAAGGACCGCAACAACGGCGAGCGCCACGAGGCGGCGTTCACGACGCTCGTGCGCGACAACGGCCTGCTGTGGGAGGCCGAGCTGCTGCCCCGCTCCTACGGCGGCAACTCGTTCTTCGGCAAGTTCGCGCCGCCCGCGGCGCTCGAGCTGTTCGACTCGCTCCCGGTGATCACCAAGGCGCTCGTGCGGCGCAAGGTCACGCCGATGGGCGCGCTCAAGCCCCACAAGATCCCGAGCGAGGACCTCAAGCAGGTCCAGCGGATCTACGACGCGGTCGAGGGCCGCGACGAGCGCATCGAGCTCAACCTCTACATCTCCGGATACGACGAAGACGAAGCGGAGGCGCCGGCGTGAAGGTCGCTTACTGGCCGGGCTGCGTGAGCCGTGGGTTCACGCCGGAGCTCCACGGCTCGATGGCGCAGATCGCGCCGCTGCTCGACATCGAGCTCGTCGAGCTCGACCGCGCGTCGTGCTGCGGCGCCGGCGTCATCGCGGAGCACAGCCAGGAGCTGGCCGACACGCTGAACGCCCGCACGTTCGCGCTCGCCCAGCGCGTCGACGGCGCCGAGCTGATGATGAACATCTGCTCGACGTGCCAGGGCGCGCAGTCGGAGTGCCAGGAGCGCCTGGACGCCAACGCCGACTACCGCGCCCACGTCAACGCCAACCTCGCCGGCGAGGGCCTGCAGTACGAGAAGGGCCTCACGAACAAGAACCTGCTCTGGCTGCTGGTCGAGGACATGGGCCTCGACGAGCTGCGCGCGCGCGTGAAGCGCCCGCTCACCGACCTCAAGATCGGGCCGTTCTACGGCTGCTACATCGTGCGCCCGGTCGACCGCCTCGAGATCGACTCGGTCGAGCGCCCGCGCGACACCTACCTCGCGAAGGTCATCGAGGCGCTCGGCGGCACCGTCATCGAGTACGCGGGCTCGCACAAGTGCTGCGGCTTCCCCATCATCACGATGAACAAGGAGGCGTCGCTCAAGCAGGCCGGGCGCCACCTCGGCGACGCGGTCGATGCCGACGCCGACTGCCTCGTGACGCCGTGCCCGCTGTGCCACCTCAACCTCGACCTGCAGCAGCCGCTGGCCGAGCGCGTCGTCGGCCGCGACCTCAACATGCCGGTCCTGCACCTGCCCCAGTTGGTCGGCCTGGCGCTCGGGCTCGAGCCCAAGGAGCTGGGCATGCAGCGCCACGTGGTCAAGCCGGCCACGGTGATCGACTGGACGACGTCGGTCGTGGCGGGCGTCTAGGGGGCGAATTCGAGTCCCCTGGCGCCTTTCTCTCGGTATGCGAGAGGAAGGCGCCAAGCACCGCGATCAAGTGGTCGGTGCCCTCGCCGATGGCCAGTACGGAGTGGTCTGTCGCGAGCAGTTGCTGGCCGCGGGCCTGAGCAACGGCGCGATCGGCCGCGCCGCGGACGCGGGCCGGCTGCGCCCGGTGTTCCGCGGGGTCTACGCCGTCGGCCACGTTGCGTTGCGGCGTGAGGGGTGGTGGAAGGCCGCGCTGCTGGCCTGCGGCGACGGCGCCGCGCTAAGCCACCGCAGTGCCGCCATCGTTTGGGGCCTCCTCGCGGGACCCGCCCTCCCGGTCGACGTGATCACGTTGGCGGCGAAGGGCCGCAAGCACACGCGCATCACCACCCACCGCACAGCCCTTCACCCCCTCGATGCCCTCGTCATCGACGACCTGCGGGTCACGACCCCGTCCCGCACGATCGTCGACCTGGCGGCCATCCTTCAAGGCCGCGCATTGCGCGAGGCGGTCGAGCGCGCGCAGGACGTCCGGCGGTTCGATCCACGCGACATCGGCGCCACGATGAGCCGGGCGGGGCGGCGCCCACGGCGACTGCTCGACCTCCTCGCCCTCATGTCGCCCGACCAGGACAACGCCCGGAGCCACCTCGAGCGCCTGTTCCTCACCCTGACCCGCGCCGCGAAGCTGCCGCGGCCAACGCCCAACCACGAGATCGGCGGACGCCGCCGCGACTTCGCCTGGCCCGACCACCGGCTCGTCGTCGAGACCGATGGGTACCGCTACCACTCGTCTCGCGAGGCCAAGCGCCGCGACAACCGTCGCGACCGAGAGCTCACGGCGCTCGGCTGGCGGCCCGTCAGATTCACCTATGAGGAGATCACCTTCGAGCCGGCGCACGTGGCCGCCGAGCTCGCGGGATTACTTGGAACTACGGGTCCAGCGGGCCGCTCAGCACGCTGAAGACGGCGTCCTG
This sequence comes from Solirubrobacteraceae bacterium, assembly GCA_035262945.1. Classification (GTDB taxonomy): domain Bacteria; phylum Actinomycetota; class Thermoleophilia; order Solirubrobacterales; family Solirubrobacteraceae; genus JAOPZW01. The sequence continues at coordinate 12,385 of DATFRW010000361.1, forward strand.
CGGGTCGCGCAGGACGGCGAAGCGCGAGCCGTTGGGGATGTCCATCGGCCCCATGACCGTCTGCCCGCCGTGTTCGCCCGCTCGCGCGGTGGCCACGTTGACGTCGTCGACCGCGAAATAGAGATTCCACGCGGGGTGGGCGCCCGGCGGCATCGGCATCATGCCGCCGTTCTGGTTGCCGGCGTTGAGGATCGACCAGTACTGGCCGGGTGCGAACTCGGTGATCTCCCACCCGAACAGGTCGCGGTAGAAGGCCGCGGAGGCCTCGGGGTCGGGCGTGATGAGGTCGTTCCACGACAGCGCGCCGGGCGCGTTGACCAGGCCGGCGCCGATGTTCTCCTTCGCCTCCCAGATCGACAGGATCGCCCCCTGCGGGTCCTGGAACACCGCCATGCGCCCGGCGTCGAAGACGTCGAACGGCTCCGCGATGAGGGTCGCGCCGAGCTGCACCGCCTTCGCCGCTTCGGCGTCCGCGTCGGCGACGGTCACGTAGCAGTTCCAGTGCGACGGCATGCCCTCGCCCTGGAGCCCGCCGATCGCGGCGACCGAATGGCCCTGAAGCTTGGCCATCGAGTAGGTCGCTCCGTCGCCCATCGGGATCTCGTCGAAGGTCCAGCCGAGAAGGTCGCCGTAGAACGACTTGGCGGCCTCCTGGTCGCTGGTCTGCAGGTCCACCCAGCTGAAGGTGCCGGGCGCGTAGCTCGTGCGTTCACCCATGCGGGCGAGACTAGGCGACGCGCGCGCCGCCGACCAGCCCGCGCGTGTGAAGCAACTCGGCGATCTGGACCGTGTTGAGCGCGGCCCCTTTCAAAAGGTTGTCGCCGACCACGAAGAAGTTGAGGCTGTGGTCGTCGAACAGGTCGGCGCGCACGCGGCCGACCGCGACCTCGTCGCGTCCCGCCCACTCAAGGGGCGTGGGGATGTCGTCGAGCTCGAGGTTCGGGAAGGCGCGCATCGCCTCCAGCGCGCCGTCGACCGACACCGGCCGCTCGAACGTCGCCCGCACCTCGATCGCGTGGCCGACCATCACCGGAACGCGCACGCACGTCGGCGCGACCTTCAGGCCGGCGATGTCGAGGATCTTGCGCGACTCGTTCTGGAGCTTCATCTCCTCGTCGCTGTAGCCGCCGTCGACCTCCTTGCCGAGCCACGGCACGACGTTGAAGGCCAGCGCCTTCGCGTGGATGCTGGGCTCGACCGACCCGGCAGCGGTGGCGCCGTCGTTGACGAGGTCGTGGCCGCGGATCGGGTCGACCTGCGCGGCGAGCTCGTCCATGCCCTTCTGCCCGGCGCCGCCGGCGGCCTGGAACGACGTGCAGACCATCGTGTGCAGGCCGAAGGCGTCGTGCAGCGCCTTGGCCGGCAGCATGACCGCCATCGTCGTGCAGTTCGGGTTGGCGACGATGCCCTTGCCGATGCCGTCGAGCGCGCCCGGGTTGACCTCGCTGACCACGAGCGGGACCTCGGGGTCCATCCGCCAGGCCGAGGAGTTGTCGACGACCAGCGCGCCGGCCGCGGCGAAGCGCGGCGCCCATTCGCGCGAGGTGCCGCCGCCCGCGCTGAAGAGCGCGATGTCGAAGCCCTGGACGGTCTCGTCATTGAGCGGCTGGACCGTGAGCTCGCCGAGCCGCTTGCCGGCGGAGCGCTCGGAGGCGAACGGCACGATCTCGTCGGCGGGAAAGCCGCGCCGCTCGAGCAGCGCGAGCATGATCGTCCCGACTGCGCCCGTGGCGCCGACGACCGCGACCCGCATCAGGCGAACTCCCCGAACGGCTGCTCGGGCCGGATCGTGCCCTCGCCCGACAGCTCGAACGCGCCGTGGAGGGCCTTGACTGCGTCGGGCACCCGGTCACCCGGGACGACGCACGAGATGCGGATCGGTGAGGTGGAGATCATCTGGATGTTGATGCCGTGGGAGCCGAGCGTGGTGAACACCTTCGCCGCGACGCCCGGATGGGTCTTCATTCCAGCGCCGACGATCGAGACCTTCCCCATCGTCTCGTCGGTCGCGACGGTCATGCCGAGCTCGGCGGCGATCGGGTCGAGCGCCGCGCGCGCCGAGCGCACGTCCTCGCGCGGGACGGTGAACGACATGTCCGCGCGCAGGCCCTCGGTCTCGGGCTCGCCCTGAACGATCATGTCGATGTTCACGTTGGCCTCGGCCAATGCGGTGGTTACGCGGCCGGCGACGCCGGGCGTGTCGGGCACGCCCATCAGGGTGACGCGGGCCTCGCCGAGCGAGTGGGTGACGGCGGTGATGAGGGGTTGCTCCACAGTCTCTTCCTCGGAGACGACAACGGTACCGGGCGCATCGTCGAAGCTCGATCGGCAGTGGATGCGCACGCCGTGGTTGCGCGCGTACTCGACCGAGCGCAGCTGCAGCACGCCGGCGCCGGACGCCGCCATCTCGAGCATCTCCTCGAACGAGACGAGGGACAGCTTGCGCGCGTTGGGAACGATGCGCGGATCGGCGGAGAACACGCCGGGCACGTCGGTGTAGATCTCGCAGACCTCGGCGCCGACGGCGGCGGCCAGGGCGACCGCCGTGGTGTCCGAGCCGCCGCGCCCGAGCGTCGTGACGTCGCGCGCCGTGCTCACGCCCTGGAAGCCCGCGACGAGCACGATCGAGTCCTCGTCGAGGGCGTTGAAGATGCGGTCGGCGCGGACGTCGAGGATTCGCGCCTTCGTGTGCGAGGTGTCGGTGACGATGCCCGCCTGCGAGCCGGTCAGGCTGATCGCGCGGTGGCCGAGGTCGTTGATCGCCATCGCGCACAGCGCGCACGAGACGCGCTCGCCGGTGGACAGCAGCATGTCCATCTCGCGCGGATCGGGGTGCGGCGAGACCTCGTGCGCGTCGGCGATGAGCCGGTCGGTCTCCTTGCCGCGCGCGCTGAGCACGGCGACGACGCGGTGGCCGGCCTCGCGCTTGGCGACGATGCGCTGCGCGGCGCGCTTGAGGCGCTCCGCATCGGCCACGGAGGTGCCCCCGAACTTCATGACCACGGTCCCGGTGTCCATGAGGGAACGCGCAAGGATACGGCGGCTGATCCGAATCGGGTCGGGCTGCGCAGTCCCTCGCATGCCAGCGACCTCTCGGAAGCAGTTCCTGCGCACGCTCGGCGCGACGAGCGCCGCGGGCGCGCTGCTGACCGCGTGCGGCAGGGCGGGAGACAAGCGGCCGGCCGCACCCCCCGCGGCGAAGAGCATGAGCGGCGACGACGTCGCCATCCTGAACTTCGCGCTCACGCTCGAGTACGTCGAGTCCGACTTCTACGACGCCGTCGTCCGCTCGGGCGTGGTGAAGGACCGCACGGTGCTCGAGCTCGCCAAGCGCTTCGGCGAGACCGAGCGGCTGCACGTCGGCGCGCTGTCGTTCGCGGTCGTCGGGATGGGCGGCAAGCCGGCCGCACGGCCGAAGACCACGTTCGACGACGTCCTCGCCGGCGGGCCGCGCAAGGTGCTCGACACCGCCGCGATGGTCGAGAACCTCGGCGCCGCCGCGTACCTCGGCCAGGCCACGCGGCTCCGCGACAAGGACCTTCTCGCCAGGGCGCTGTCGATCCACACCGTCGAGGCGCGCCACGCGGCGGCGCTCAACTCGCTCGCCGGCAAGGGCTTTCGCGGCGCGCTGCCCGACGGAGCGTTCGCCAAGCCGCTCGCCATGGACGCGGCGCTGAAGGCCGTCAAACCGTTCATCGCCAAGGACTAGGAGGCTCGACCATGGAGAACAGCGAACTGGGCGCCGTCGAGGTCCACGGGACCACGCGATCCGCCTTCCTGCTCCGCGGCGCGCTGGCCGCCGGCGCCGTGCTCGGCGCGGGCGCCGTCAGCCCGTTCGTCCGGGACGCGCTGGCCCAGGATGACGGCGGCGACGGCGCGATCCTGAACTTCGCGCTCACGCTCGAGTACCTCGAGGCGACGTTCTACGAGCGCGCGCTGCGCAAGGGCAAGGGCCTCAGCCCCGACACCCGCGCCCTCGCGCTCGAGCTCCACGAGAACGAGCGCGCGCACGTCGACGCGCTGCGCACCGCCATCAAGGGCATCGGCGGCACGCCGGCCGCGGCGCCGCAGGTCGGCTTCGGCATGGCGTTCACGAGCGAAGCGAGCTTCCTCAAGCTCGCGCAGTCGCTCGAGGACACCGGCGTGAGCGCGTACAACGGCGCCGCGCCGAGTTTGCGGTCGGCGGAGCTTCTCGGCGCGGCGGGCGGCATCGTGCAGGTCGAGGCGCGCCACGCGTCGCTGATCCGGCTGCAGGGCGGCCTACTGCCGACGCCGGATGCGTTCGACAAGGCGCTCGGCCGGGACGAGGCCGCTGCCGCGGTCAAGCCGTTCATGCGCTAGCCCGCTGGGTGTGAAATCGGTGTCGTGCCGGGTAGGGATCCGGCATGCGCCGCTTGCTCCTTCCGCTTCTGGCCGCAGCGCTCCTCGCTGCCCCGGCCGCCTCCATCGCCAAGCAGCCCACGGCCGTCGGAAGCGGAGGTGCCGCCGCCTCGGTCGACGAGCAGGGGACCAGTGCCGCGATCGCCGCCCTGCGCCAAGGCGGCAACGCCGTCGATGCGGCGGTCGCGGCCGCAAGCGTCCTCGGCGTCGTCGAGCCGTACTCGTGCGGCATCGGCGGCGGCGGGTTCATGACCGTCTACACCGCGCGCGACGGCAAGGTCCACACGATCGACGCGCGCGAGACGGCGCCGGCCGCGATGGACGCCAACTCGTTCGCGGGCCTGACGACGTTCGAGTCCCAGCGGGTGAGCGGGATGAGCGTCGGCGTGCCCGGAACGCTGCAAGCGTGGCAGGACGCGCTGCGCGAGTACGGCACCTGGCCGCTGCGGCGCGCGCTCACGCCGGGCATGGTGGCGGCACAGCACGGCTTCAAGGTCGACCAGACCTTCCACAACCAGACCGACGAGGCGAAGGCGATCTTCGCCGACTTCCCGTCGACCGCGGCGCTCTACCTCAAGAGCGACGGCTCGCCGAAGGACGTCGGGACGACCATCCGCAACCCCGACCTCGCGCGGACCTACTCGCTCATCGCCCGCGAGGGACCCGACGCGCTCTACCGCGGCAAGCTCGCGCAGGCGATCATCGACACGGTCACCCACCCGCCCCTGCGCGCGGGCGCGACGCGCACCGCCCGGCCCGGCGTCATGACGCTCGCCGACCTGGCCGGCTATCACACGGTCGACCGCGATCCGACCGAGATCGGCTACCGCGGCCTGCAGATCTACGGGATGGGGCCGCCGTCGAGCGGCGGGTCGACCGTCGGCGAGATCCTCAACATCCTCGAGGGCTATCCGATGTCGACACTGCAGCGCGAGCAGGCGCTGCACTACTACCTCGAGGCCTCGCGGTACGCCTACGCCGACCGCGGCGCGTTCCTCGGCGATCCCGGCTTCGTGAGCATCCCGCTGGCCAAGCTCCTCTCCGACGAGTTCGCGGCGCAGCGCCGCGCGCTGATCACGGAGACCGCGGCGACGAGCCCAGTCGCGCCCGGCGACCCGAACGCGGTGCCCGACAACAGCGTGTCCGCCACGCGCAACGGCTCGACGACCAACCTGACGGTGTCCGACCGCTGGGGCAATGTCGTCGACTACACGTTCACGATCGAGCAGACCGGCGGCAACGGTCTGGTCGTGCCGGGCTACGGTTTCCTGCTCAATAACGAGCTCACCGACTTCAACCTCGACGCCAACGGCGTCAGCAGCGGCGCCAACGGGATCCAGGGCGGCAAGCGCCCGCGCTCGTCGATCGCCCCGACGATCGTGCTGCGCGACGGCACGCCGTTCCTCGCCCTCGGCTCGCCGGGCGGCGCGTCGATCATCACGACGGTTGCGCAGCTTCTGCTCGACCGCGTCGACTTCGGCATGACGCTCCCCGAGGCGATCGCGGCGCCGCGGCTCAGCCAGCGCAACAGCGCCACGACGCAGAGCGAGGCGGCGTTCGACGGGACGCCTGAGAAGGCGTCCCTCGAGGCCCGCGGCCAGAAGTTCGCGGTCAGCACGGGCACCGCGGCGGAGATCGGCGCGGCGACCGGGATCGAGTTCCTCGCCGGCGGCAAGATGCAGGCGGCGGCCGAGCCGGTGCGGCGCGGCGGCGGGAGCGCTATGGCGCTGGCGGGTCGCGGCGGCGAGCGCGGCCACGGCGGGCGGATGCGCGCGCCGCACGAGCGAGCGGGCCACGCGGCCCGGCGTTAGCGCAGCGCGCGCACGAGCCGGCGCAGCCCGTGGCGCAGCAGCACGAACGGCAGCAACATGACCACGATCACCATGTTGGCCAGCGCGGCGAGCGCCTCGGCCGTGAATGAGGTCCTGCCCCACGGGAGCATCTCGGGATCGATGAGCGGCAGCTCGTCGATGACCGACCGGTCCTCGCCGTCGTAGAAACGGCCGCACTGCGGGCACTGCGTCGCGAGCGTGCGGCTCACCTGGCGGCAGTGCGGGCAGAGCTTGACGAGCTGACCGGTGTCCGGGTCGCGGACGAGCGGCACGGCGCGGCCTACAGCGCGCGGCGGCCCACGAGGGCCTTGCCGAGCGTAACCTCGTCCGCGTACTCGAGGTCAGCGCCCACCGGTAGGCCGGACGCCAGACGTGTGACGGCCACGTCCGGCGCGCGCTCGCGCAGGGCGGCCGCGATATGCAGCGCGGTCGCCTCGCCGGTCGTGGTCGGGTTGGTCGCGAGCACCACCTCGCGCACGCCGCCGGCGTCGATGCGGGCGTAGAGCTCGGCGATCTTCAGGTCCTCGGGGTCGATGCCGTCGATCGGCGACAGCGCGCCGCCGAGGACGTGGTAGCGGCCGCGGTACTCGTGCGTGCGCTCGATCGGGATGACGTCGCCGGGCTCCTCGACGACGCAGATCAGCTCGGCGTCGCGGCGCTGGTCCTGGCAGATGCGGCAGCGCGGCTCGTCGGCGAGGTTGAAGCAGATCTCGCAGAGGCCGATGCGCTCCTTGACCTCGCGGATCGCGTCGGCGAGGGCGTTGGCGTCCTCGCTGTCGGCGCGCAGGATGTGGAACGCGAGGCGCTGGGCGGTGCGCTGGCCGATCCCCGGCAGCTTGCCGAGCTCGGTGATCAGGCGCTGGACTGGGGGGGCGTACAAGTACTAGAACCCGGGCAAGCCGAGCGAGCCCAGGTCCATCCCCCCGGTGAGGCCGCCGAGCTTGGCCTGCTGGAGCTCCTGCGCGGAGCGCAGCGCCTCGTTGGTGGCGGCGAGGACCATGTCCTGCAGCAGCTCGGGGTCGTCGGGATCGATGGCCTCGGGCGCGATGACGATCGACTTCACGATGAGGTCGCCGGACACCTTCACGGTGACCATCCCGCCGCCCGCGGAGGCCTCGACCTCCTCGTGCTTGAGCTGCTCCTGGGCGGCCATCATGTCCTGCTGCATCTTCTGGACCTGCTTCATCATCTGCTGCATGTTCGGCGGCTGGGGCATCAGGCCGGGCCTTCCTTGTCGTCGGGTTGGGGCGACTCGTCGGGGACGATCTCCTCGGCGTCGAACTCGGCCTTGAAGCGTGCCACGAGCTCCTCCTCGGAGGGCTGGTTGTCCGCCTCGTCGTCCCCGTCGAGCTCGCGCAGCTCGTAGGCGACCCGCAGCGGCCGGCCGGCGAGCTCGCGCAGGGCCTCGTCGACGGCCGCGCGATCCTGCGGGACGTCGACCATGCGGCGCTTGAAGCTCTCGTGCGCGGCGAAGGCGACGACCACTTGGGTGCCGCGCACCTCGACGGGCTGCGCCTCGGAGAGGCATGCCGCGAGCGCGCCCTTGTCGGTGCGCAGCGCCTCGAGGACGGCGGGCCACAGGGAGCGGACGGTGTCGAGCGTGGGCTCGCCCGGGGCGTCGGCGACCGCGACGGCCGCGCGCGGCTCCGCCTCCGCGGGCGCCTGCTCCTCCGCGCTCGGTGCGCCGTCGTCCGCCACTGGGGGAGCTGCGGACGTCGGGGGCGCCGGCGCGGGCCGTACGGCGGGCGCGGGGAGCTCCGCCTCACCCGCCAGCGCGGCCTCGAGGCGCTCGATGCGGGCGCTCAGCGCGCGGGCGGCGGGGTCGACCTCGGGCGCCGCCGCCTTCACCAGCGCGGTTTCGAGACGGGTGCGGGCGTCGGCGCCCTCCTTGACCGTGCGCAGCGCCTCGGCGAGCAGGTCGAGCACGCGCACAAGGCTCGTCCCGGGGATGCGGCGCGCCTGCTCGACGAGCCGCTCGTCGCGGTCGGGCGTCAGGCGCAGCTCGTTGGGCACCTCGCCGAGCGTCTGCACGACGAGGAGGTCGCGGGCGTGGGCCTCGAGGTCCCTGAGGAACTGGGCGACGTCGCGGCCGGTGTCGGCGAGCTTGGCGGCCGCGAGCCAGGCGGCCCGGGCGTCACCGGCGGCGATGGCGTCGAACGCCTCGAAGAGCAGGTCGGCGTCCGCGACCCCGAGCACCGCGAGCACGTCGTCGGTGGCGATCGTGGTGCCCGTGTAGGTCACGAGCTGCTCGAGCGTTCCGAGCGCGTCGCGGAACGAGCCGGTCGCGTGGCGCGCGAGCAACGCGACGGCGTCGGGCGCGATCTCGATGTTCTCGGCGGCGGCCACGCGGGTGATGACCGTGGCGATCTGCTCGACCGTCGGGCGCGCGAAGTCGAAGCGGTGGCAGCGGTCGACGACCGTCGGCAGCACCTTCTGCGCCTCGGTCGTCGCCAGCACGAAGATCGTGTGCGGCGGCGGCTCCTCGAGGGTCTTGAGGAACGCGTTCCACGCCTGCGACGAGAGCATGTGCGCCTCGTCGAGGATGTAGACCTTCGAGCGCCCCGAGACCGGGGCGAACTGGACCGACTCGCGCAGCTCGCGGATGTCGTCGACCGAGTTGTTCGACGCCGCGTCCATCTCGATGACGTCGAGCGAGGTCGCGTTGGCGATCGCGACGCACGACTCGCAGCGCCCGCACGGCTCGACGGTCGGCCCGTGCTCGCAGTTCAGGCACGCCGCAAGCATCTTCGCCATCGACGTCTTGCCGGTTCCGCGCGAGCCGACGAAAAGGTAGGCATGGTGAACCTTGCCCTGCTGCACGGCATTGCGCAGGGTCCTGACGACATGCTCCTGGCCCACGACGTCCGCGAACGTGCGGGGCCGGTGGCGGCGGTACAGCGAAGGGCCGGCGTTCACGGACCTTCGAGTCTAGTAGCCGCGGTCGGACGCCCTCCGCGCGCGGGGTGGGCGACCTTGTGCATCACTGTGATGCTCGAGACCGCCCACCGCTCCCGATGGCGCGTCGTCAGCGGCTCGGCCGTGCGCGGTAGCTCTTCCCAGCCCTCACGATGATGGTCTTGTGGCGGACCTGGTCGCGGACCGTGACCGTGCCGCGGACCACGCGCGTGAGCGTCCCCGAGCAGCTGTCCTCCACGAGCCACTTCGTCCCGCGGACCGTCGCGGAGCTGTACTTGCCCTTCGTGCGGAACGCGCCCGTGCCGTCGCCCCAGAGGCGGCGCTTCTTCGCCTTGCGCGCGGCGGCCGCCCGCCCCCGCCCGCTGCGGCATGACGCCAGCGGCGTGGCGAGCGTGAGCTCGGTGACGCCCGCGCTCTGGCCGACCTTGAACTCGCCCTCGTAGAACTTCGCCGCTTGCGGGGCCGCTCCGGGCTTGGGCACCGAGCTGAGCTGGACGACGCCATGCAGCGTGTCGACCGTGGAGCCGACCGGGATGCCCTGCTCGCCCGTGAGGTCGACCTCCTTCTTGGAGCCGGGGAGCCGGATCCCGACCTTTCCGCTCACGACCTTCACGACGACGGTCTTCTTGTAGACCGGCGCCGCCCCGGAGCCCAGCGTGAGGCTGACGTTGTCGATGTAGCCGTCGTTGTAGGCGCCCGCGTCGCGGGTGGCGTCGATGCGCACGGCGATGCCGCGCGTGCCCCCCGGGACCGCGCCCGACGCCGAGCGCGGGATCAGCGTCGTGACCGAGCCGCGCTCGGCGGCCGTGACGGGCTGCAGGCTCACGGTTCCCAGCGACGCGGCCGTCGCGCTGATGAACGTCGCGGTCACCGTCGCCCGGTCCTCCTGCGTCGCAAAGCCGCCCAGCAGCGCCGAGAGCGTCGCGGTGACCTTTCCGGCGTCGATCTCGGGCGCCGCCTGGGACACGTCGATCGTCTGCGCCGCCGCGCTTGCGGGGTTGGTGGGCCCGCCCGCGAAGAAGTTGACCCCACCTCCCAGCCGCGCGCTGTCCGCTGCGGTCAGGAAGTCCGGCGCGCCGTACTGGACCACGGTGAACGGGCCGCTGACCACCCAGCCGGGCGGCGGGACGACGCCACTGGCGTCGGGCGAGCCGGTGCCGGCCTCGGCGCCGGGGTTGACCACGAGGTTGCCGCTGGGAACGACAGCGCCCGCGGACGCGGGCGCGAGGAGGGCGGCCGCCGCGAGCGCGGCGCCGAGCGGTATGCGCATTGGCCCACCCTCTCACGCTGTTGAGACGCGCCGCAACGGCCATTGGTGGGGATAGGGTCCGCGCCCGTGCGCCACGGCAAGGCCATCGGCTGGACGGTCGCGCTCGGCCTGATCGCCTGGGCGCTGGCTGGGCGCGGCCTCGTCAACTACGACACGCTCTACGCGCTGGTCTGGGGCCGCGACCTCGCGCACGGGACGCTGCCCGACTACGACATCTCGCTCGCCCCCACGCCGCACCCGCTCGCCACGCTGGTCGGGCTCATCCTCAGCCCGCTCGGCGCCACAGGGTCGATCAACGCGACGATCGTCCTCGCGTTCGTCTGGCTCGGCGCGCTCGCGTGGATCACCTACCGGCTCGGTGAGGCGTGGATCAACCGCGCGGCGGGCGTGCTCGCGGCGGCGATCATGCTCACGCGCCGCCCCGTCCTCGACTTCGGCTCGCGCGCGTACGTGGACCTCCCCTACCTCTGCCTCGTGCTCGGCGCGCTGCTCATCGAGACGCGGCGACGACGCGCGGGCGCGCCCGTGCTCGCCCTGCTCGCGCTCGCCGGCCTCCTGCGCCCGGAGGCCTGGCTGTTCTCCGCCGCCTACATCCTCTGGCTGCGGCCGCGCGACTGGCGCTTGTGGGCGCTCGCCGCCGCGGCACCGGTGCTGTGGGGGCTGAGCGACCTCATCGTCACCGGCAACCCGCTGCACTCGCTCACCGGCACGCGCGACACCGCCCAGGAGCTCAAGCGCGTCACCGGCCTGGGCGAGGTGCCGGTCACCGTCCCGCGGCGGATCGGGGAGATCCTGCGCGAGCCCGTCCTCGTCGGTGCCGCCGGCGGCGGGCTGCTCGCCCTCGCCTTCCTGCGCCAGCGCGTCGCGCTCGGCGCCATCGCGGGCGTCGTGGCGATCGCCGCGTTCTGCGTGCTCGCCGCCGCCGGCCTGCCGATCCTCGGCCGCTACCTCCTCGGCCCGTCGACGATCCTCGCCGTGTTCTGCGGCGCCGGTGCCTTCGGGTGGGCCGAGCTGCCCCGCGACCACCCGTGGCGGCGACGATGGGCGTGGTTCGGCGTGCTCACCCTCGTGCTGCTCGTCGTCTTCATCCCGCCCCAGGTCGACCGGATCACGAGCCTGCGCAGCGCGCTGACCATCCAGGACGGCATCCAGGACGACCTCCACGCGCTCACGCCCGACTTCCCGTGCACGCCGATCACGGTCCCCAACCACCGGCCCGTGCCGCTGCTGGCGCTGTGGCTCGACACCGAGCCGCAGCGCATCGCGGTCGCCCAGGAGCGGCTGCCGCGCACCGGCACCTACGTCCGGCCGCGGACGGCGAAGATCGCCAGGGACTACATCCTCGACCCGCGCGACCTCAACCAGCGCATCCCGCCGCCGCTGCCCGGCTTCAGGCCAGTCGCGGCGAACGACTCGTGGCGAGTGTTCGCGCGCTGCGACTGAACGGACCGTGCACCCTCCCTCGAAACCAGGCTATGGGCGCTGACGCGTCGAGCGGCTCCGGCACCGGGAGAACCCGCTGCGCCCACCGGGATCCGCTTAAGGCTGCTTCCTTCCGGACCTGACCTGGTTCACGAGCCGGCGTCGCGCGGGACCCGGGCCATCAGCACCGCCATCGGCGAGCTGACCCCACAGACCGGCCCCTCAAGAGGGGATTCGGCCTCGCTAGAGCGGATTGCGAGCGACAGGGCACCGCTACCTCCCCGCCTAGCACGGTCCAATCACCAAGGGTACTCGGTAGGGTCGCCACCGTGGAGGAGCCGGCATGGCTGCGACGGACCCTCGACGAGATCCTCGTCCAGCTCCGGCGGCTTCTCGACATCAGCGCCTGCGCGTTCCAGGTCGTCGACTTCGAGGAGGGCACGATCCACCCGGCCGCCGCTTGGTTCGCCACGGACGAGGTCCGCGCGGCTATGACACCCGTCCTCGAGCGGCGCTACGACCGCGATCGGCCCGGCGTCACCGAGGCGGCCATCGAGCGCGGCGACGCGCTGCACATCGAGCGCTTCGAGGAGTGGGAAGGCGCCACGGCGCTGCGCCTGCGCCTCGAGGAGGAGCTCCAGCCGCACGACGCGCGGCTGGCCTGGGACTGGTACCAGTCGTCGTCGTTCATCTCCTGCCCGGTCCGCACCACGGGCGGGCGCACGCTCGGCGTGCTCGCGATCTCCGCGCCGCAGCGCATCCTCGGCGAGGACGAACTGCGCGTCGTCGAGGTCTTCGCCGACCTCGCCGCGCTCGCACTCGAGCGCACCGAGCTGCTCGACCGCGAGGAGCGCCG
>DATFRW010000362.1:0-13248 GCA_035262945.1 Solirubrobacteraceae bacterium
AGTTGCTCGCTGGTGGCGTGAGCCGGTGGGCGATCGACCGCGCCATCCGCTCCGGCCACCTTCACCGCCTCCATCCAGGCGTCTACTCGCTCCCAGCGCCCGAACTGCTCTCCCAAGACGCCCACCTCACCGCCGCCCTGCTCGCCGCCGGCCCCGGAGCGATCCTCGCGCGCGGCACCGCCGCGTGGCGCTGGGAACTCATCCCCGCGCCACCGCTGACCATCGAGCTGCTGACGCCCGGCCAAAACCGCCTGCGCCCCGACGACGCCACCCACGACGGCCGCTTCCCGATCACCACCGTCCCCCGCACCCTGCTCGACCTCGCCGCGCGTTATCACCACCGCGCACTCCTGCGCGCCCTGGCCGAGGCCGAGTTTCACCACGACACCAGACCAGCAGACATCCAACGCACGCTCCGCCGCGGCCACCCCGGCTCAGCCAACCTCAGAGCCGCCCTCGATGCCCACGCCCCGGGCCACGGCAAGGTCAAAAGCGAACTGGAGCGCAAGTTCCGCCGCCTGCTGATCAAGCACGGCATCCCGCTGCCGCTCAGAAACCAAGAGCTCGGCCCGTGGACCGTCGACTGCCTGTGGCCACAGCACCGGCTCGTCGTCGAACTCGACGGCGCCCAGCACACCCGCCCCGCGCAAGCCACCAGAGACCACGACCGCGACCTCTGGCTGCGCTGCCACGGCTACACCGTCCGCCGCTACGGCGAGAGGCAACTCGCCCAGCAGCCCGACGCCGTGATCGAGGATCTCCTCTACGCCGGCGCCGGCGTCCCGCTCAAGCTGTGATACGCCTCGGCCAGCCGCCCGATACCCGCGTCGATCTGCTCCGGCGTCACGCCGGAGTAGGCGAGCCGCAGCGTGTTGCGTCCACCCTCGAGCAGGAAGTCGGTGCCCTTGACGAAGGTCACCCCGCGCTCTCCCGCGGCGGCGAAGAGCTTGTCGACGTCGGTGCCCTCGGGGAGATCGACCCACATGAAGTAGCCGCCTTCGGGCGCGACGAACCGTGCGTCGGGGAGGTCGCGTTCGAGTGCGGTGACGAGCGCGTCGACGCGGGCCTTCAGGTTGGTTCGCACCGTCTCGATCGAGCGCTCGAGCGCTCCACTCGTCACGAACTGGTGGACGATCGATTGGGCCACCATGTTCGGGCTGATGTACGTGCTGGTCGCGCGCTTGACGATCCGCGCGATGAGCTCGGCGGGGCCGACCAGGTACCCGACGCGGATGCCAGGGCACACCGTCTTTGAGAACGAGCTCGCGTAGATGACGTTCTCGTTGCTGTCGAGGCTCAGCATCGTCGGCAGCGGGTCGCCGGCGAAGCGGATCGAGACGTAGGGGTCGTCCTCGAAGATCGTGAACCCGTGGTCGCGGGCGAGGGCGACGAGCGCGTCGCGCTTCTCGCGGCCGAGCGTGTAGCCGGCCGGGTTCTGGAAGTTGGGAATGATGTGCGCGAGCTTCGGCGCGACGCCGGATTCGATGAGCGTCGAGAGGCCGTCCACGTCGATGCCGTCCGGCTCGAGCTCGACCGGCCGGATGTCCGCCAGGCGCTGTCGCAGCGCGAGCAGCGTCCGGTCGTACGTCGGCCGCTCGACGATGACGGTGTCGCTCGGCTCGACGAGCTCGTCGAACAGGAACGCGTCGGCCTGCATCGAGCCGTTGGTCACGACGACCTGCGCCGGCTCGACGCCGTGCTGCTGGGCGATCCACTCGCGCAGCGGCGGATACCCGATCGCCGTGCCGTACGCCGTCGCCCCGCCGGGGTCGTTGGCGAACGCGCGCGCGGCCGCCTCCTTGAGTCCCTCGACGTCGACGATGTCCAGCGAGGGCGCCCCGCGGGCAAACGAGATCGTGTCGGCGGCCATGGCCCAAGGGTAGGCGACCACGCGGGAGGGCGTGGTTCCGCTCAGCGCGCGAGCAGATAAGCCGCCACCGCGCCCGCCGCGACGATCAACAGCAGCAGAACGAGCAACGTGGCGACGGCCCGCCGCCCCCGACGCCGCGGGGTCTGCAGCCACGACGGCTCCTCACCCTCCGGCTCCGAAGCCGCCAACCCCTGCCCGGCCACCTCCTCCTCACTGCCCGTCGAGGTCGCCGCAACGGCCGACTCGGGGGAAAGCCGGGGCGGCTCGCCGAGCGACGAGTCGGGGGCGAGCGGCTCTGGCTCGGGCGGGAGCGGCGCTGGCTCGCGCGGGAGCGGCTGCGCGGGGGCGGCGGACGCCGGCTCGGGGGCGGCCGCGACCGGCGGCCCGAGGACGGCATCAAGCTCCTCCCGCGCCGCGATCACCAACTCCACCCGCCGCCCCTCCAGATACGGCGAGAGCGCGCTCAGATCGACGCCCGGATCAGCGACCGCAACCCGCACGTGCGCGGCGTCCGCCGAGAGCGGCAGCGCCCGGGCGGCACGAGCGGCGTCGGGGGGAACGACGCGGTCGAGGTCTGGATCGTGATCGTGGTCGCGCAGGCCGACGAACGGGAGGTCGGCCTCGAAGGCCCGGGCGATCGCTTCGGCGCTCACGAGGGCGATGCGAGCTGGACCTCGATGACCGCGCGGCCGTCCTCGACGCCGCGGACGTAGGCGTCGCGGGCGCCGGGCTGCTCCGCGAGGGCGTCGCGGAGGCGGACGACCGCGGCGGCGTCGGCGAACGGGCCGGCCTCGACGACGACCGTCGCCGCCAGCCGGCCGGCCTCGCCGGCTGCCTCTTCGGCGCGCGCAGCAGCGGCCGCGGCGCGCTCCATGCGGCCGAGGGTGCGGCCGTGGTCGTCGACGACGGCGCGGGCCTCGGTGGTGATGCGCTCCGCCGTCGCGCCCACGGACTCGACCGTCGCTCGCAGGCCGGCAAGGAGGTCGCGGGCCTCGCGGAGCGCGTCGGCGTCGAGGAGGGGCTCGGGCGGCGGAAGCGGCGGCGGTGGCTCGGGCCCGGGCGGGGGCGCGGGCGCCGCAGGCGGCTCGGGCGCCGGCGGGGGCGCCGCCGCAGCCACCCCCTCATGCCCACGCAGCAACTCACGCTCGAGCTCGCGCAGCTTGGCCTCGAGCTCGGCCAGCGTCCTGCGGGCGTCGTCGTCGGGCGCGGCCGCCATCGTCCGCGCGAGCGTATCGCGCGTGCCGGGCGGCTCAGCCGCCGAGGATCTCGACCGCGATCTCCGCGACCTGCGTCGGCGTGCGGCCCACCCGCACCCCGCGCTCCTCGAGCGCTTCGGCCTTCGCCGCGGCCGTCCCCTGCGAGCCCGAGACGATCGCGCCCGCGTGACCCATCGTCTTGCCCGGCGGCGCCGTGAACCCGGCGATGTACGCGACGACCGGCTTCGTCACGTGCGCGGCGATGAACTCGGCCGCTTCCTCCTCGGCCGAGCCGCCGATCTCGCCCGCCATCACGATCAGCTCGGTCTCGTCGTCGCCTTGGAACAGCTCGAGGATGTCGATGAACGACGAGCCCGGCACCGGATCGCCGCCGATGCCGACGATCGACGAGTTGCCGAAGCCGCGCTGGGCGATCTCGTTGCCGATCTGGTAGGTCAGCGTGCCCGAACGGGACACCACCCCGACGTTGCCCTCCTTGAAGAACGCGGCCGGGATGATCCCGACGTTCGCCTTCCCCGGCGACAGCACGCCCGGGCAGTTCGGACCAATCAAACGCGTGCCGGGGTGCGCCTGGACCAAGTGGTTGTAAACGCGCAGCTCGTCGTGGGCCGGGATGCCCTCGGTGATCGCGACGATCGTCCTGATGCCCGCGTCGGCGGCCTCGAGGATCGAGTCGGCGGCGAAGCGCGGCGGCACGAAGATCATCGCGGTGTTCGCGCCGGTCTCCGCGACCGCGGCGTGGAAGGTGTCGAAGACCGGGACGCCCTCGACGTCCTGGCCGCCCTTGCCGGGCGTCACGCCCGACACGACCTGCGTGCCGTAGCGGCGGTTGTTCATCGCGTGGAAGGTGCCCTCGCGGCCGGTGATGCCGCTGACGCACAGCCGCGTCTCACGATCGACGAGGACGCTCATCGCGCCGCCCCCGCGGTCGCCGCGAGCTCGACGACCTTCTCGGCCGCCTCGTTCATCGTCGCCGCCGTATACACGTTCGGCAAAGCCGCCTCAGCCAGGATCTGCCGCCCCTCTACATCGTTGGTCCCGTCGAGGCGGACGACGAACGGCACCGACGGCGAGATCTGGTTGAACGCCTCGACCAACCCTCGCGCGACCTCGTCGCAGCGCGTGATCCCGCCGAAGATGTTGAAGAGCACGGCCTTGACGTTGGGGTTCGAAAGGATGACCTCGACCGCGCTCGTGATCGCCTCCGCCTTCGACCCGCCGCCCGCGTCCAGGAAGTTCGCCGGCGAGCCGCCGTACTGCGCGACGACATCTAGCGTCGACATGACGAGCCCGGCGCCGTTCCCCAAGATCCCGATGTCCCCGTCGAGCTTGACGTAGGTCAGCCCGCGCTCCTTGGCCATCTGCTCCTGCGGGTCCTCGGCCGACGGGTCGCGCAGCTCCGCGTTCAGCGGGTGGCGCATGAGCGCGTTGTCGTCGAGCGTGACCTTCGCGTCGAGCGCCCGGACCTCACGCTCCGGCGTCACGATCAGGGGGTTGACCTCGACCAGCGTCGCCTCCTCGGCGACGAACGTCGCGTACAGCCGCCCGAGGAACGCCCCGATCGGGCGCACCAGATCCGCGTCGACCCCGGCCTCGAACGCCAGCCGCCGCCCATGAAAGGCCTGGAAGCCCAGCAGCGGATCGACGTGCAGGGTGGCGATCGCGCTCGGGTCCTCCTCAGCGACGGCCTCGATGTCCATCCCGCCGCGCGTCGACAGCATCACCAGCGGCTGCTTCGCCGAGCGGTCGAAGATCACCGCGGCGTAGTACTCGGCCGCGATCTCCGAAGCGCCCTCGACCCACAGCTCATGCACGGTGAAGCCGCGGATGTCCATGCCGAGGATGGCGCTCGCGTGCTCGCGCGCCGAAGCCTCGTCCTCTGCGACCTTGATCCCCCCCGCCTTGCCGCGCCCGCCGATCTTCACCTGCGCCTTGATCACACACGGAAAGCCGATCTCCTTGGCGGCCGCGACCGCCTCGTCGACCGTGCGTGCATGACGCCCGTCCGGAACCGGGATGTCATGGCGAGCGAACAGCTGCTTGCCCTGATATTCGAGGAGGTCCATAGCCGGCGGCGGACTCTAGCGAGACGCCGTCGCGAGGCGTCGAACGGCGTGCAAATGGCACAATGCCCGCCCCATGGCCCTCCCCTCCAAGGTCAATTTCGTCACGTTCGACGTCTACGGCACGCTCATCGACTGGGAGAAGGGGGTCTTCGACGCCTTCACACGAGAGGCGACGCGAGACGGGTTCACCATCGACGACCCGCAGGAGATCATCCCGCGCTTCCACCAGTACGAGCGCGAGATCGAAGGCGGCTCCTACGAGCTCTACGCCGAGGTCCTGCGGCGCGTCGCGGTCCGCATCGCGAAGGAGATCGCCTGGCCGCTCGAGCCCTCGCGCGCCGGCTTCCTGCCCGATTCAGTCCAGCGCTGGGCGGCGTTCAAGGAGACCAACCCGCAGCTGACGAAGTTCGGCAAGAAGTTCCAGACCGGGCTGATCTCGAACATCGACGACAAGCTGCTCGGCCAGACCCGCCGCCACATCCCGCACGACTTCGACCTCGTCGTGACCGCCCAGCAGGTGCGCAGCTACAAGCCCGACCCCGCGCACTTCAAGGAGTGCGCGCGGCGCATCGGGACCAAGAAGGGCTGGGTCCACGTCGCGGCGAGCTACTACCACGACGTCGAACCGTGCATCAAGGAGAAGATCCCCGTCATCTGGGTCAACCGCAACCGCGAGGAGCTCGACGCCGGCGCGAAGAAGCCGACGGCCGAGGTCAGGAACCTCCTGGAGGCGGCCAAGCTCCTCGGCGCTGCGTAGGCCCGCTTTGCGCGTCGTCACGCTCCACCCCGACGTCGCCGTCGCGACATCGCGCGTCTACCAGACGAACTGCACCGCGATCCGCTCCGGCGACGAGGGCTTCGTCGTCGACTCGCCGGTCTACCCCGACGAGCTCGACCTCCTGCCCGCGGTGCTCGAGCAGGCCGGCTTCGTGGTCAGCGGCCTCCTGGCGACGCACGGCGACTGGGATCACGTCCTCGGGCGCCTCGCCTTCCCGGGCGCCGCGCTCGGCGTCGCCGAGACGACCGCCGCGCGCCTGACCGGCGAGCCCGGCGAGGCCCAGCGCGAGCTGCGCGACTTCGACGAGGAGCACTACGTCGAGCGCCCGCGGCCGCTGAGCCTCGGCCAGGTGCAGGCCCTGCCCGTGCCCGGCCACGTCGGTCTCGGGGAGCACGAGATCGAGCTGCACCCCACCGACGGCCACACCGCCGACGGCATGGCGCTGTGGCTGCCGTGGGTGCGCGTCCTCGTCTGCGGCGATTACCTCTCGCCGGTCGAGATCCCGATGCTCTCGCAGACGGGCTCGCGCGACGCCTACCTGGCCACGCTCGAGCGCCTGCGGCCGCTGGTCGAGCAAGCCGAGTGGGTCGTGCCCGGCCACGGCCAGCCGATCGACGGCGCCCGCGCGCTCGCGGTCATGCGCGAGGACGTCACGTACCTCCAGACCTGGGAGCTCCCGCTCGCACGGCGCACCGGCGCGCAGCGCGCCGCCGACAAGGCCAACCGCGAGCGCGGCTAGCGGTCCAGCCGGCGACGCAGGAACAGCGCGCGCCCGCCTTCGTAGGCGTCGTTGTCGAAGCCCATCGCGTAGTAGAGGGCGAGCGCGGCCTCGTTGACCTCGGCGGTGTCGAGCTCGATGCGCCGGCAGCCGCGCGCGCGGGCGCGGTCGACGGTCGCCGCCACCAGCGCGCGCCCCAGGCCGCCGCGCCGCGCCTCGCGATCCACGAAGAGATCCTCGAGCAGGCAGTCCTCGCTGTCGCGCCAGACCGACCAGCGGTAGCGCAGCTGGACGAGGCCGACCGGCGGCGCTCCGGGCGCGCTCGCGGCGAGCAGGTACTCGGTGTCGGGATCGTCGACCAGGCGCTCGACGCTCGCGAGCATCGCCGCTTCCGGCGGCCAGTCCTGGTCCAGGTGATCGCGGAACGCGACGAGCAGCCGGGCCACATCGCCCGCTTCATCACGTTTGGCGAGCCACACCTGCGGGGAGCCGTCGGGCATCCATGGAGCGTAAGGTCCGCGCCGGTATGCGGGAGCCTGAGACCGTCTACCGGCGGCGGCGGCTCGCCGCGCTTGGTGTCGTCGCAGCCGCGGCGGTGCTGGCGGGCGCCGCGGTCGGGGCGCACGACGGCAGCAAGGGCGATCAGGGCGCAGCCACGACCGAGTCCGCCTCGGCGTCGCAGGCCAAGCCGGCGGAGCTGCCGCTCGGCGGCCGGCGGATCTTTCCGGCGTACCGCGTCGTCGCCTACTACGGCGCCCCGCAGAGCCACGACCTCGGCGCCCTCGGCATCGGCTCGCCCGACCACGCCGCACGGCGCCTGGCCAAGCAGGCCGAGCCGTACGCCCGCAAGACCCGCCCGGTCCTGCTCGCCTTCGAGCTGCTCGCCGACGTCGCCAACCGCGACCCGGGTGCCGATGGCATGTACCGCACGCGCCAGCCCGACGCGATCATCCGCCGCTATCTGAACGCCGCGCGCCGCGCCAAGGCGCTGCTCGTGCTCGACATCCAGCCCGGGCACGCCGACTTCCTCGCCGAGACGCGCCACCTCGACCGCTGGCTGCGCGAGCCCGACGTCGGCATCGCCCTTGACCCCGAATGGCACACGCCGGGCGCCGTGCCCGGCACCGTGATCGGCTCGGTGCAGGCGGAGACGGTCAACGCGGTCTCCGCACACGTGGCCGAGATCGTGCGCCGTTACGACCTGCCCGAGAAGCTCTTCGTCGTGCACCAGTTCACGCCGAACATGATCGCCGGCAAGGAGCGCGTTCGGCAGCGTCCCGGGCTCGCGATCACGATGAACGTCGACGGCTTCGGCGACCGGCCGAACAAGATCGCCAAGTACCACCAGTTCACGCACGACGGCACCCGTTTTCGCAACGGCTACAAGCTCTTCTACGAAGAGGACACAAACATGATGCGCCCGGGCGCGGTGCTCGAGCTGCGGCCACGCCCGGACTTCATCGTGTACGAGTAGCCGCCGCTCGTCGGCCGATAGCAGCCGCCCGCCGCCCACCGACGCGTCGGATCCGCGAAGCGGGCATCCTCGAAGCCGTCAGACCGCTGCTCGCCACGACGTGCGCGCTCGCGCTGCTGCTTCTGCCGGCGCCAGCACAGGCGCTCTCGGTCTCGCGCGTCCTCGTCCGCTTCGCCGCGGGCACGACGGCCGCGCAGCGCGGCGACGTACGCAGCGCGGCGGACGTGCAGCGCCAGGCGACGCTTCCGCTCAGGGGACTCGAGCTCGTCGCCCCTCAACAGGGGCAGACCGTGGCGAATGCGGTCAGCGACCTCGAGCGTCACAAGGGCGTGATGTACGCGGAGCCCGACTACGAGGTGCACGCGGCGCTCGTGCCCAACGACCCCTTCTACGACCAGGAATGGGGGCTCGCGGCGATCGGCGCGCCCGCCGCATGGGATCTCACGACCGGATCGCCGCAGGTGCTCGTCGCCGTGATCGACACGGGCATCGACGCCACCCATCCCGACCTCGCGCCCAACCTGTGGCGCAACCCCGACGGATCCGGCGCAATCGGCTACGACTTCGTCGACGACGACACGGTGCCGCAAGACGACAACGGCCACGGCACGCACGTCTCCGGGACGATCGACGCGCGCGGCAACGACGGCTTCGGGGTCGCGGGCGTGAGCTGGAACAGCACCCTCATGGCGCTGCGCGTGCTCAATGCGGCCGGCAGCGGCTTCGTCTCCGACATCGTCCGTGCCGACCTGTTCGCGGCGCAGGAGGGCGCGCGCATCGTCAACGAGTCGCTCGGCGGCTCCAACTTCACCCAGTCCGAACGCGACGCGATCGCATCGGCGCCCAACACGCTGTTCGTGGTCGCGGCCGGCAACAGCGCGAGCAACAACGACACCACGGGCGCGTACCCGTGCGACTACGACCTGCCGAACCTCGTGTGCGTCGCGGCGAGCGACCGCGACGGCTCACTCGCGTCGTTCTCCAACTACGGCGCCACGAACGTCGACCTCTCGGCGCCCGGCGTCGGCATCGTGAGCACCTACCGCTTCAGCTCCTTCGTGCCCATGAGCGGCACATCGATGGCGACGCCGCACGTCTCCGGCGCCGCGGCGCTTCTGCTCGCGCGCAATCCCGCGCTGAGCGTCGCGGGGCTGCGCGCGGCACTGCTCGCCAGCGTGGCACCGGTCGCGGCGCTCTCGGGCCGCGTCGCAACCGGCGGCGAGCTGCGCCTGCCGTCCGCGCTCGCCGCCGCGGGCGTACCGTCGCCACCTCCCGCCGCACCTCCGGCGCAGCCCGTCGCCTCGCCCGCGCCGGCTCCGGCGCCCGTGCCGCAGCAGGCGGCGTCGACGCCCGACCGCGTCGCCCCCTCGCTGCGTGTCACCATCGTCCGCGCCCGCATCGGCGCCGTGCGCAAGCGCGGGCTGCGCGTGGCGTTCACCGTCTCGGAGCCCAGCCGCGTGACGGTGACCCTCCGGGTCCCGGCGAGCACGCGCAAGCGCCTGCACCTGAGCTCGACCGTGGTCGGGACCGCGACCCTGCGCGTGACCGCCGCCGGCCGGCGCGTCGTGACGGTGCGACTCTCGGCACGGGCCCGCCGCGCGCTGGCACGCGTCAAGAACGTCCGCCTCACGGCCAGCGTCGTTGCCGTGGATCCCGCGGGAAACCGAGGGATCGCAGGGAGCGCGGCGACGCTGCGCCGCTAGCCGCCGTCGCTTTTGATGACGGCGATCGTGGCGCCGGAGGAGATCGGGTCGCCCTCCTTGACCGCGAGGCGCTCGATCACGCCCGCCTTGTGGGCGGTGATCTCGTTCTCCATCTTCATCGCCTCGATGATGCAGACGATCTGGCCCTCCTCGACGGTCTGACCCTGCTCGACGAGGACCTTCCACAGGTTGCCCTGCAGCGGCGACAGGAGCTCGTCGGCTCCGCCACTCGCGCCGCCTGAGGCACGCTCGGCGCGCCGTGGCTTCGGCGCCGCCGCCGGGGCGGGCGCGGCGCCGTTGGTGCCGTTCCCGAACGGCGGGCCGATCACCCGCACGTCGAACTTGCGACCGGACACCTCGACGGTGTAGGCGTGCTCGACGGTCTCCTCCTCGTCGGCCGCCGCGGGCGCGACCTTCGGGAACGCGAGCGCCTTCAGCCACTCGCGGTCCTCGACGAGGTCGCGGCACGTCTCGCCGTTGGCCCACTGCGCGGTCGCCAGCAGCGCCGTGTGGAACGGGATGAGCGTCTTGAGGCCCTCGATCTCGTACTCGCCCAGCGCGCGCAGCATCCGCCGCGTGGCGTGCTCGCGATCGACGTCCCAGACGATGAGCTTGGCGACCATCGGGTCGTACATCGGCGTGATCTCGCTGCCGGCGAGCACGCCGCTGTCGACGCGCACGCCAGGCCCGGCCGGCTCGCGATACGAACCGATTCGCCCGGGTGCAGGGGCGAAGTTCTTCGACGCGTCCTCGGCGTTGATGCGGCACTCGATCGCGTGGCCGCGCAGCACGACCTCGTCCTGGGAGACCGACAGCGGCTCGCCCGCCGCGGCGAGGATGCCCTCGCGCACGATGTCGATGCCGGTGGTCATCTCCGTCACGCAGTGCTCGACCTGCACGCGCGTGTTCATCTCCAGGAAGAAGTACTCGCCGTCCTGGAGCAGCCCCTCGATCGTGCCGGCCCCCACGTAGTTCACGGCGCGCGCCGCCTCGACGCCGATCTGGCCGATGCGCTCGCGCAGCGCCTCGTCGACGGCCGGCGCCGGCGACTCCTCGATGAGCTTCTGGTGGCGACGCTGCACCGAGCAGTCGCGCTCGCCCAGGTGGATGACATTGCCGTGCCGGTCCGCGAGGACCTGGACCTCGACGTGGCGCGGATCGGGCAGATAGCGCTCGAGATAGACCGTCGCGTCCGAGAAGAACTTCTCGCCCTCGCGGGCGGCGCCCTCGAACGCGTCCTGCAGCTGGTCCTCGGACAGCGCGACCCGGAAGCCCTTGCCGCCCCCGCCGCCCGCCGCCTTGACGGCGACCGGATAGCCGATGTCCTCGGCGATGACCGTGCGGGCGTCCTCGACCGTCGGCACCGGCTCGGTCGTGCCGGGAACGATCGGCACGCCGGCGCCGCGCATCAGCTCGCGCGCGCGGGTCTTCGACCCCATCGCCTCGATGGCGGCCGCCGGCGGCCCGATGAACACGATGCCCGCGTCCTCGCAGGCCTTCGCGAACGGCGCGTTCTCGGCGAGGAAGCCGTAGCCGGGGTGGATGGCCTCGGCGCCGGAGTCACGGCACACCTCGAGGATCCGCTCGACGTTGAGGTAGCTCTCGGCGGCGGTCGGGCCGCCGAGCAGGTAGGCCTCGTCGGCGCGCTCGACGTGGAGCGCCTCCCGGTCGAGCTCCGAGTACACGGCTACCGAGGCGATGCCCATCTCGCGCAAAGCGCGGATGACGCGGACGGCGATCTCGCCGCGGTTGGCGACCAGGACCTTGTCGAACATGTGTGCTCCGAAGCGTATTCAGTCCAGGCGGCGCTCCGCCGCCCACCTCGACAGCTCGTGTCGATTGGACAGCTGGAGCTTGCGTAGCACCGCCGAGACGTGCGCCTCGACCGTCTTGGCGGAGATGCCC
Organism: Solirubrobacteraceae bacterium; assembly: GCA_035262945.1. Classification (GTDB taxonomy): domain Bacteria; phylum Actinomycetota; class Thermoleophilia; order Solirubrobacterales; family Solirubrobacteraceae; genus JAOPZW01. The sequence continues at coordinate 11,732 of DATFRW010000362.1, forward strand.
AGGCGAAGGGCGATCTCTTTATAGAGGTACCCGCGCGCGATGTGGCGCAGCACCTCGCGTTCGCGGGCTGTGAGCTGGTCGAGCTCGGGGTCCTCCGGCTTGGGCGCCGGCCCGGCGAAAGCGTCGAGCACGAAGCCCGCCAGCCGCGGCGAGAACACCGCGTCGCCGGCCCGCACGCGCTCGATCGCGTCGACGAGCTCGTCGGTGGCGATGTTCTTCGTCACGTACCCGCGCGCGCCCGCGCGGATCGTCGCGATCACGTCCTCTGCCGCGTCCGAAGCCGAGAGCGCCAGGAACAGCGTGCCCGGCGCCAGCTCGGCGGCGCCGCGAATGACCGCGACGCCGCCGCCCTCGGGCATGTGCACGTCGAGCAGCACGACGTCGGGGCGCACCTCGGTCACAAGGGCCACCGCCTCGGGCACGCTCGCCGCCTCGCCGACGAGCTCGACATGGCCCTCGAGCTCGGAGCGCACGCCGGCCCGAAAGAGCCCGTGGTCGTCGACGATCGCCACCCGCGTCACGACGCCTCCGGCAGCGTGAGCTCGACCTCGGTGCCCGCGCCCGGCGCCGAGTGGATGGCGGCGCGGCCGCCGTGGCGCGCCATGCGCCCGACGATCGACTCGCGCACGCCGCGCCGGTCGGGCGGGACGGCGTCCGGATCGAAGCCGGGACCGCGGTCGCGGACGAAGACCTGCAGCTCGCCGTCGCGGGCCTCCGCGTAGACATCCACGGGCGAGCCGTCGCCGAACTTCGCCGCGTTGACCATCGCCTCGCGCGCGGCGGCGACCAGCGCCTCGCCGCGATCGTCGAGCTCGCGGTCGCCGACGACGACGATCTCGACCGGCACGCCATGGGCACGCTCGACCTCGCCCGCGGCGCCCTCGAGCGCGGCCGCGAGCCGGTCATGCCCGCCTTCCCGTCCCGCGAGCCAGGCGCGCAGCTCGCGCTCCTGGGTTCGGGCCAGCGCGGCGACGGCGCGCGGGTCGTCGGCGCGCTTCTGGACCAGCGCGAGGGTCTGCAGCACCGAGTCGTGCAGGTGCGCGGCCATCTCGGCTCGTGCCTGCGAGCGGACGCGCTCCTCGCGCTCGGAGGCGAGCGAGCGCACGAGCCGCGTCACCCAGGGGGCGAAGATGATCCCGAGGACGGCCGCGACGACCACGGCGGCCAGCACCGCGTCGCGGGCGGCGGTCAGCGCGCCCGTGACGTAGAGGAAGACGACGCCGGCGGCGATGACGAGCGCGGCGCCGAAGCCGCTGCGCGAGAGCACGCGCGTGCGCTCGCGGCGCTCCTCCTCGGGCGCGGCCGGCTCGGGCTTCTCGGCGCGAGGGGGCGCGAACGATTGGCGCCACAGCAGGCCCGCGCCGGCGGCCACGAGCACCGTCGGCCAGACGATGACGTCGGACCACAGCAGCCCGAGGGCGCGGGCGGTGAGCAGCAGGCTGAGGACGATCAGCCCCATGCCGACGGCGACCTCGATCGTGCTACGGCCCGTCCGCCACCGTCGCGGGGCCGCGCCT
>DATFRW010000363.1:0-8971 GCA_035262945.1 Solirubrobacteraceae bacterium
GCCAAGCACGCGCACGCCTCGCGCGTGGCGATCGAGCTGAGCCGCGCCAACGGCGACGTGGTCATCGCCGTCGCCGACGATGGCATCGGGGGAGCCGACACCGGCGGAGCGGGACTGCGCGGCCTCCGCGACCGCGTCGAAGCGCTCGATGGCCGCCTGCAGGTCGACAGCCCCCCAGACGGCGGCACCCGCGTCACGGCGGCCCTGCCATGCGCGTGATCCTCGCCGACGACGCCGTCGTCATCCGCGAGGGTCTCGCGCGGTTGCTCGCCGAGCGTGGCGTGGAGGTCGTCGCACAGGCGGGCACGGCCGCCGAGCTCATCGCACTCGTGGCGGCGGACCCGCCCGAGGTCGCCGTGATCGACATCCGCATGCCGCCGACGTACACGAACGAGGGCCTGCTTGCCGCGCGCGAGATCCGCCGCGCCTACCCCGAGGTCTGCACCCTCGTCCTCTCCCAGTACGTGGAGGTCGACTACGCGCTCAGGCTCCTCACCGGAACCTCGGAGGGCGTCGGGTACCTGCTCAAGGATCGGATCGCCAACGTGAGCGAGTTCGTGGCCGCGCTGGAACGCGTCGCCGCCGGTGAAACGGTCGTGGAGCCCTCACTGGTGAGCGAGCTCCTCGACGCCCCCGCAGCTCGCGACCCGCTGTCGGATCTGACGCCGCGCGAACGCGAGGTGCTCGCGCTCATCGCGCAGGGCAAGACCGACCGGGGGATCGGCCAGGAGCTGTTCGTGACGCGCAAGACCGTCGAGGCGCACGTCCGCAGCATCCTGGGCAAGCTCGACCTCCCCGCGGACGCCAGCGAGAACCGGCGCGTCCATGCGGTGCTCACCTTCCTGCGCGCCACCGGCACCGGCGACCCAGGCGACGCGAGGATCGCTTGGTCATGACGCGCCGTCGCATATCGGTGGCGATCGTCCTCGCCGGCGCGCTCCTCGTGGCCGTCGACGTGCCGCTCGTCCTCCGCGCGCACGACTTCCAATCGAGCCCCACGTCGGAGGGACTCGGCGTGGTCGGGTTCGGCGGCATCTGGATCGCAACGGGGCTCATCGCCTGGCAGCGGCGTCCGGCGAACCGAGTGGGTCTCCTCATGATCGCGCTCGGATTCACGTATCTCGTGGAACAGCTCTACTGGCATGCGGCTGTGCCGTACATGGTGCTCGGGGCGCTGGGATCGCTCGAGCTGCCGGTCACCGCGCATCTCTTCCTCGCGTTCCCGAGCGGACGGCTCCAGACGCGCCCGGAGCGGGCGGTCGTCCGGATCATGTACGGCGCCTGGCTCGTCCTCGCGCCGCTCTCACTGCTCGTGACGGACCCCCGCGACGACGGCTGCCCGGGGTGCCCGGCGAACCCGTTCCGCGTCGTTGGTTCCGACGCCGTCGCGGCGGCGCACCACGCCGTCGCGGACGTCATCGTCCTCGGCGTCTTCGTGGCGACCGTCGTTCTGCTCGTGCGCAAGCTGCGAGCGGCGCGCGGGGCGACGCGTCGCGCGCTGAACCCAGTGCTCCTGACGACCGCGATCGCGACCCTCCTGTTCGTCGTCTATCTGAGCGCGGACGCCGCGGGCGGCGACGCCGACGGATCACCGCTCAGCTGGACGGGCGGTGCCTTCGGCGCCATCCCGATCGCCTTCCTCGTCGGTCTCCTGCGCACGCGCCTGCAGCGCTCCGGTGTCGCCGACCTCGTGGTCGAGCTCCGGTCGGTGTCGCGCCCGCAGGAGGTCCGCGCAGCGCTTGCGCGCGCGCTCGGCGACCCGTCTCTCGAGCTCGCGTTCTGGCTGCCGGCGGACGGGCGCTACGTCGATCCCGGCGGAGGTCCGCTCGACCCGTCACCGCGTGATGGACGCGCGGTCACCGTGCTCGAGCACGACGACAACCGGCTGGCGGCGCTCGTGCACGATGCGGCGCTCCTCGACGAGCCGGAGCTCCTCCGGGCCGTTGGGGCGGCCGCGAGCCTGGCGCTCGAGAACGCGCGCCTGCAGGCAGAGCTGCGCGCGCAGCTCGCCGAGGTCCGGGCGTCCCGCGCGCGCATCGTGCGGGCCGGCGACGCCGAACGGCGGCGTTTGGAGCGCGACCTGCGCGACGGGGCGCAGCAGCGCCTGCTCGGGATCCGGCTCGCCCTCCAGCTGGCGCGGGGCCGGATCGGCGACCGGCGCGCCGTCGAGAAGCTCCTCGCAGAGGCGGACGGCGAGGTCGTCGACGCGCTGGAGGAGCTGCGCGCGCTCGCGCGCGGCATCCACCCGGCGATCCTCGCCGACGAGGGGCTCGCGCCGGCCCTCGCCGCGCTGGTGCGCCGCACGCCCGTCCCGGTCGACCTGCGCGTCTGTCACGAACGCCTACCCGAGCCGTTGGAGGCGACCGCGTACTTCGTCGCCGCCGAGGCCCTGGCCAACGTCGTCAAGCACGCCGACGCCGCTTCGGTGACGATCGACGTCACGCGCGCCAACGGCACCATCGCGGTCGCGGTCGCCGACGATGGCCGTGGCGGCGCCGACCCGGATGGGGCTGGGTTGCGAGGCCTGCGCGACCGGGTCGAAGCCATCGAGGGCCGCCTGCGCGTGGAGAGTCAATCGGGCAGCGGGACTCGGATCACGGCAGCGATTCCGGTGCGTGTGAGCGTCGGCTGAGCTAGCCGATTCGTTCGTCGAGTCGTATAGCGACGGTATCGCCGGCGGCCTTGTGGATCTGCTTCCGGACATTGGCCTTGACCGGGAGCATGTGGGTTCCGTCGCCGCGGGCCATGAAGGCGCTCTCGAAGGGCACGCCGTCGACGGTTCCGCGGACCTTCACGAGGCCCTTCGTCCCGAAGAACTCGGCGGAATCGTCCATGATGACGTAGGTCCAGGCGCCCTTGTTCTCGCCCTTCTGAAGGCGCGCGGAGAACTCTCTCAGCATCGCGGGCAGCTCCTCTCTCGGTGGGTGTCGGCTGTAAGACCGTCCGGAGCGGGACAAGTCATCGCTGGAGCCCACCGTCCGAAAACCTGGTATCTAGCTCGCCACACATGTCACAAGCCCACCTCGCCAGCCCGTTCCGACTGCCCTCAGCGCCGGCACCCAGCGATCTCGTGGCCAAGTACTTCCGCGGCCTCGGCGATCCGCTGCGCGTCCGTATCCTCGAGCTTCTGCGGACCGAAGGCGAGCTCTCGGTGGGCGAACTGGCGCAGCGGCTCGACGCGCCCCAGCCGAAGGTCTCCAACCACCTCGCGTGCCTGCGCTGGTGCGGGTTCGTCGAGGCCGAGCGTCGGCACCGGACCGTGCTCAACCGTGTCGCGGACGAGCGCGTGGTCCAGATGCTCGACCTCGCCCAGGCGCTGCTGGCGGACAACGCCGAGCACGTCGCCGCCTGCTGTCGCATCGACAGCGGCTCCTGACCTCGCCGCTGGTGCCACCATTGACGGGTGGGCCGGACGCCGTTCGCCGTCGCGCTCCTCGGCCTGATGACGGCCGCCGTAGCCGCGTGCGGTAGCGGGGCGGGGACCACGAGCGCGCAGCCCGCGACGACCGCGCCGGCGCCGGTGAGCACGGCCGCCGCGCCTCAGGCGGCCGCGGCCGGTCCCGCGTGGGCGACCTACGGCGGCGCGACCTCGCGAGCCGGCGTGGCGCCCGGCGCGCCGGCCGCCCCACGGCTGCGCCGGCGCTTCGCGCGCTCCGTCGACGGCCAGGTCTACGCGCAGCCGTTGATCGCGGGCGGGCGCATCTACGTCGCGACCGAGGACAACAGCGTGTACGCCTTCAGCACGGGCGGGAAGCTCGTCTGGAAGCGGCATCTCGGCGCTCCGGTGCCGGGCGGCGACCTGCCCTGCGGGAACATCGACCCGTCCGGCATCACGTCGACGCCCGTCGTCGAGGGGAATCGCCTCTACAGCGTGGCCTTCCTCGCCTCAGGCCACCGGCATGAGCTCTTCGGCCTGCGGCTCTCGAGCGGGAGGGTCGCGGTGCGTGCGAACGTCGACCCGCCGAACCCGCTTGTCGAACAGCAGCGCGGCGCGCTGCTCGCCGCGCATGGACGCATCTACGTGCCCTACGGCGGCCTGTTCGGCGACTGCGGCCCGTTCCGCGGCTACGTGGTCTCGACGACCGACAGCGGCGGCGGCCGCATCGCGTACCACACCCCCTCCACCGAGGCCGGGATCTGGGCGCCCGCCGGCATCAGCGCGCAGTCCGGCACGCTGCTCGTCGCGACCGGCAACGGGGGAGCGGGCGCGCTCGGCGATCAGAACAGCGTCGTCCGCCTCACGGCCGGGCTGCGCCGCGTCGCCTTCTGGGCGCCGGCCGACTGGGCGGGGCTGTCGGCGGGCGACGTCGACGAGGGGTCGCTCGCGCCGCTGCCGGTCTCGGGCGGGCGCGTCTTCCAGATCGGCAAGGACGGCGTCGGCTATCTGCTGCGCAGCGGGCTGGACGGGGTCGGCGGGCAGCAGTTCTCGGCGCCGGTGTGCAGTGGCGGCGCCTTCGGCGCAGATGCGTACCGCGCGCCGCTTGCGATCGTGCCTTGTGGCGGCTCGCTCTACGGACTGCGCGTCGAGGGCTCGCGCTTCGGGGTCGCCTGGCACAGCAGCGCCGGCGGGGTGGCCCCGGTCATCGCCGGCAACAGCGTCTTCGCGCTCACGCGCGACGGCACCCTCGAGCAGTTGCGCTTCACCAATGGGCGCACGATCTCCTCGACGCGCGTCGGTAGCGGGTCCACCTCGTTCCCGGCGCCGGCGGCCGCCGGCCACACGCTGGTCGCCCCGTCGGGGCGCGCGATCGTCGTGTTCTCGACCTAGCCCGCCAGGAAGTCGAGCAGCAGCGCGTTGACGCGATCCGGCGCGTCGAGCTGCATCCAGTGGCTGGCGCCGTCGACGCGCTCGTAGCGCCACGGCCCCGTGACGTGTTCCGCCGACGCCGTCATGCGGTGCTCGGTGAGGTAGTGGTCGCCGCTGCTCCAGATCCCCATCGTCGGCGCGGCTACGGCGGGCAGCGGCGTCCTGGGCTTCAGCTCCAGCTCCGGCGCGAGGTTCGCGCGGTACCAGTTCAGGCCCGCGGTCAGAGCGCCGGGACGCGACAGATCGGCGAGGTAGCGCTCGACGTCGCCCGCGCCGCGCAGCCACTCACGAAAGAGCTTCCAGTCGTCGCGCTGCAGCAGCGGCTCCGCCACGTCGGCGAACTGGAAGAGCAGCTGGTACCACGCCTTCTCGCGGTCCTCCATGGTGCGCTCGCGCGCGGTCGCCGGGTGGCCGACGGACATCGCGACCAGGCGATCGACCCTGTGGGGGAAGCGCGCGGCCAGCACCCACGCGACGACCGCCCCGAAATCATGGCCGACGACGTCGGCCCGCTCGATCGCGAGCGCGTCGAGCACCGCCACCATGTCGCCCGCGCTCCGCCCGATCGCGTAGTCCTTGACCGCCTCCGGCTTCTCGGACGCGCCGAATCCCCGCAGATCCGGCGCGATCACGCGCCTGCCGGCGGCGGTCAGCGCCGGGACCTGATGGCGCCAGAGCCGCGAGGAGTCCGGAAAGCCGTGCAGGAGGAGCACCGCCCGGCCCTGCCCCTCGTCCTGCATCGCAAGCTCGACACCGTCGCCGCGGATGCGTCGCATCGCGGCAGCGTAGAGCGCTGTGCTCATGCATCGCGGCCGGGGCCGGTGAGCCGCCTGACGCCGTGCGGCGTGCGGACGAAGACCTGCCAGGCGTAGTACGTCAGGAACGTCCGCTCGTCGATGCGCATCCGTCCGGCGAAGCGACGGATCGCTTGCACGTACGACATCGAGTGGTTGTAGGCGAACAGCGCGCGATTGATGTCGCGCCGGGCGCCGGCCCGTGAGAGGTAGTTCGCGGCGGCGAGGATGGCGTCGTGCGGATCGTCGATGTTGCCGCCCATCCCGTATCTGCGCCACGTCGACGGCAGGAACTGCATAGGGCCGCGCGCGCCGGCCTCGCTGGCGCTGCGGACGCGCCCGAACGCCGACTCCACGAAGTTGACGGCGGCGAGGATCGACCAGTGCACGCCGAAGCGGCGCTGGGCTTCGTCGTAGTCGCGGCGCAGGTCGGCCGCGGGCGCGGCCGCCGCGACGCGGACCGGCGGCAGGCGTCCCGGCGAGCGCGGGATCGCCGCGAGGTGCCGCCGGCCGACGACCGTGTCGGCCGCCTCGCCGCGGACGTCGGGTGCAAGCCGTGCGAGCGTGGCGTCGCCAAGCGCCCGGCGTGCGGCCATCGCGCGCAGCATCCGCTGGTGGAAGAGCGCCAGGTAGGTGACGTCGTCCGGCACGGTGCCGGCGCCGTTCCAGCGCCCCACCGCATCGTGGAGACGTCGGGTCGTCGCCGTGAGCGCCGCGGCGAGCGCGGCCGGGGTGCGCGGAACCGGCGCGTTCGCCGGGGGAAGCGCTTGTGTCGCCGGTGTCCGCGCGGGCGCCTGGGGCCGTGGGGCGGAGCCGTCAGGGCCGTCGTCGGCCACGACGACCGGTCCTCCGGCCGCAGCGCCCGTGGCAAGCAGGACCGCCACCAAACGTTGCACCGATCTCAGGCTAGCGCCGCGATACGCTCGCGCCATGAGAGGCGATCGTGTCGAGATCGTTGTCGCCGCTGACGACGGCTCGCGAACGTACGAGATCGTCGCCACTCGCGCCGGCCGCCGGGTCGAGGTCTCCACCGGCCGCGGGATCGTCGAGGTCGTCGAGGTCACGCGGACCGGCGAACCGGTGCGCACCGCGAGGTTCATGGCGAGCCGGGTCGTCGCGCTCGTGGAGCATCCGGCGAGCGAAGACCGCGGGCCGCCGAGCGCCGCGGCACGCGACGAACGCTGAGCGCAGCGTTCGATTTCGGCGGCTCGGCGGATCTCTACCTGCATGAGCATCCAAAGAGCCCTTGTCGTCGGCGCCCGCAGCGGGGTCGGCCTCGCCACCGCCGACGCCCTCGCCGCGGCCGGAGTCGAGGTTCTGGCCGCCGGCCGCGAGCGCGACGCCACCGATCCCGACCAGGTGGCCGCCCTCCTCGCCGAGGCCGACCCTGACCTCGTGGTCGTCGCCGCCGGCACCCGTCCGCGCATGGCCTCCGTCGAGGACCAGACGTGGGAGTCGTTCTCGGCGCCCTGGAACGTCGACGTGAAGATCGCCTTCGAAGTCGGCCGCGCCGCCCTGGCACGGCCGCTGCGCCCCGGCTCGACCGTCCTGATCGTGTCCAGCGGCGCCGGCCTGCACGGCTCGCCGCTGTCGGGCGGCTACGCGGGCGCCAAGCGCACGCAGATGTTCCTCACCCAATACCTCCAGCGCGCCGCCGACGCCCGCGCGCTCGGGATCCGGTTCGTCGCCCTCGCTCCCCGCCAACTCCTCGCCGGCACACCGATCGGCGAGGCGGCGGCCGCCGCGTACGGCTCGAAGGCCGGGCCGCTCGACCCCGCCGGCGTCGCGGCCGCCATCGTCGCGATCGCCTCCGGCGACGAGCACGGCGACGCAACGCTGCTGGCCCTGACGTCCGAGGGACTCGCCGTGATCTGAGAACGCCTACGTCTGGTGCGGGTCGGGCAGCCAGGACAGCCAGCGCGGCAGGTACCAGTTGCGCTTGCCGAGCAGCTTCATCCCAGCCGGCACGAGCACTGCCCGCACGATCGTCGCGTCGATGAGCAGCGCGGCAGCGACGCCGAAGCCCATCTGCTGGAACATGATGAGGTCGCCCCTGGCGAAGCCCGCGAAGACGGCGACGATGATGAGCGCCGCGCCGGTGATGAGCCGCGCGGTGGAGCTGACGCCGTAGGCGACCGCCTCGTCGCTGTCGCCGGTGCGGCGGTAGCGCTCGCGGATCCGGCTGAGCAGGAACACCTGGTAGTCCATGGAGAGCCCGAACAACACCGAGAAGAGGAACAGCGGTACCCACGCCGCGACGTTGTCGGTGTGCGCGAGCCCGAGGATCTCGTTGCCGTTGCCGTTCTGGAACACCGTGACGAGTAGGCCGTAGGCCGCGCCCACCGACAGCAGGTTGAGCAGGATCGATTTCAGCGAGACCACGATCGAGCGGAACGCGACCGTGAGCAGCACGAAGCTCAGGCCGAGGACGATGGCGATGATGGGCGGCGCCCAGGCGTTGATCGTGTCCTGGTAGTCGAGCTCCTGCGCGGTGCTCCCGGTCACGAACGCGGTGGCCGCGACGCTGGCGAACGCCCGCGGGATCACCCGCTCGCGCAGTTCGCGGACGGCGCGGATGGCCGGCGGCGCGTCAGGGTCGCCGCTCATCGGGACCGTGACGCGGGTGACGTCGCGCGACGGGCTCGCGACGACCGTCGGCCGCGCGAACATGGGGCGCCGAGCGAGCCCGGCCTCGAGCCGTCGGACGCCCGCCCGCACGCCGGGCGACGACGCGTCGCCCGCGACCACGATCTCGACGGGATCGGTGGTCAGCCGTGGGAACTCCTGGGTGAGCAGGATGTAGCCGCGCTTGGTCTGGAAGCGGTCGGGCAGCGTGCTGCGCCCCTGCGAGCCCGTCTCGAGCCCGAGGACGGGGAACGCGAGCACGAGCAGCAGGCCGGCGCTGAGCACGAGGCTCAGCAGCGGCCGGCGCATGACGGCCCGCACGATCGCGCCCCAGACGCGGCCCTCGCTTCCTGCGCGGTCGGCGGCGCGTCCGAACACGGGAAGTCGTACCGCGTTGATCCGGTCGCCGAGGAGACCGAGGACCGCGGGCAGCAGCGTCAGCGCGGCGAGCACCGAGATGACGCCGACGAGGATCGCCCCCGCCGCGAGGCTGCGGAAGATCGTGGTCGGCACGAGCGCGACGCCGAACATCGCCAGGACGAACGTCATTCCGCTGAAGAGCACGGCACGGCTGGCCGTCTCGCCGGCGACGGCGATCGCCGCGCGTTCCGAGCGCCCACGCGCTCGCTCCTCGCGGTAGCGCGAGAGCACAAAGAGCGAGTAGTCGATCCCCAGTGCCAGGCCCATTGCGGTGACCATGTTCACGGCGTAGAGCGAGAGGTCGTACGCCTGCCCGAGCGCCGTG
>DATFRW010000364.1:0-6694 GCA_035262945.1 Solirubrobacteraceae bacterium
AACGCCGAGCACGCGCGGATGATCGACGCATTCGCCAAGCGCGACACGGCGCGCGCGGTGCGGCTGCTGCGCCGCCACCTCGACGGGACCGAGCACATCCTCGCGGGGCTGCTCCCGGCCGGGCACGCGTAGTGGGCGACCAGCTGCTCGAGGCGCTCGCCGCGGCGGTCGGCGCGGGGCATGTGCTCGCCGACGACGACCGTCGCGCACGCTTCGAGGTCGACTGGACGGGCCGCTTCCGCGGCCGGGCGCGGGCGGTCGTCCGTCCGGCCGACGCGGCCGAGGTCGCGGCCGTCCTGGTCGCCTGCCGCGCACATGGCGCCGCGGTCGTGCCACAGGGCGGCAACACCGGGATGGTCGGCGCGAGCGTCCCGCGCGGCGGCGAGGTGGTGCTGAGCCTCGCGCGCCTGCGCGACCTCGGCGCGGTCGACACGGCAGCGGCGCAGGTGCAGGCCGGCGCCGGCGTCACGCTCGCCGAGGTGCAGGCGCAGGCCCGCGCGGCGGGGCTCGACGCCGGCGTCGACCTCGGCTCGCGCGACAGCGCCACCGTCGGCGGCCTGGCCGCCACCGACGCGGGCGGCACGCACGCGATGCGCTACGGCACCGTTCGCGCTCGCGTCGCCGGCGTGCAGGCGGTGCTGGCCGACGGCACGATCATCGACCGCCCGCCGCTGCTGAAGGACAACGCCGGCTTCGACCTGCCCGCGCTGCTGATCGGCAGCGAGGGGACGCTCGGGGTCATCACCGGCGTGCGCTGGCGGCTCGTGCCGCTGCTGACCAGCCGGGTGGCGGCACTCGTCCCGCTGCCCTCGCTCGAGGACGCCGCGGCGCTGCTGGCGGCGATCCGCCCGCGGTTGGCGACGACCCTGCACGCCGCCGACTTCTTCCTCGACGAGGGCCTCCAGCTTGTCCTCGACCACGACGGCCTCCCCGCTCCGGTCCGGACGCGCACGCCGGTCTACGTGCTGCTCGAGTGCGCCGACCGCCGCGACCCGACGCCGGATCTCGCCGAGGCGCTCGAGCATGCCGGCGTCGCCGACGCGGTCGTCGCCGACGACAGCGCCGAGCGCCGCCGGCTGTGGCGCTTCCGCGAGGGCCACGTGGAGGCGATCGCCGCCGCGGGCGTCCCGCACAAGCTCGACGTCGGGGTCCCGCTCGCGCGCCTGCCCGAGTTCGCCGCCCGCGCGCGCGAGGAGATCGCGCGCGTCGCGCCCGGCGCACGGCCGGTCATCTTCGGCCACCTCGGCGACGGCAACGTGCACGTCAACGTGCTCGGGCCCGATCCGGACGACGACGCGGTCGACGAGGCGGTGCTCCGCCTCGCTGCGGCGTGCGGCGGCACGATCAGCGCGGAGCACGGCGTCGGCGTCGCAAAAGCGCGCTGGCTCTCGCTGACGCGCCCGCCGGGCGAGCTGCGCGCGATGGTTCAGATCAAGCGGGCGCTCGACCCCGACGGGATCCTCAACCCCGGCGCGGTGCTCGTCCCGACCGCGGGGTGAGCAGGCCGCGCTCGAAGCCCTCGGCCACGGCGGCCGCCCGGTCGTTGACGCCGAGCTTGGCGTAGATGTGCAGCAGGTGCGTCTTCACGGTCGCCTCGCTGATGAAGAGCTTCGCGGCCGCCTCGCGGTTCGTCGCGCCCCGGGCGACGAGCTCGAGCACCTCGAGCTCACGCGTGCTGAGCGGGTCCTCGGCGCCGGCCTCCGATCCGCGCACCTGCCCGAGCAGCTTGCTCGCGACCGACGGCGACAGCACGGCTTCCCCGTTGGCGGCGGCGCGAACGGCGCGGAACAGCTCCGATCGCGGCGCGTCCTTGAGCAGGTAGCCCGTCGCGCCCGCCTCGATGGCCGGCAGGACGTCGGCGTCGGTGTCGTAGGTCGTCAGGACGAGCACCCGCGCGGTGACCCCGCGCTCGGCGAGCCGCGCGATCGCCCCGACGCCGTCGAGGACGGGCATCCGCAGGTCCATGAGGACGACGTCGGGCTGCAGGCGCTCGGCCAGGGCGACCGCCTGCTCCCCGTCCGCGGCCTCACCCAGAACTCTGAACTCCGGGTCCGCGCTGAACATCCCGCTGAGCCCGTCGCGGACGACCGGGTGGTCGTCGGCGATGATCAGCCGGATCGGGCCGTCGCTCATCCGGCCACCTGCGCGGGAATCGCCGGCACCGAGATCGACAGCGCGGTCCCCGCGCCCGGCTCGGACTCGACCTCCAGGCGCCCGGCGAGCTCCTCGACGCGCTCGCGCATGGCGATCAGGCCGAAGCCGCCGTCGCCGTTGGCGCGAACGGCCCCGCCGTTGACGGCGAAGCCCGCGCCGTCGTCGCGGACGTCGAGCGTCACGAGGTCCTCCATGTAGGAGAGGGTCAGCCCGACGCGGTGGGCGCCGGCGTGCTTGGCGACGTTGGCGAGCGCCTCCTGCGCCGCCCGCAGCAGCGTGACCTCGATCTCCGGGCGCAGCGGCCGCGCCGCACCGGTCACGGTCACCTCGGCCGCGATCCCGTTGAGCGCCGACCAGCGGGCGGCTTCGCCTTCGATCGCCTCCGGCAGCCGTGCCGCGACGAGCGGCTCCGGCCGCAGCGCGTCGACCGAGCGGCGCGCCTCCGTGAGGCTCTCGCGCGCCAATTGGCGCGCGGCGGCGAGATGGCGCGTCGCGTCGCCACCCGACTGCTCGGCGGCCTCGAGCTGGGTGATGATGCCGGCGAGCCCCTGCGCCAGCGTGTCGTGGAGCTCGCGCGCCATCCGCTGGCGCTCGTCGTTGACGCCCGCCTCGCGCGCCTGGGCGACGAGCTGGGCGTGCAGCCCGGCGTTCTCGCGCAGCGACGCTTCGAGGCGTTCGTTGACCTCCGTGAGCTCCTCGACGAGCTGCGACTTCTTGTCCTTCTGGACCTCGTCGATCCACGTGAAGAAGATGATCGCGCCCGCCACGGCGACGTTGACGAGCACGATGACCGCCCAGATCGCCCAGTCGCCGGCCCCGCCGGACGGGAGGCCGCCGTTCTGCGACGTCCCGGTCACCAGCGCGACGGCGAAGACGCCGAGCGGCCACCACCGTGGGGGCAAATTGACGACGCTGAAGTAGCCGGTGAAGCTGAAGAACCCGTACCACGGCGCGAGCGAGACGAGGGCGGCCATCAAGGCCACGAGCCCCACGAAGTAGACCGCCATGAGGCCCGAGCGCTCGCGCCACGCGGGATGGAGCCGCTCCCACCACAGCATCCAGAGGGCGGTGACGACCGACAGGCCGATCACCACAAGCCGCGACGAGCCGATGAAGACCGTGACCAGGGTGCAGACGGCGAGCAGCCCGTAGCGGATGGCCGCGAAGACCGTCGTTTGGCGCTGCTCCCATGCCTCCAGGCTGGCGTTCATCTAGTCCCAGCGGAAGAGGGTACGCGCGGCGACGCTTGCGACCAACGCCCATACCGCGAGGGCGGCGAGGTGCATCGGGCGGGGGAAGTCGCCCTGCATCGCCCGCTGGAGCGCGCCGACGCCGGCGCCCAGCGGCGTGGCGTCGCTGACGTCGCGCAGCGTCGCGCCCATCGCCGCGCGCGGGACCCAGAGGCCGGCGAAGAACATCATCGGAAAGAAGACGATGGCCCCGATCGCGTTGGCCGTGCGCGAGGTCGGCGCGGCGGCCGCGACGAGGAGGCCGACGCCGAACAGGGCCGCGGCGGTCAGTGCATAGGCGACAGCGAAGCCGAAGGCCTGCTCCGGCAGCGCCACGCCGAACGCCGCGCGCGCGATCGCGAGCACGAGCACCGCCGCGGCCACGACGACCGCCAGGTGGACGGCGATCTGCGCGATCAGCACGCGCGACGGCGCCACCGGCGTCGTGGCCAGACGCCGCAGGATGCCCTTCTCCCGGTAGCTCGCGACCACCGTCGGCAGCGCGTTGATGGCCAGGATCGCGAGCTCGAAGGCGAGCAGGATCGGGACGTAGGTGGCGACGAGGCTGACCCCGCCGAGGTCCTTGTCGGGCCCGGATGACGCGAGGCCCATGACGACGAGCAGGATCACCGGGAAGGCGACGGCCCAGAACAGCGCGATGGGCTCGCGCCGCAGGAGCCGCCATTCGGTGCCGACGAGCTTGCGGGTCATGACGCACTCCCGGTCAGGGCGACGAACGCATCTTCGAGGCTGGCCTGGTCGACGCGCAGCTGCTCGACGACGATCCCTTCGCGGGCGAGGAAGGCGGCAACTTCGGCCAAGGCGTCGTCGGCGCCGGTGATGTCCATCTGCTCGCCGTTATGGGCCACGCTCGTCACGGCAGGAAGCGCCTCGAGCGCGCGCTCGTCGACCGCCGTCCGCGTCCGGAAGCGGATGCGCTGCCCGGTCTGCGCACCGGCGGCGAGCGCGTCGGGCGTGTCGACGGCGACGATCCGGCCGGCGTCGATCACCGCGACGCGATCGCACAGGCGCTCGGCCTCCTCCATGAAATGCGTGACGAGGATGATCGTGACGCCGCGCGCGCGGACGTCCTCGATGAGCGCCCAGGTGTCGCGGCGCGCCGCCGGGTCGAGGCCGGTCGTGAGCTCGTCGAGCACGGCGATGCGCGGGTTGCCGATCAGCGCGAGCGCAATCGACAGGCGCTGCTTCTCGCCGCCGGAGAGCTTGCCGAACCGCCGCGACAGGACGGGCCCGAGCCCGAGCGCGTCGACGAGCTCGGCCACCTCCGCGGGCGCGCGGTAGAAGGAGCGGTAGAGCGCGAGCGCCTCGCCGACCTCGAGCTTCTCGGGGAGCTGGCTCTCCTGGAGCTGCGCGCCGACGACCTCGCGCAGCTGCGCGCCGTCACGCGCCGGATCCAGCCCGAGCACGCGGATCGTCCCGCCGTCGGCCGTCCGCAACCCCTCGATGCACTCGACGGTCGTGGTCTTGCCCGCGCCATTGGGGCCCAGCACCCCGAAGATCTCGCCCTCGTCGACGGCGAACGAGACGTCCTCGATCCCCACCGCCTCGCCATAGCGTTTGTGGAGGTGCTCGACTTCGATGATCGGCATGCGCCGAGCGTGCCAGCGCGACGGCGATCGCACATCGCCCACGCGGTCACACTTGCGATGGACCGACCGGTGGATGCGATCCACCGATCGGTTGACGCGTCGCTACCGAGGAGGCGCGCTCTCGCGGCCGTCTCGAGCGGGCGTCGCCGGGATGCTCGGAGGCGTCGGCGCTGGGCGCAGGTCCTCGAGCAGCGCGCGCAGGTAGGCGGTCACGGCCTCCATCTCCTCGCGTGCGCGACGAGCAGCGTCCTTGCCGTGGAGCTGGGCCGGTTCCCCCATGACCCGCAAATGGCTACCCAATCGCAGATTCGCCAAACATGAAGCGCCGACCGTCGCGAGACCCAAGCGCTTCTTATGGATCTCTAGGGATGCCCTTAGCAACGCTCCAGGTCGGTGTCACAGACTGCCGCCTCATGAACCTCCCGAAGATCCTCGCCGGCGGCGCCGCCGCGGCCCTCGCCATCGGCGGGGGCAGCGCCCTCGCGCATGAGCTCACCAACAACTCGTCTTCCGCGGCGAAGGCGAACCAGCCATCGATGTCGACGCGTGCGGTCTCCAACGACCAGACGACCGCCAAGAGCGTCTACGAGGGCGCGAAGGACGCGGTCACCTACATCGTGGCCGACACGGCGCAGGGCCAGGCGACCGGTTCTGGCTTCGTCGTGTCCAAGGACGGCTACATCGTCACCAACGATCACGTCGTCGAAGGCGCCTCGCAGGTCCAGGTCAAGATCGGCACGTCGGGCAAGGCGCAGGCCGCCCAGGTCGTCGGCGCCGATCCTTCGCGCGACCTCGCGCTCCTGAAGGTCGACGGTCATGACCTCAAGACGCTCCCGCTGGGCGACTCGTCCAAGGTCGAGGTCGGCGACTCGACGTTCGCCATCGGCAACCCCTTCGGCCTCGATCACACGTTCACCGAGGGGATCGTCTCGGCGCTCAACCGCACCCTCCAGTCCCCCAACGGCTCGAACATCTCGGGCGCCATCCAGACCGACGCGGCCATCAACCCCGGCAACTCGGGCGGTCCGCTGCTCGACTCGAACGGCAACGTGATCGGCGTCAACTCCCAGATCGCCACCGGCTCGCAGAGCGGCAGCGGCGAGGGCGGCAACGTCGGCATCGGCTTCGCGATCCCCGCGAACACCGTCAAGACGTTCATCAACGAGGCCAAGAGCGGCAAGCTCGCTCCGCAGGCCCAGCAGGAGCAACAGCAGCAGCAGCAGCAGACCGATCCCTTCGGCCAGCTTCAGCAGGACCCCTACGGCCAGCAGGTCGATCCTTATGGCCAGCAGCTCGATCCGAACCAGCAGGCCGATCCGTATGGCCAGCAGGTTGATCCCAGCCAGCAGCAGCAGGACCCCTACGGCCAGGACCAGCAGCAGCAGCAGGCCGACCCCTACGCGATGCCCTTCGGCTACGGCCTGGGCATCGGGTAAGGCCTGGCGGCCCCAGTTACCACGGGCTTCGCCCTCCGTGAGTCAGCGCACCACCCGCGCTTCGTACCCCGCACCCCGCACCCGCGCGAGCACGTCATCGGCGTGCTCGCGCCCGCGCGTCTCCAGGACCAGCTGAACCGCGGTCTCCCGGACGTGCAGATCGAGTCCTTCGCGGAGGTGCTCAACGTCGACGAGATTCGCGCCGGTCTCGCCGACGAGCGAAAGCAGGCGCGCGAGCGACCCAGGCCGGTCCGGCACCCTCGTG
>DATFRW010000365.1:0-16192 GCA_035262945.1 Solirubrobacteraceae bacterium
ACTGCCGCACGGGCGGCGGAGTGGTGCCGCGCTGACGCGGCGAGGCGGCCCCGCACCCGCGCTCTCGGCGGGGCGGGGCGCTACGACCTACTTGTGCCGGTAGACGATCCGGCCGCGGTTGAGGTCGTAGGGAGAGAGCTCCACGCGCACGCGGTCGCCCGGGAGCACGCGGATGCGGAAGCGACGCATCTTGCCGGCGAGGTGAGCAAGCACCTCGTGGCCCATGTCGAGCTTCACGCGGAAGTTGAGGTTCTTGAGAGCCTCGACGACCTCGCCCTCAACTTCGACCTTCTCTTCAACAGCCATGGAACCTCCTTGGTTTCAGTTGATTGGGCGGCGCCGGGTATGCCCCCGTCGCCGGGTTCTCAATCGAAGAGCGTGAAAGGACACCGGCATGGCTCGGCGGTGGCGGGCGAGCGCACCGCCGAAAACCCGCGCCGGCAGCACTGTCCAGTGTACGAGGTCTGCCCATATCGCCGGGCAGTTCACGCATCAAGGGAAATCCTCGGTGTTTGCGGCTTCATGGTCGGAATGCCCTTGACCCCGATCTGGCCCCTCCATAAGTTGCGCCCCGACGCGGAACCGAGCCGCAGAGAGCGAGGCCAAGGGGTTGTGAGGCCCGCCGCTCTGAAGCCGGGCGGTGCTCCTTCGCGGGAGTGCAGCACGGCAGAGAGCACCCCAAGCGGTTCGGGGCCGCGTCTCTTTGTGTCTCTGGGGTGCCGGGCTGCGTCGCGGGGCGATCCGGGCCCACGGAGGGCGGGGCGTACGATGCCTCGATGGACGACTGCCGCAAGCGCCTCGCGCTGTTGGCCGCCATCCTCGGGTCGTTTGTCGCCGCACTCGACGCCACCGTCGTCAACGTGGCGCTGCCCGCCATCGAGAGCGACCTCGGCGGCGGCCTCGCCGGCCAGCAGTGGGTCTCGAACGCCTACCTGCTGACGCTCGGCTCGCTCATCCTCGTCGGCGGCTCGCTCGGCGACCTGTTCGGCGAGCGGCGCATCTTCACGCTCGGCGTCGCGGGGTTCGGTGCGACCAGCGTGCTGTGCGCGCTCGCGCCGTCCATCGAGGTCCTCATCGCGGGCCGCGCGCTGCAGGGAGTGTTCGGCGCGCTGCTGACCCCGAGCGCCCTCGCCGTCATCGTGGCGAGCTTCCCGCCCGAGGAGCGCGGCGGCGCGATCGGGTCGTGGACCGCATGGGGCGGCATCGCGTTCGTCATCGGGCCGCTGCTCGGCGGCTGGCTCATCGACGTCGCGAGCTGGCGCTGGATCTTCGCGATCAACGTCCCGTTCGTCATCGCCACGATCATCATCGTGCGCGTGGCGGTGCAGGAACGTCCGCGCGGCGCGGAGCGCGCGCCCGTCGACGTCATCGGGGCGGCGCTGTGCGCCCTCGGCCTCGCGGGGCCCGTCTATGCGCTCACCCGCCAGCCGTCCGTCGGCTGGGGCTCGCCCGAGGTCGTCGTCCCGCTGCTGGCCGGCATCGCGCTGATGGCGGCCTTCGTGTGGCGCGAGGCGCACACGAAGTACCCGATGCTCCCGCTCGGATTGTTCCGGCGGCGCAACTTCGCCTTCGGCAACATCGAGACGCTCGCGATGTACGGCGGGTTGAGCGCGGTGATCTTCTTCCTCGTGCTCTTCCTGCAGCAGGTCGCCGGCTACGACGCGCTCGAGGCGGGGCTGGCGACGACGCCGATCACGATCGTCATGTTCCTGCTGTCGCGGCGCGCGGGGCGGCTGGCGGACCGCTACGGCCCGCGTTGGTTCATGGGCTTCGGCCCACTCCTCGCCGCGTGCGGACTCGCGCTGCTGCAGCGCGTCGACGCCAACGTGGACTACGTGACCGAGCTGCTGCCCGCCATCCTCATCTTCGCCCTCGGCCTGTCGGCCACCGTCGCGCCGCTGACGGCGACCGTGCTCGCCGACGCCGACGAGCACAACGCCGGGATCGCGTCGGGCGTCAACAACGCGATCGCGCGCGTCGCCGGACTGCTCGCGGTCGCCGCGCTCGGCGCGGTCGTCGCGGCGCAGTTCGCGTCGACGATCGACAAGAGGCTGGAGGGCCGGCCGATGTCGCCCGCCGCGGACCGCGTCGTGCAGGACGCCAAGCGCCGCACGCTCGGCCGCGTCGAGCCGTCCGCCGTGCCCGGCCCGGACGGCCCGGTGGTCGCCACGGCCGTGGAGGACGCGTCGGTCAGCGCCTTCCACACCGGCGTCGGCATCGCGGCCGCGCTCGTCGCGATGGGCGGCGTGCTCGGCCTCGTGGGCATCCGCAACCCGCGGCGCGAGGTGCCGTGCGAGGGCTGCCCCGGCGGTCAGCTCGCCGGCGCACCGGCCGAGGCGGGCAGGGCGCGGCGCCCCGTGCCGGCGGCGACTTAATACGGTCCCAACGCGACCAGTACGGCAGGCCAACCGCGAACTGGCCTGCGACTGATCGCCCCCGGCGAGCCTAGACGGTGTGTCGGGGCCTCCCGTAGTCCTCCCGCTGCCTACAGCCGCTGGTGTCGCCCGCCGCTGGCTGCGCGACGCCGGTCGCGGCGTCGTCCCGGCGATCGGCATCGCCGCGTTCGGCGTCATCGTCGGGCTGGTGACCGCGATCGTCCTGGTCGCGTCCGAACGACCGTCGTTCCTCTCCGGCCCCGCCGAGAAGGGGTTCCCGTCGTGGATGGTCGGCCCGCTGGCCCATCGCCTGCCGGGGCTGCCGCCGAGCCTGCCCGCCCTGCAGGGGGACTTCACGCGCGCGCTGGTCATCCTCGGCATCGCCTGGGTGGTCGCCACGGTGTGCGCGCCGCGCATCCCCGCGCCGATCGTCTGGACCGCCGTCATCGCCGCCCAGGTGGTGCTGCTGCTCGGCCCGCCGCTGTCGCTGACCGACGTCTTCAACTACCTGCACTACGGGCGGATGGCCGCGACCTACGGGACCAACCCGTACGCCGCGCTCCCGCTCACCGTGCCGCAGGACCCCGCGTTCCTCTACTCCAACTGGCACCACCTCACGTCGCCCTACGGCCCGCTCTTCACACTGCTCACTGAGGCGCTCGCGCCACTGTCGCTCCCGGCCGCGTACTGGGCGTGGAAGGTGGTGCTGCTGGCCGCGTCGATCGGCACGCTCGTCCTGGTCGCGATCGCCGCCCGCCGGCTCGGGCGCTCGCCGCAGGCCGCGATCGTGCTCGTCGGCCTGAACCCGCTGGTGCTCGTCTACGGCATCGGCGGCGACCACAACGATCCGCTCATGCTGCTGTGCGGCGTCGCCGCGGTGGCGCTCGCGATCATCGGTCGCGAGGCGATGGTTGAGTCCGAATCCGGCGCGGCGAGATGGCGCCAGATCGTCGTGGGGGATTCGGAATCAACCATCCGAGCCGCGGCGCCGTGGTGGGACGTCGGGGCCGGCGCGGCGGTGGTGCTCGCCGCGGGCTTCAAGCCGTCGGCGATCCTGCTGGCGCCCATCGTCATCCTCGGCTGCCGCCGGCGCCTGCACGCGCTGGCCGGCGCCGCGGGCGCCGGGGTGTTCGTCCTCGCCGTGGTCGGGCTCGTGTACGGCGGCCACTTACCGTCGTCCGGGATCCAGGACGGGCTCGTCAACCCGCTCAGCGTCCCGAACGTCCTCGCGGCGCTCGCGGGTCAGGGCGCGATGACCGCGCACGACCGCACCATCGCCCACGTCGTGCTCGCGCTCGCGACGGTCGGCGCGACGGCCGCGGTCCTCTGGCGGCGCTCCTGGCTGCCGGGAGCGGCCGGCTTCGTGATGCTCGCCGGCGTCCTCACCTTGGGCTGGACGATGCCCTGGTACGTGTGGTGGGTGCTGCCGTTCGCGGCCCTCGCGCGCACCCGCGTGCTCGCCGTGGTCACGGTCGTCCTCACGGTGTGGCTCGCCCTCGGGGCGATCCCCCAGATGACCAACCTCATCCACCACTTCGGCTACTACCCGACGCGCAGCGCCGCCGGCCGCGCGAACCACCTCTACACCGAGCGATACCTGCAATGAGCGCGACCCTCGCACCCCGCCGCCGCATCCCCGACGTCGTCGCGCAGCTCGTGCGCTTCGGGCTCGTGGGCGCGACGAACACCGCCCTGACCCTCGCGACCTACGCGGTGCTCGTGGCCCTGCACGCGCCGGTCCCGCTGGCCGCCGCGGCCGGCTGGGGCGTCGGCGCCGTCAACGGCTACATCCTCAACGGCTCGTGGACGTTCCGCGGCGCGACGCGCGGAGCCGTGTCCGCCGCGCGCTACGCCGTCGTGCAGCTCATGGGCTCGGGCGCCAACGCGCTGCTGGTGGCGATCGCGGTCGGTCACGAGCACCTCCCGCGCATCGCGGGCGAGCTCGCCGTCCTTCCCCCGGTCACGCTCCTCACCTTCGTGCTCTGCCGATCCTGGGTCTTCGCGCGGGCGGTGCCCGCGTGACCGCGCGCCACGCGCGGACCGCGGTGATCCTTGTCGGGGGGCTCGCGCTCCTCGCGCTCGTCGCCTGGCGCGCCGGCGCGTCGGCGGTCCACTACGCCTCCGACCCCTCGCACGAGCCATGCCCGGCGGTCACGCCGGGAAACCACACGGTGAGCGTCGCCACGCCGGAGGGACCGCGGCCGGTCCTCCTCCACGCGTCGCGCGCCGCGTACGCGCCGCGCCCGCTTGTCCTCGCGCTGCCCGGCGCCGGCCCTACGGCGTACAGCCGCCTGGCCAGTCGCGAGAACTTCCTCGTCGCGTATCCGTCCGCGGGCGGCTTCGCCGGCGTCCAGGCGCTCAACCAGCTCGAGTCCTCGCTGTGCGTCGACAAGGCGCGGGTCTACGTCGCCGGCGGCGGCACGGCGGCCCGGCTGGCGTGCGAGCTGTCCCCTCGCCTGGCGGGCGTGGCCGTGATGGGCGACGGCCGGACGCTGCGCGCGTGCCGCCCGGCCCGGCCGCTGACGGTGCTCGAGATCCACGGTGTCATGACGCCGCGCGCCGGCGCGAGCGTCGAGCGGTGGCTCGCGCACTGGCGCCACGCCGACCGCTGCCGCGGGCTCGCCGCGCGCCTCGTCCCCGGGCCCGGCGTCACCGAGATCGCCTGGCGCCATTGCGCCGCCGGGACCCGCGTCGAAGACGTGCAGATCGGGCGCGCCGCGCGCGCGTGGCCCGGAGCTCCGCCGACCGTCGAGTCGGCCGCCGCGTGGCGCGTCTGGCAGCTGTTCAAGACATTCCCGCCGCGCACGTGACGAGCGCCTGCCGCGACTTGCGGCTGCGCTTGCTGTTGTTCCCGTCGTGACGCTCCTCACCCGCCACCGGCGGACCGCGGCCATCGTCGCCGCCGGGTTGGTGCTCGGCGCCCTCGTCGCATGGCGGGCCGGCGCCTCGTCGGTCCACGCCTCCGACACCGCCCGCAAGCCATGTCCCGCCCTCGCGCCGGGCGACCACATGCTCACCGTGACGACGTCCGAGGGCCCCCGCCAGGTCTTCGTGCACGCGCCGCGCGGCGCCTCCAAGCCCCGGCCGCTGGTCATCGCGCTGCACGGCGCCGGCCAGAACGGCGCCAAGTTCGCGGCCGACACCGGCTACAGCCGGCTCGCCGATCGCGAGGGTTTCATCGTCGCCTATCCCTCCGCGGCCGGGCCGAACGCGTTCTGGAACATGAGCGGCCAGGTGCCCGGGGGCACGAACGACGTCGAGGCGATCGAGCGCTCGCTCGACCAACTCGAGGCGTCGGTCTGCGTCGACCGTGCGAGGGTCTTCGTCACCGGCGTTTCCAACGGCGGCGGGATGGCGGCTCGGCTGGGCTGCGAGCTGTCCGAGCGGCTCGCGGGGATCGCCGCGGTCGCGGGCGGCTACAAGGCCCTGCCGCCGTGCCGCCCGGCGCGCCCGCTGCCGGTGCTCGAGATCCACGGCACCGGCGACCACGTCGTGCCGTACGGCGGACAGCCGCCGGACTACCGCGGCAGCGTCGCGCGCTGGCTCGCGCAGTGGCGGCGCATCGACCACTGCCACGGGCTTGCCGCCCGCATGGTCCCCGAGGACGGGGTCACGGAGATCGCCTGGCGCCAGTGTGCCGCCGGGACGCGCGTCGAGCACGTGCGGCTCGATGGCGAGGCGCACGACTGGCCCGGCGGGCCGACGACCCAGCCCGCAGCCGGGCAGTTCGCGGCGACGTGGCGGACCTGGCAGTTCTTCCGCTCGCTGCCGCCGCGGCCGCCGCTGAAGACCTGAGCTCGTAGAGCGCGCCGCGGCGCGGCTGCCCGGCCGCGAGGCTGACGTCGACGCCGTGCGCATGCGCCCAGCGGACGACCGGGAGGCAGCCGGTGCGCTCGTTGCCGCTCGCCGCGCTGCAGCTGTCGCCGAGCAGCGCGTAGCGAACCTGCCCCGCCGCGACGGCCGCCGCCAGGCGGCCCGGCGTGACGAGCTGACGCCCCTGTCCGTCGGACAGGATGAGGACCGGGCGGGCGTCGCGCGCGATGAGCGGCCCGGCCTTCGCCGGCGCGCTCGCCGCGACCTCGTCGACCGCGCCACCGGCGTGCGCGCGCAGGTATGCCGACAGTGCCGCGACCCGCGCGGCCGGCAGCGAGCCGGTGCGCCCGGCGTCCTGCGTGCCGTTGCGGACGGCGGCGACCGCGGTGGCGAGCGGGACCGCGAGGACCGCGCAGAGCGCGCCTACGGCCGCGGCCTGCGCGCCGCGCCCGCGACCGCGAACGGCGAGCACGAGGCTCACGCCGAGGACGGCGGCGACCGCCGGGTCGACGCAGGCCAGGTAGCGCGGGCGCAGCTCCGGCATGACGCTGCACAGCGCGAGGCCGCCGACGAGCCACACCACGAGCGCGACGAGGCCGCCGCGGGCCACGCGATCCAGTCGCCGCCAGCCACCGAGTGCGAGTGCGGCGGCCAGCGCCGCCAGCGCGGCGACCGCCTCGATCCCGATCCAGGTCAGCAGATGCGCCTGCGTCGAGACCAGCCGCAGCGGCCCGGCCGTGCCCGGGCGACGCGCGACGGCGGCCGTGTGCTCGCGCGCTCGGCGCTGCAGCGCGGCGGTCTCGCCGGCGGTGGGGTGCGCCGGCGACAGCACCGGGGCGGTCGAGCGACCCGGCAGCAGCCGGTCGACGCCGTTGTAGACGAACGCGGCGCTCCACGGCGAGCCGTTCGTCGAGCCGATCGCCCAGGGCCGCGGATGCAGCGGGACGATGCTGACGGCGACCAGCCACGCGAGCGCCGCAACGGCGAACGCCGAGCCGCCGAGCGCGAGGCCGGCGGCGCGCCCCCGTGCGCCGCGCGGCCCCGCGACAAGCCAGAGCACCACCGCTGCCAGCAGCGCCAGCAGCGACTCGGCGAGCTTCACGTTGAAGGCCAGCCCGAGCAGCAGGCCTGCGCCCAACAGCGGCCGCGGGCGCCCGCCGCGCACCGCCAGCGCGACGAGCGCCACGCCCGCGGTCGCCAGCGCGGCCATGACCGCGTCCATCGTGTCGCTGCGCGCGACCACCACGGCCGACGGCAGGACCGCGATGGCCAGGCCGCTCGCCAGTGCCGCGGTGTGGCCGAACAGGAGGCGGACCAGCCACATGACCGCCACGACGAGCGCGACGCCGCCGAGCGCCTCGGGCAGCAGCAGCCCAAGGCGGCCGAAGCCGACCAGGCGCGTCGAGGCGACCTGCAGCCACAGGTCCAGCGGCGGCTTGTCGATGGCGACGCGATGTCCCGGTTCGAAGGCTCCGGAGATGAATGCCGCCCACGACGTGCCCATGCTCCGCACGGCCGCGTCGTAGTACGGGTTCGTCGGGACGGCGTTGAGATTGGTGAGCCGTAGGCCGGCCGCGAGCGCGACGACAGCCGCCTCGGGAGCGACCGCGGTGACCGCTCGAGGCAGGACGCCTGCGGCCGGCCGCCGGGCTCTGAGGCGCCCGGCGGCCGGGCGCGCGACCGCCACAGCCCTACGCCGCGCGCGGGCGCGACAGCGGGGTTGGGGAGGTATCGACGGCCGCGACTCGCAGCTCGGCACGCACGGCGCGCAGTTCGCGGAAGGCCCGCACAACCACCCGTGGACTGGCACCGGAGGGTCGGCCGGCTGCCCGCGGGCGATGACCGACACCGAGCTCGGCGATGCGAGCGCCGGCGTCGCGTGCACGGATGACGAGCTCGGTGCTCACCATCGCGCCGTCCGAGGTCAGCGGCAGGGACTGCACGACGTCGCGGCGCATCAGCTTGAATGCGCAGTCGACGTCGCGCAGGCCGACGTGAAAAACACGCCGGACGAGGAAGTTCCAGGCTGCGGCATTGAGCAGCCGATGGGGCGGGTCCGCGCGGTGCACCCTGTAGCCCGCGACGATGTCGCACGACGGCGCCAGGGGCGCGAAGCGCGAGAGCTCGGTCATGTCGAACTGCAGGTCCGCGTCGGTGAGGAAGATCCACTCCATCCGCGCGGCCGCGATACCCGTCTTCACGGCGGCCCCGTAGCCGCGGTTCTCGTCGTGTGCGACGACGCGTATGCGCGGGTCGGCGGCGGCACGTGCCTCCGCCAGCGCGCGGGTGTCGTCGGTGCTGCCGTCGTCGACGATGATGATCTCGTGCGCGTCGGCAACAAGCTCGCCCGCCGCCGTCGCCTCGTCGAGGGTGCGCTCGACGTTCTCGGCCTCATCGTGGCAGGGCATGATCATCGAGAGGCCGCGCAGGCGCCCCACGACATGGGGTCGGTCCACAGTGGCGGCGACGACGGCGGTGCGAGCCATGCCGGGCAGGATCCGGGGGGTTCCTGAGCGAGCTCCCAAGCCGAAGTTCGCGGTGGCTGCGCGTCATGTTGGGATCATGTTGTGCCGTGCTCGAGCGAGGTTTGCTCGCTCTACTCTCAGGTCCATGCATGGCGACAACGGCCACGGTTCGCTGGGCGGACGCGTGCTCGTGGTGGAGGACGACGCCGACCTTCGCGAGGTGATGGCCGGGGCCCTAACCGGCGACGGTCACGAGGTGGTCGAAGCGCCCGACGGCAATGCGGCGCTCGACGCGCTCGCGGGCCGCAGCTTCGACCTCGTCCTGCTCGACATCAGCCTCGGCCACGGGCCCGACGGCGTCGAGGTGTGCCGACGGCTACGCCGCGCCGGCGAGGACGCGCACGTCGTCGCTGTCACCGCGCGCGACGGCGAGGCCGACGTCGTGCTCGCGCTGGAAGCGGGCGCGGACGACTACGTGACGAAGCCCGTCGGCATCGCCGAGCTGCGCAGCCGGGTGCGCGCGGTCCTGCGCCGCGTGAACCGCAACGGCGCGCCGCGCGCGGTGCTCGAGCTCGGCGGCCTGCGCGTCGACGCGGATGCCCGGCGCGCCGAGATCGACGGCGCAGAGCTCCCGCTGACCTATTCGGAGTTCGAGGTGCTCGGCGCGCTCCTGCACGCGCAGGGTCGGCTGCTGTCGCGCCAGCAGCTCCTCGACGCGATCTTCGGCGGGCACGAGTTCCGCGATCCGCGCGCCATCGACGTGCACGTGCACCACCTCCGCGAGAAGCTCGCCGCGGCCGGCGGGAACCCCGACGCCATCGTGACCGTGCGCGGCGCGGGGTACCGCATCGGAGGCTGACGGGCGGTGCGCCTCCCGCGGCCGGGGCTGCGCGCCAGGCTGATCCTGGCGCTGGTGGCGGTGAGCGCCGTCACCCTGGCGGCGGCGATCGCCACGCTGGTGCCGCCGCTCGAGCACCGGATCGCCAACGACCGCCTGCGCGACATGCGCGCGCTCGCGCGCACCGCCGACCTCACGCTCGCGCGCCTGCCGCGCCGCGACCTGAGCCCCGGCTCCCGGCGCCAGGAGGCGATCGTCCACCAGCTCGCCCGCCGGATGAGCGGGCGGGTCGCCCTGTTCGACGCCCACGGCATCGAGCTGGCCGACACCGACCCGGAGCGCATCGATCCGCGCTCGGAGAAGCCCGAGCGGCTCGTCGACGCCGGCTTCGCGCGCGCGGGCGACGTGCTCGACCAGGTCCGCGACGGCGAGGCCGTCGTCGTCGCGCCGGTGCACACCGCCGCGGGGCGGCGCACGCTGGTGCTGCGCAAGTCGCTCGACGACAGCCGTGCGGCCGCCGCCGTGGTGCGCAGGGCATTGCCGGTCGCCGGCGGCGTCGCGATCCTGCTCGCGATCGCGCTCGGCGTCGCGCTCGCCTTCGGGCTGCTGCGCCGGCTCGAGCGGCTGCGCCGCGGCGCGCGCGCCCTGGCCGAGGAAGGCATCGAGCGCCCGCTCGCGCTCGACGCCGGCAACGACGAGGTGGGCGACGTCGCACGCGCGCTCGAGTCCATGCGCGCGCGGTTGTACGCCGAGGAGCGCGGCCGCCAGGCGTTCCTCTCCACCGCGTCGCACGAGCTGCGCACCCCGCTTGCCTCGCTGCGCGGCACCGTCGAGCTTCTGGAGGAGGAGCTCGCCGGCGACGCGCCCGACCTCGAGGGCGCGCGTCGGCGGGCTGCGGCGGCCAAGCGCCAGACCGATCGCATGACGACGCTGGCCGAGGACCTCCTCGACCTTGGGCGGCTGGACGCCGACGTCCAGCTCACGCCCGAGCCGACCGAGCTCGGCGAGCTGGCCGGCACGATCGCCGCCGAGCTCGTCGCGGTCGCCGACGCCGGCCGCGTCGCGCTCGAGGTCGATGCGCCGGCGCCCGTGTGGGCGCTGGCAGACCCGCGCGCGACGGCCCGCGTCGTGCGCGTGCTCCTCGATAACGCGCTCTCGCACGGCGCGCCGCCGGGGACGATGGTCACCCTTGCCGTCCGGGGGGACGACTCCACGGCGCGCATACGGGTCCGCGACCAGGGGCCGGGCGTGCCCGAGGCCGAACGGGAGCGCATCTTCGGGCGCTTCGAGCGCGGCTCGACGCCTGGCCACGGGTTCGGCCTGGGCCTCGCGATCGCCCGCGGGCTCGCGCGTCAGATGGGGGGTGACGTGCGCGCACACGCCGGCGAGCCGGGTGCCTCGTTCGAGGCGACGCTGCCGGCATGCGCGGCGCCGTCAGAGGCCGTGCCGTTGCCGGAGCCGGAGGTCAGTCCAGCGGCCAGTCGTGAACCGGCTCGTTCGCGTGCATGAGCTCGCGGTAGCGAACGGTCATGCGCCGTAGCGCCTCGTCGCGCTCGAGCCCGCTCTCGTAGAAACGGTGGAACATCGCGCTCTGCCAGGTGGCGCCGTTGCGCAGCGTCACGCAGCGTCGTTCGATGATGTTCAGCAGCCGCTCGCGATCGGCCGTGGCGACGCCGAGGCGCTCGAGCCCCTCGTGGGCCAGCGGCAGCAGCCGCCGCAGCACGAGCTCCGCTACCGGCACCTCCCCCACGCCGGGCCAGTACACCCGCGCCTCGATGCCGTCGCGCGCGCCGGAGTGGAAGTTCTCCTCGGCCGCCGAGAACGACATCTGCGTCCACAGCGGTCGGTCGTCCTCGCTGAGCACGCGCAGCAGCCCGTAGTAGAAGGCGGCGTTGGCGAGGATGTCGACGACCGTCGGGCCCGCGGGCAGGATCCGGTTCTCGACGCGGAGGTGAGGCCGGTCGCGCACGACGTCGTAGATCGGGCGGTTCCAGCGGTAGATCGTGCCGTTGTGCAGGCGCAGCTCGCCGAGCTGCGGGACGTCGCCGCGCGACAGCGTTTCCACCGGGTCCTCGTCGTCGCAGATCGGCAGCAGCGCCCGGTAGTAGCGGACGTTCTCCTCGAAGAGGTCGAAAATCGAGGTGATCCAGCGCTCGCCGAACCACACCCGCGGGCGCACGCCCTGCGCCTTGAGCTCGTCGGACCGGGTGTCGGTGGCCTGCTCGAAGAGCGCGATGCGCGTCTCGCGCCAGAGCTCCTTGCCGAAGAAGAACGGCGAGTTTGCCGCGACCGCGACCTGGACGCCGGCGATCGCCTGCGCGGCGTTCCAGTGCGCGGCGAACGCGTCGGGCTCGACCTGGAGGTGGAGCTGGACGCTCGTGCACGCCGCCTCGGGCGCGATCGTGTCGGCATAGGTCAAGAGCCGCTCGGCGCCGCTGATGTCGATCTCGAGGTCCTCGCCGCGGGCGGCGAAGATCTGCTCGTTGAGGAGCTGGTAGCGCGGGTTGGCGCTGAAGGCGGCGGCGTTGAGGTGGGCGCCGTCGACCGTCGGCAGGATCCCGATGATCATCATGTGCGCGCCGGTCGTGCGCGCCCGCTCCTCCCCGTGGTTGAGGCTGGCGCGCACGCTCTCCTCGAGCTCGCCGAACACGGTCTCGCTGAACCGCCGCGGCGCGATGTTGATCTCGACGTTGAACTGCCCGAGCTCGGTCTGGAAGTCCGGGTCGGCGATGGCCTCGAGCACCGCCGCGTTGGCCATCGCGGGCGTGCCGTCGTCGGTGGTGAGGTTGAGCTCGATCTCCAGCCCGAACGAGCCGCGTGCTGGTTCGAACCTGGCCTCGGCGAGCATGCGCGCGAAGACGTCGAGGCAGACCCGCACCTTCTCGCGATAGCGCTGGCGGTCGGCCCGGCTGAACACCCTCGCGGCGACATCCTGGCCCATGGGTGGGCCAAGTCTCGCCGCGCGCGGCCGGGCGCGCAAGCGTTACCGCTATCGCGGCTTACTAGACGCGCGCGCGGGGATCGAGCTTGGCTCGCAGCACGTCGGTGAGGAACATCGTCAGCGCGATGAGCAGCGACACCTCGACGATCAGCGCCTGCACGTCGTCGAGCAAGATCGGCGGCTCCACGCCCTCGCCCAGGCCGTTGCCCTGCCCGATGTTGGCAACCCGGAAGAAGCCGGGCAGGTTGAACGCGCGCTCGATCACGATGACGTTCGTGACGAGCAGCGCGACGTTGACCGACACGAGTCCGAGGACCGGCGACAGCGCGGCGCGCAACGCGTGCCGGCGCACGACGATCCGTTCGCGCACACCCTTCGCGCGCGCCGTGCGCACGAAATCCTCGTTGAGCACCTCGGCCAGCGATGCGCGCGTCATCCGATAGACCATCGCCGCCAGCGGCGCCGCGAGCACGAGCCACGGGACCCACAGCGACTGCAGCCAGCCGAGTGGGCTGTGGCCGAACGAGACGTAGCCGCCGTACCAGGACAGGAACGGGATCTGGAGCAGGTAGCCGGACTGCGGCGCGAACAGCACGAGCGCGATCGAGCTGAACCAGTACACCGGCATGCTCATCCCGATGGCGCTGCCCACGGCGAGCGCCCGGTCGGCGACGCTGCGACGGCGCGCCCCGGCGACGACCCCGGCCGCAAGGCCGATGACCACGCCGCAGACGAGCGAGCCGACGAGCAGCGAGATGTCGACGGGCATCGTGTCGAGCAGGACCTGACCGCGCGGCTTATGGAACTTCGCCGCGTAGCCGAAGTCCAGGTGCAGAAACGTGTCCGACAGGTAGCCGGGCAACTGCGAGGCCTTCTCGGGTACCGACACGCCCTCGCGCAGGGAGCCGAAGAGGATGAAGGTCAGCGACGGCGTGACCAGCACGACAACGGCCACGGCGGCGACGCGCCGCGCGACATACGCCGCGAACGATGTACCACCACCCCTCAGGGCGGCGACACTAGATCCGTCGACTTAACGATCGTGTAAGCGTCAGTGTTCGGTCGCGAGCGGCTGGTAACGCGCAACCGTGAACCCGATCAGCAGGGGCACGTGGATCGCGTAGACCACGAGCGACAGCATGAGCACGACGAGCTCGCCGCCGCGGGTGCCGTCGTTGATGAAGACATACGCGAGCATGCCCGCGGTGACCGCGTAGGCCAGGCCCGCCCACTTCGCCACCAGCCAGAACTGTCGCCAGTTGAAGTCGGGCACGCGCAGCAGCGAGACGACGTTGACGACCACGAGCGCGGCCGACGCGACGAGCAGCGCGACCGCCGGGCCGAGCGGGACGTGGTTGGGCAGGTGCGACGCGATCCAGATGCCGCCGATCACGATCAGCGCCATGGAGGTCATGGCGACCTCCGTCACCGGGGGCAGCCGGCGCTCGCTCACCCGGTCGCCACCTTGGTCATGATCACGAGCGTCGCGACCTGCATCGCCCCGATGATCCCCGCGGTGTAGATGAAGCGCTTCATGAGGCGCTGGATGACCGTCGGATCGGGCCGGCGCTTCTTCAGCTCGAACAGCACCGCGACGTTCGCGGGCTCGAGCAGGCCGAGCGCGATGACGGCCATCACGCCGACCACGATGTACGAGGCGACGATCCAGCCGTGGTTGACGTAGCTGCTGTCGATGGTGCCCATGAGGCGGCCGAGCTGCCAGCCCGACGCGAGCGTCACGGTCACCACCGTCGGCATGATCAGCAGCATCTTCGGCATGAGCCGGGTCGTGAGCTCGATGCGCCCGGGGATCGCCATCCGCCCGAGGATCGGGCCGAGCACGAGGCCGAGGAAGAGATCGATGGATGTCCACAGCGCGCCGGCGGCGATGTGGAAGAACTCGAGCGGCCAGAGCTTGTTGGCGGCGATCGCCGCGATGAGCCCGATGAGCACCGCGGAAACGATCGGCAGCCCCCGGAGCGGCACGATCTGGAAGTCCGGGCGCGGCGGCGCCTCCTCCGCCGCTGGCGCTGCGGGTAGCGCCACCTCTGCCATGAGCGGCGAGCATACGCTCAGGTGAACAGCGCGTCGACCGACACCTCGATGCGCCAGCCGCCCGCGGCCACCACCGGCGCGCCGAGCGCGTCGCCGGTTCCGATACCGGTGTCGTCGGTGCGCCTGCACAGGGCCTGCACGCGGTCGGTGAGGAAGCGCGAGGGCTTGCCGTAGCCGTGCCCGTCGTCGGAGCCGCGCGGCCGGTGGTAGTAGCGCAGCGGGACGTACAGGTGCAGGTCGCGCTGGGCGCGCGTCAGCGCGACGTAGAGCAGCCTGCGCTCCTCCTCGATCGCCTCGCGGCTGCCGGCCGAGAGGTCGGACGGGAAGTTGCCGTCGTACAGCGCGAGCACGTGCACCGAGCGCCACTCCAGGCCCTTGGCCGAGTGCACGGTGCTGAGCACGAGCCAGTCCTCGTCGAGGCTGCCGGCGCCGGCGAGGTCGGCCGACGACGCCGGCGGGTCGAGCACGAGGTCGGCCACGAAGCGGCCGAGGTCCGACGCCTGGCCGGCGGCCGCCACCAGTGCGTCGAGGTCCTGGAGGCGCACCGCGCCGTCTGGGTAGTGCGACTCGACGATCGGGCCGAGCGCGGCGCGCAGCACCTCCGCGCGCGGCCCCGCCGCCGTGGTCTCGGCCGCCGCGCCCAGCGCGGCGATGACCGCATCGGCCGGCTCGCGCGCCTCGCTGGACAGCGCGCCCCGCGCGCCCGGCCAGCGCGCCAGCACGTCCACCAGCCCGCCGCCGTCGGGCTCGAGCGCCTCGAGCACGCGCCGCGCGGTCGCCGGGCCGACGCCGTCGAGCAGCTGCAGCCAGCGAAACCAGCTCAGCCGGTCGGACGGGTTGTCGGCGAGCCGCAGGAGCGCGAGGAAGTCCTTGACGTGCGCGGCCTCGAGGTAGCGCAGCCCGCCGTACTTGACGAACGGGATGTCGCGGCGCGCGAGCTCGAGCTCGAGGAGGTCCGAGTCGTGCGAGGCACGCATGAGCACTGCCTGCTCGCGCAGCGTCGCGCCGCGCTCGCGCGCGTCGAGCACGCGCTCGCACACCGCGGACGCCTGCGCGCCCTCGTCGAGGCACATGACGAGCTCGGGTGGTCGCCCGCCGGGCCGCTCCGCGCGCAGCGCCTTGCGGTAGGAGCGCTCGGCCTGCTCGCCGACCGCGTTGGCGACATCGAGCACGGGCTGGACCGAGCGGTAGTTGCGCTCGAGGGCGACCGTCGCCGCGCCGGGGAAGTGCTGCGGGAAGTCGAGGATGTGCTGCGGCGAGGATGACCGGAAGCCGTAGATCGCCTGCAGGTCGTCGCCCACGACGGTGACGTCGGGCCGCTGCGCCCGCAGCGCGCGCACGAGGTCGACCTGCAGGCCGTTGACGTCCTGGTACTCGTCGACCAGGAGATGGTCGACCGCGCCCGCGATCTCCGGCCCAACCACCGCGTCGCGCGCCAGCGCCCGCCAGTGCAGAAGCAGGTCGTCGAGATCGAGGACGCCGAGCGCGCGCTTGCGGGCGCCGTATTCGACGAACAGGCGGGCGAGGTCGTCGCCATGGCGCTCGCACCATGGGAAGTCCTCCACCACCACCTCGCGCAGCGGGCGCTGCGCGTTGACCGTGCGCGAGTAGATGTCGAGCAGCGTCGACTTGCGCGGGAAGCGCCGGCCGGTCTGCCCCACCCCGGCGTCCTGTCGCACGAGGTCGAGGAGGTCGGCGGCATCGC
>DATFRW010000366.1:0-4993 GCA_035262945.1 Solirubrobacteraceae bacterium
TATCTCGGGCCCTGGCAGCTCGGGGTCGGCATCGGCCTCGTGCTCTGCGTACTCGTCCCGGCCGGTGGCGTCCTGGTGATCGCGACGTTCGAGGCGCTCCACAGCGTGCTGTGCACGATCGGCCGCGCCCGGCTGGTGCCGCGGGCGTCGGCGAGCGGCCCGGTACGCGAGCTTCTCGCGGAGAGCCTTGGCGACAGCACCGTGTCGATCGCGTACTGGCTGCCGGATCGCGGCGTGTTCGTCGACGAGTCCGGCGCGCGGGTGACGCTGCCCGAGCCCGGGTCGGGACGCACCTGGACGGCGGTCGAGCGCGACGGGCGGCGCGTCGCCGCGATCGTGCACGACGTGGCGCTCGACACGAGCATGGAGCTGGTCCAGGCGGCGGCCGCGGCGTCCTCGCTGGCCATCGACAACGAACGCCTGAAGGCGGACCTGCGCGCGCGGGTCGCCGAGCTGCGGGTCTCGCGGCAGCGCATCGTCGAGGCCGCGGACGACGCCCGCCGGCGCATCGAGCGCGACCTGCACGACGGCGCCCAGCAGCAGCTGCTCGCGCTCGCCCTCGAGCTGCGCGTCCTGCGCTCGCGGATCAACGGCCACGAGGCGGCGCCCCTCGTCGACGGCCTCGCCGAGCGCCTCGAGGTCGCGCTCGGCGAGCTGCGCGAGCTCGCCCGCGGCATCCACCCGGCGCTGCTGACGCAGAGCGGGCTCGGCCCGGCGGTCGGCGCGCTCGCCGAGCGCACGCCCGTCCCGGTCCAGACCGCCGTGGCGATCGAGGGCCGGCTGCCCGCCCCGATCGAGTCGGCCGCGTACTTCGTCGTGGCCGAGGCCCTCACGAACGTCGCCCGCTACGCGCACGCCTCGCAGGCGAGCGTCGCGATCGGCCGGGACAACGGCGACGTCGTGGTCGTCGTGTCCGACGACGGTGTCGGCGGCGTCGACGTCGCCGCGGGCAGCGGCCTGCGCGGGCTGCAGGACCGCGTGGCCGCGGTCGACGGGACCTTGCAGATCGACAGCCCGAACGGCGCGGGGACGACGCTGCGCGCTCGCATTCCCATCCCTGCGGAGGCGAGGCGATGAGGCGCGTCGCGCTGCTCGCCTTCATCGTCCTCGCCGCCGCGGTCGCCGGGTGCGGCGGGACCACGACCGTGCGCGAGCCGACGATCGTCGTGACCGGCGGCGAGCAGGCGGCGAACCCCGCCGCGCGGCCGGCCGGCGGCGTGCGCATCGCCGTCGTCACGCACGGCCAGGCGTCGAGCCCGTTCTGGGCGATCGTGCGCAACGGCGTCGAGGCGGCCGCGCGCCAGATGGACGTCGTCGTCACCTACCGCGCGCCCGACGTCTACAGCCTCGACCGCATGAAGACGATGGTCGAGCAGGCCGTGGCCAGCCGGCCCGACGGCCTCGTGGTCTCGCTGCCCGAGCGCGGTCTGGCGCCGGCGATCCGCAGTGCCGTGCGCGCCGGCATCCCGGTGGTGACGATCAACTCGGGAAGCGACTTCTACAACCGCCTCGGGGTGCTGGCCCACGTGGGGCAGCCTGAGGACCGCGCCGGCTTCCAGGCCGGGCGGCGCCTGGCGGCGTCCGGCGTCCGGCACGCGCTGTGCGTCAACCAGCAGATCGGCAACCAGGGGCTCGACGCGCGCTGTCGCGGCCTGGCGCGGGCGATGCGCGAGGCGGGCGGCACGTCGCGCGTCTTCCGCATCGACGACCAGAGCGCGGCGACGCCGCAACGGATCAAGACCGCCGTGCGCAGCGGGGGCATCGACGGTGTCCTGGCCCTGAACGCGACGGGCGGGATCCAGGCCGTCAAGGGCCTCGCCGGCGTCGGCGGGGTCAAGGTCGCCACGTTCGACCTCGGCCCGGACGTGCTCGAGGCGGTCAAGCAGAAGCGCCTGCTGTTCGCGGTCGACCAGCAGGCCTACCTGCAGGGCTACCTGCCCGTCGTGCTCCTCACGGAGCGCGCCCGCTACGGCATCTTCCCGGCGCAGGGCGACGTGATCGCCACGGGGCCGAACTTCGTCACCGCGGCCAACGCCGAGAAGGCGATCGAGCTCAGCCGCCGCTCGATCCGCTGACCGGCGCTCAGGCCAGGATCCAGACGGTCAGCGTTTCGCCGCCGTAGCCCGCCTCGTGGAACGAGCGCACGACCAGCTGGCGCCCGTCGACCGTGACGGTGCCCGAGTTCGGCAGGGTCGCGGGCGTCGTGGCCAGCGAGCTCTCGACGTGCCCGGGCCGGCCGCGGACGACGATGTCCGCGCCGGTGAGGCGGTGGACGAGCTTCACGTAGCCCACGACGTCCTGCATCGACGCCTCGAGCTTGGCGAGCCGCGCGCCGCCGGCGGTGTGCAGTTCGAGGTGCGCGGGCGCGACGACGAACGCCCCTCCGACGTTGGTGAGCGTCCGCGTGCCGCGCACGATGCTCAGCCGCACGACGTGCTTGCCGGGATTGAACAGCTGGCGCAGCGCGGCGGAGCGCAGCGCAGGCATGTCGCCGGCGCGCACGGCGGCGAGGAGCGCATGGTCCCGCGCGATCCGCTTGACGGCGGCGTGCCCGACCGCGCCGTCGGCCTCCTGCCGATAGATCCGCTTCGCTACGGCGGCAAGGGTGTCGGCGCGCACCTGCGGGACGGACACCTGGCCGGAGGTCGCGGACATCGTGGCACCGCAACTCGCCGCGCAGAGCGAGCCGGCCAGGGCGAGAACCGCGGGCGCGTGGCGCAGCACGGGGGGACACACTGCGCCACGCGCCCTAAGCGCGGCTTCGGGCCGCGTTGGCGCTCTGTTGTGCAGCTATGCGTGGACGCGTCGCAGATGCCGGTAGGGCCGCCCGGCGCGCAGCTCCTTCACGACGCTCTCGACGAGCCCGTCGCCGTCGAGGCGCCTGCCGTCGGTCACGGCGGCGATCAGCCCGCGCTTGCGGTCGATGACGCGGGCCATCATCTCGTCGATCGTCTCGGCCGCCAGCAGGTACCACGCGGTCACCGCGTCGCGCTGGCCGATGCGGTGCAGCCGGTCCTCGGCCTGGTCGTGCATCGCCGGCGTCCATTCGAGCTCGAGGAAGGCGACGTTCGATGCGCGGGTGAGCGTGATGCCCTGGCTCGCGACGCGGGTCGCGGCGACGAGCAGTTGCGGCCCCTCGGGGTTCTGGAAGGCGCGCACGGCGTCGTCGCGCTCGCCGATCGCGTCGCTGCCGAGGATGTGCAGCGCGTGCGGGAAGCGCTCGAGCACCGCGATCTGGACCTCGACGTGGCGGGCGAACACCACGAGCGGCTCGCCGGACGCGAGGAAGTCGTGGATCCAGGCCAGCGCGGCGTGGAGCTTGCCGCGCGCCGCCAGGCGCTGGAGCGTCGTGAGCTGGGCGAGGCGCTCGGCGCGCGTCGCGGCGGCGACTCTCGCGTCGAGCTCGCGCAGGTCGAGCGGCTGCTCGCGCAGCCAGGCGATCACGTCCTCCTCGGCCAGCCGGTACTCGCGCTCGTTGTCCAGCGGCACCGGCACGACGACCTGGCGCTTGGCCGGCAGCTGCGGCAGCACCTCGGACTTGAGGCGGCGGACGAAGCAGCGCCGGCGCAGGTGCCAGTGCAGGCGCTCCTCGGAGAGCTGGCCGCGGAACTGGCGCTTGAAGCGCGCGCCGGACCCGAAGTCGTCGAGCCGGCCGAGGACGCGCAGCTGGCTGATGAGCTCGTCGGCATGGTTGAGGACGGGCGTGCCGGTGAGGGCGAGGCGCAGCGCGTCGGGCGCGACGGCCTCCGAGAGCCGGCGGACGGCCTGCGTGCGCTTGGCCTGCGGGTTCTTGCATAGGTGCGACTCGTCGACGACGAGCGCGCGCGGGCGCAGGCGGGCGAGCGCCTCGCGGTGGGCGGCGACGATCTCGTAGTTGAGGATCGTGATGTCGCCGGTGGGCGGCACGGCGACGCGGCCGTGGACGACCGCGATCGAGCGGTGAGGCAGCCACTTCGAGGCCTCGCGCTCCCAGTTGAGCTTGAGCGACGCGGGACAGACCACGACCGCCGGGAAGGCGTTGTCGGCCTCGAGGGTGGCGAGCGCCTCGACCGTCTTGCCGAGGCCCTGCTCGTCGGCGAGGAAGACGCGCCGCGCGTCGAGCGCGTAGCGCACGCCGCCCCACTGGAAGGGCGCGAGCTCGCCGCCGAGGACCGCGTCCACCTCCGGGATCGGCTCGCCGGTCGTGGCGCGCGAGGCGCGGATGGCGTCGAGCGCCTCGTCGTGCTCGGCGCGCAACTCCGCCAGCGTCTCGGCGGCCGAGCCGTCCACCGTGACGCCGTGCAGCGCGAGGAACGCGTCGAGCGGCTCGACGATCCACGGGTCGACGGGGAGGGTGCGGCCGACCTCGCCCGCTCCGGGCAGCGCGTCGAACGCCAGGCCGACGGCCGGATCCCAGAGGACGTCGAGGCGTAGGAACGTGCCGTCGACGGTCTCGCTGACGGCAAGGCGCGCGGGCGGCGGGTCCTCGCCGCGCTCGAGCGCGGCCAGGCAGCGGCGCGCGCCGCCGTCGAGCCGCGCGCCGTTCTGCTCGGCCAGCGCTTCGGCGCCCGCCTCCGTGAGCGGCGCGAGCAGCGTGCCGTCCTCGCGCTCGATGGCCCCCTCGCGCAGCGGCTCCGGCACCTCGCCGGCGCGCGTGCGCAGCACGAACCAGCCGCGGCCGTCGTGCCGGGTGGTCGTGACGCTGCCGACCCAGCGGCGCTCGATGGCGGCCAGCCACGCGTCGACCTGCGCGCTCGTCGTGAGCTCCGGGAAGCGATCGAGGACCTCGGCGACGTACACGCCGGCCCAGTCGTTGACCGGCGCCCACCATTCGCGGCGGTCCCAGTCGAACCGCCGCTGGGGGATGCTGCGCACGACGGCGACGATGTGCGGGTCGTAGGGAAACGCGAGGACGACGATCGGCTCGCCGTCGGTGCCCCGGCGCAGCTCGACGTTGGGGCGTTCCTCCGCGAGCTGCATCCACATTCACGGTAGCGGCATCCGGCGCTTAGGC
>DATFRW010000367.1:0-3255 GCA_035262945.1 Solirubrobacteraceae bacterium
CTACGCCCCGGGCGCCCCGAGCTGCCTGGTGGCGCGGAAGATCCGCTGCACGTCGAAGAACGCGGGCTTCCGCACCCCGTCGAACGAGACGAGGCCCTTCTGGTGCAGCGGAGGCTGTGGCCGCGGATTGCCGCCGTCCCAGTCGGGCCGCACACGAAACTCCTGCAGCGCGAAGTAGATCGCGCCCGACAGCCACGGCTTCGTCGCGAACACCCCGAGGTGATAGTTGACGAAGTCCTGCTGGAAGGCATACGTGCCCTTCTCCTCCACGGGCCCGTCGCGGTTGGCCTCGGCTCCGAACTCGCTGACCACGATCGCCTTGGTCGGATAGCACTGGCGGACCGAGTCGAGGTACTCGGGCAGCAGCGTGCGGTCGGCGATCTGGCCGTTGGGGCCTGGGTACCAGCCGAAGTAGTCGTTGATGCCGATGACGTCGAGCGGGCCGTACTCGGGCTGGCAGCCAGCCGACGGGTAGCCGGCGACGGCGAGGCCGACTGGGCGCGTCGGGTCCAGCGCGTGTGCCGTCTTGACCGCCGCGTTGATGTACGAGCCCTGCACCGGTCCCGGACGGGCGCTGAGCTCGTTGCCGATCGACCAGATGATCACCGACGGGTGGTTGCCGTTGGTCTCGATGTTCGACGCCAGCTCGCGCGCCGCGAGCTGGCGCACGAGCTTCTGCTTGAGGTACTGCGTCTTGATCGAGTAGACCGGGATCTCGGACCACTGCATGATCCCCAGCTCGTCGGCGCGCTCCTGGGTGTAGGGCGCCAGCGGGTAGTGCGAGCGGATGACGGTGGCGCCGAGCTCCTTGACCCAGGCGAGCTGCTGGTCGCGGATCTGGTTGTTGATCGCGAAGCCGAACTGCCTGGAGTCCTCGTGCATGAAGACGCCGCGGAAGTTCAGCGGCGCGCCGTTGAGGAACAGGTGGCCGTCGATGACCTTGATCGAGCGGATGCCGGTCTTCAGCGTGTAGGTCTGCAGGACGCTGCCGCCCGAATTCGCGCGCAGCGACGCGTCGTAGAGGTTTGGTGTCGCCGGCGACCACAGCCGCGGGTGCTCGACCTTCAGCGCCTTCGTGAAGGTGGCGAAGCGCTTGGGCCCGATCGCCTTCGTGCCCAGGTTGACGTTGCGGTTGCCGAAGCGGGCGGTGACGTGCACGCGCCGCGCCCGGCCGCCGTAGTTGCGCAGCGTCACGCGGTAGCGCACGGTCGCCGCGCAGGTCGCGCACGGCAGGTCGGGGTGCACCTCGACGGTGTTGAAGTCGATGTCGTTGATCTTGCGCAGGTAGACCTCGCGCAGCAGCCCGCCGTAGTTCCACCACCCGCCCGTCGGTTTGCCCACGATCGACAGGCCCGACGGCGGGAAGTCCGTCTGCTTGCGCCGCGAGTCGACGCGGATCACGAGGTGGTTGACCGCGCCGCGCCGGATCAGCCCGGCTGGCATGCGGATCTCGAACGGCAGATAGGCGCCGCGGTTCGTGCCGATCGGCTTGCCGTTGAGCCAGATCTTCGAGCGGTAGTTGACCGACTCGAAGCGCACGACCCACGAGGCGCCCTTCGACGCCTTCGGGAAGCGGAAGTCCTTGCGATACCAGCCGACGCCGCCGAGGAACGACTGCGGCGAGTCGTCGCCGACGTTCCACGCGTTGGGCACCGTGACCGGCTTCCAGCCGGCCGTGCCGCGCTCGAGCTGCGGGCCGCTCTGGCGGTTGTCGAGCTTGAACAGCCAGGTGCCGTCCATGAGGTAGCGGCCCGATGGCCCGGTCTTGTAGAGCGTCTTCGGGCTCGGCGTGGAGACGACCGACTGGGCGCCCGCCGGCGCCGCGAGGACGAGGGCGAGAGCGGCGGCGAGGGTGGCGGGGAGGAAAAAGCGCATGCAGAAGCTTTCAGAACACGACGGAACCATCGACGTTGCGGCGAGCCTGCGCGGGGACATCAGCAGGTCCCAGTCCGGTCGATCGGGGCACTGAGGCGCAGCAGGTTAATCCCCCGGCCGGTCAGCACATTGCCGGTCCGCTGCACCTGCACGCACTGCACGACGGGCAGCTGGCGGTCGATGATCGTCCAGGCGACGCGCGTCGGCCCGGTGGCGCCGCCGAGCGCGTAGGAGGTCGACGAGTTGTAGGCCAGGATCTTCACCGTGCCCGCGCGTGCGAGCCGGCGCGCGTTGGAGCGCACGGTCGCCTGGCAGCGGGCGTCGCAGTCGCTGAGCCGGGCGAGCATCGCGTTCGCGTCGCCGCGTGCCTGGTCGCGCAGCAGCGCGTAGACGTCGTCGCGCTCGTTGTTCTCGGTGGTCAGGTAGCGGGCGAGCTCGAACGAGATCGCAAGGAAGAGGACCACGCCGACGGCGAGGGCGGTGAACAGCTTGGCGCGGCGCGACACGGGCGCCGCAGGCTAGCCGCGGCGGCCCAGGTGACGCCGCACTCCCGAGCGCCTGCCGTCGCCGAGCGGGTCAGCCGGCCTCGTGGAAGTCCTCGCCGGAGAGCTCCAGAAAGCGCCGGACCGATGCGTCCTGGTGGTCGAGGCGCTCGGCCATCTTCCGCGCGTGGGAGGCGGCGTGCTCGGCGAAGTCCTCGAGGCAGTGCTCGGGGTCGTCGGGGAGCGGGTAGATGCGGGTGACGTCCTGCTGCGCGCAGGCGATGCCCATCGGCGGGCGGCCCTCGGCGAGCGTGCGCGCGCCGACCACCGGGGCGACGGTGAGGTGCTTTTCGGGAGCCACGAGGGCGACCGGCATGAGGCGGTGCGCCGGGAGGCGCACCGGCAGCTCGACCGAGCGGTCGACGTCGACCGGCGCCTCGGCGAGCGCCTCGAGCGGCTCGCGCCAGATGGAGAGCACCGTGTCGGCGGCCAGGAGCGCGTCGCGCAGCGTGCGCGCCTGCTCGGCGTAGGCCTCCTCGGCCTCGACGCGGGTCTCCGCGTCGCCGAGGTCGAGGTCGCACGGGACCCGCAGCAGCTCGTCGGCGCCGATCGCGCTGCCCGCGCCGCGCGGGCCGTGCGCGACGTAGGTCTGGATCGTGCCGAGGTCCGCGCGGCCGTGGAAGACGATCGTCAGCGCCTGGGCTAGGGCGAGCCCGGCGACCCTCATCGCGACCGCCACCGACGCCTCCGGATCGATGAGCGCCCGCTTCAGCAGCTCGTCGGCGTTGTCGCCAATCGGGCCCTGCTGCGCGTCCATCGATCCTCCCTTCCCTCTCCGTCGCACCCGCGGTGCAAAGGCTGCACCAACGGGGTACCCACCATTATCGACCGTCCGGCG